>NZ_JAMYRN010000013.1:0-175759 GCF_040321435.1 Mesorhizobium sp. M0410
CCCGGCGGGGGGGGGTCCCCAAACGCGCCTCCCCGCGGCCCCCCACCCCCCCCCCCACCCCCCCCCGCCGGGGGCGTGTAAACAACCCCCCCAGGCCCCGCCGCCCACCCCCCGGCTCCGCCGCGCCCATCGCACGCTCACGCTTCCTGATGATAGCAGTGGCCGTCTTTGCCGGCCTCGGCCTCGCCTGGTGGGCGGCAACGGGGCTGGGACTGGTAAAGCCAATTTTCCTGCCGTCGCCGGGAAGCGTGGTGACCCAGCTCGGCAAGCTCTCGGGTGACGGCACGCTATGGGCTGGATCTCAGGACCTCGATATACCGTATTTCTGTTGGCTTTCTCATCGCCTCCGCATTGGCGATTCCGATCGGCGTGCTGATCGGCAGCTTCAGAACCTGGGAAGCGGCGATCGAGCCACTTGTGGATTTCATCCGCTACATGCCGGTGGTCGCTTTCGTGCCTCTCTCCATCCTGTGGTCGGGGACGGGCGATGCCCAGAAATTCCTGATCATCTTCATAGGCACCTTTTTCCAGCAGGTGCTGATGATCATGGACAATGTGAAGCGGGTTCCCGCTGATTTCATCGGCCTTGGCAGGACGCTCGGCCTGCCGGATCGCAAGATCCTGACGCGCATCGTCGTTCCCAGCGCCTTGCCAGGCATCTGGGATACGTTGCGCATAAGTCTCGGCTGGGCATGGACCTGGCTGGTGTTGGCGGAACTTGTCGCGGCGACATCAGGCCTCGGCTACCGCATCACCGTGTCCCAGCGCTATTTCCAGACAAACACCATCATCGGCTACATCCTGCTGCTGGGCGTGCTTGGCCTCATTACCGACCAGGTCATGAAGGCACTGGGAAAAGTGCTGTTCCGGCAGGAGGGCCACGTGCAATGAGGCCGGGCCGATGAGTTTGCCCAAACTGCGGATCGAAGGCCTCCACAAAAGCTTCGGCACGGGCGCACGGCGCACGGAAGTGCTGCGCGATATCAATCTCGATCTTGCCGACAACGAGTTCGTCTCGCTGGTGGGCACGTCGGGTTGCGGCAAGAGCACGCTGCTGTCGATCGTTGCCGGACTGCAGGATTTCGACGCGGGAGATCTTGCTATCGATGGTGCGCCCATCCTGCGGCCGGGCCTCGACCGCGGCGTCGTCTTTCAGTCCTACACCCTGCTTCCCTGGCTGACGGCGCAGCAGAACATCGAGTTCGCGCTCAAGGCCGCGGGTCATGACCGCGCGACCTGCCGCAGGATAGCGCGCGAGCATCTCGATCTGGTCAAGCTCCCTCATAGCGCCAATTGCTATCCATCTGAGCTTTCTGGCGGCATGAAGCAGCGCGTGGCCATAGCGCGTGCCCTTTCCTATCGACCCAAAATGCTTCTGATGGACGAGCCCTTTGGCGCGCTCGATGCCTTGACCAGGCATCAGATGCAGGAACTCCTGACGCAGATCTGGGAGGAGCACAGGCTCACCGTGCTCTTCGTCACCCATGATGTGGAAGAAGCCGTCTACCTGTCGGACCGCATCGTCGTGATGGGGATCGGGCCGGGACGCATCATGCAGACCTTCAATGTCGATATCGAGCGCCCGCGCCGGGAAGAGGTCATGGAAACTCCGGCCTTCATGGATTTGCAGCGCCGCGTGCACAAGGCGATCCGCGAGGCTTCTAAACGTCCCGAAATGGTTTAGGCAGGCCACTCATGCGTGTCGGGTCCAAGAGCGGAACCAACGCGGCTGGACGCGGAGGACTTTAGCGTAGAATTACTTACAATCCGCGACCAGCGTAGCGCCCAATCTCGATATCGCGCCATCGCGACCCCTGACCAGGGGAGCAGCCATCGGCATCTTTCTCTTCAAGCTCGAAAAAAAATCTGCAGGACAATGTCGATTTCCTAAACTCCGTTCGTCGTTTCGCTGCCGGTCGGTGAGGCCGGCTCAAACAAGGAGACAGACGATGCGTGTGATGGTGCTCGTGAAGGCTACCGAGGACAGCGAAAAGGGCTTTCTCCCGACGCCCGAGGCGAAAGAGGCGATGGAGGCGATGGGCAGATTTAACGACGAGCTGCGCAATGCCGGCATCTTGCTCGACGCCGACGGCCTCAAGCCCTCCTCGCAGGGCAAGCGCGTTGCGTTCGATGGTCCCCGCCGGACGGTCATCGACGGGCCTTTCGCCGAGACCCGCGAACTGGTCGCCGGTTTTTGGCTCTGGGAAGTCAAGGACATGGACGAGGCGGTCGCCTGGGTGAAGCGCTGCCCCAATCCCATGCCGGGACCGAGCGAGATCGAAATCCGGCCGCTGTACGAGATGGCTGATTGGCAATGGGAATCTGACGCCGGAGGTCACGGAAATCCGTGACCGGACGCGCGAGAAGCGCAGCGGCAACTGAACCTGTCGGCCGCAACCTGCTTGCCTCCATTGTGGCTTTGGCCGACAAGGCGGCATGACCGCAGGCGAGACGCACCAGGCGATCGAGGCGATTTTTCGCATTGAACGGGCCCGGCTCATTGCGGGCCTGGCCCGCCTCGTGCGCAATGTCGACCTTGCAGAGGAACTGGTGCAGGACGCCCTGGTCATAGCCCTCTCCGAATGGTCCAGGACCGGCGTTCCGGCCAATCCCGGCGCTTGGCTGATGACGGTCGCCAAACGCCGCGCCATCGACGCGATCCGTCGCGACAAGATGCGCGAGCGCAAGCATGAGGAGATCGCCCGGGAGCTGGACGGCGAGTGCGACCGTACGGCCGAGGGAAACGAAATGGCCATGAACGACGATCTTGGCGACGAGCTGCTGGGCCTCATCTTCACAGCCTGCCACCCGATACTTTCGGCCGACGCTCGCGCAGCGCTCACGCTGCGTGTCATCGGCGGCCTGACGACGGACGAGATCGCCCGTGCTTTCCTGTCGAGCGAGGTGACGATCGCCCAGCGCATCGTCCGCGCGAAGAGGACGATCGGAAAGGCGGGGCTTAGCTTCGAGGTGCCGCGCGGTGCCGAGCGTGCAGTGCGTCTTTCCTCGGTGCTGGAGGTCATCTACCTCATCTTCAATGAAGGCTATGCTGCCACGGCCGGCGACGACCTTGTCCGGCCGGGCCTGTGCCTGGAGGCACAACGGCTGGGCCGCATGCTGGCGGGTCTGATGGCCGAGGATGCCGAGGTGTTCGGTCTGCTGGCTCTGATGGAAATCCAGGCATCGCGCCTGCCCGCACGCATCGGGCCGGACGGCGCCCTCTCGACCCTGACCGAGCAAAACCGCGCACGCTGGGACCAACTGCTGATCCGCCGGGGCCTTGACGCGCTGGCCCGTGCCGAAGCTCTCGGGGGCGATGGCCCCTATGTGTTGCAGGCCGCGCTTGCAGCCTGTCACGCGCGGGCGCGCAGTCCGGCCGATACCGACTGGCCCCGCATCGCAGCGCTCTACGACCGGCTACGAGCAGTGATGCCCTCGCCGGTGGTCGATCTCAATCGAGCGGTCGCCCACAGCATGGCCTTCGGGCCTGAAGCGGGCCTGCGGCTGGTGGACGAGATTGCCGACGCCGCCGCCTTGCGCAATTATGCGCCATTGCCGGCGGCGAGGGGCGATTTTCTGTTTCGGGCCGGCCGGCTGGCCGAGGCCCGCGCCGAGTTCGAGGCTGCGGCCAAGCTCACCCGCAACGCGCGCGAAGCGGCCTTTCTCCTCGCCCGTGCAGACGCTTGTGGTTGACAGCATCGCTCTGCGTGCCCGACGCGCCGCTAGGGCAACATCGAAAGCCGCCAGTTCGCTCCCGGCCAGCTCCCTTCAATGAGCGTGATCAACTCGCAACGCAGCTTGGGTATATTCATTTTGGAGGAGAGGCCCTGATCATGCCAGCAACTGCGTCGGTACGCCGAGAATCGGTCCTGCCTCGGCGAGCCGCTGGTCGAGGGTCCACACTGTGGCGCCATGCTCCGATGCCGTCGCGAGGTGCAGGGCGTCGCCAGCACGAAGCCCGAGCATATGCTGATCGGCGAATTTCGCGGCGACCTGAAAATGCCCGCCCGTCACCGGCAGCACGGTGAAGCTCTCAGCGACCAGCTTATTGAACATCGCGAGCGCAGCCGCGCGCTGCTCCAAGTCGATCTGTCCGGTCCGAAGCTTGATCGCCATGGCGGAGGACATCTCGGTGATGGTCCAGTCGCTGATCACAAGTTGCGCTGGGTCCTGCTCCGCCAGCCAGCCCTGAACGCGCGCGGTCATGGCTTCGTTGGATAGCGCCGCGACGATCAGCGAAGTATCGAGATAGGACATCAATAGCGATCGCCATCTCGCATCGATCGCACCAGATCGGCGGCAGCCTGAGCCTGCAGAGGCATGGTTGCGGTCAGGGATTGGAGCAGGACGGCGTCGATCCGTTTGCGAGGGCGGGCCACGGCCGTGAGCCTGGCGACCGGCTTGCCACGCCGGGTTATGTCGATCGAGTCTCCAGCCTCGACCCGGTCGATGAGCTCACTCAGATGTGCCTTGGCGTCCGCCAGATTGACCGCGCCCATGTCAGCTCCTGACCATGTAGATGGTCATATAGCGCATTACGTGTGACAATTCCAGTGCACGGCGAATGAGCAACTGGCTGCGTGAGCGAAGCAAGTGACCGCTCCTGCAACGAGAATTATGCCGCTTCCCGCTTGACTCACACATATCCCGGTGGTTATGCATCGATCAATAGCCGAAGGGTTATCTATCCCAATGCCAAACGCTCACGATGTGCTCTTCAGAACGCTTGCCGATCCGACTCGGCGCGCTATTTTTGAGCGACTGTGTCGCGAGGGAGAGCAGACAGTCGGCGCGCTGACGGCTCAGGCCGGGATCTCGCAACCGGCCGTGTCGAAACATCTCGGGGTTTTGCGGCGGGCGGGGCTGGTGCGCGACCGCCATGCGGGACGGCAGACCCATTATAGCGCGCAGCTTGCGGCGCTTGCCCCCTTGATCGACTGGACAAGTCAGATGACCGGGTTCTAGCAGAGCCGGTTCGACGACCTCGAGGACCTGCTCAAAAGGATGGACCAGTGAACGAAATAGCGACCGAAACGCTCTCCGTCATTGTCGAACGGGAAATCGCTTATCCGCCCGAGAAGATCTGGCGCGCGCTCACGCAACCACACTTGATCGAGGAGTGGCTCATGAAAAACGACTTCAAACCTGTCGCGGACCACCGTTTCAACCTTCACGCGGCCTGGGGCTCTGTCGAATGTCAGGTCCAGACGGTCGAGCCTAACAGAACGCTGACTTACACGTGGGATACCAAGGATCTCAAGAGTGTCGTCTCCTGGACGATCACCCCCACGAGCATCGGCGCCCGCTTGCGTATGGAACAGTCGGGCTTCCGGCCGGATCAGCAGCCTTACTTCCGGGGTGCCAAAGTCGGCTGGCCGAGGTTCTTTGACGATCTGGAGCAGGTTCTTGCGCGAACGGACTGAGATCCGCCTGCGCTATTCAAGCAAGGGCTCTGTTACAGGGCGGCAGATGGCGGAGCGATAATGGAGGCAAGCCAATGAAGATCAAGTTGACCAAAGTATACGTGGATGACCAGGAAAAGGCTCTGGGTTTCTACACCGAAACGCTCGGCTTTACCAAGAAGGCCGATTTCAGCAATGGGCCGTTTCGCTGGCTGACCGTCGCATCACCCGACGAGCCGGACGGTGCCGAGCTGCAACTCGCGCTCAATGACAACCCCGCTGCAAAGACCTACCAGCAAGCTATTTTCCAGCAGGGCCAGCCCGCGGTCATGTTCTTCACCGATAACGTCAAGGAGGACTACGAGCGCATCAAAGCGCGCGGCGCCAAGTTCACCATGCCGCCGACCGAAGTAACCGGCTCGATCATAGCCCAGCTGAACGACAACTGCGGCAATCTCATTCAAATCACACAGCTGGCGCGCTGGTAAGGCACGCATTCAGTGGCGTGGCTGCCCGGCGGGAGCCGCCAAACGGGCCGCCCGATCCGCTCGGTTCGTCTTCAGAGGAGGTCTCAATGGATTGGAACAAATGGGTTCGGCAGATCCACCGCTGGCTGTCGATCATCTTTGCGGCGGTCGTCGCCGCCATCTTCATCAGCCTGGGAGTAGGCAAGGAACCCTCCTACTGGGTATACCTCATGCCGCTGTTTCCACTCGGCTTGCTCCTGCTTACCGGACTGTACATGTTCGTGCTGCCTTACGCGCCCAAGCGGCGCAGCGCGGGGGGCACCGGCGCATTGGAGTGAATGCATGGCCAACAAGACGTCCATCAAGTCATCGGCGGTCGCGAAGAAGTCCGCCGCCAAGCCTGCAGCCGCCAAGCCGGTCCTCCTCGCAGGCGGCAACCCGCAGATCCCGAAGGGTGATGGTGACGCTCCTGTGCAGGCCTACATCGCGGCCATGCCGGGCTGGAAACGCGACGTCGGGCGTCGCCTCGACGCGCTCATCGTGCGCAACGTCCCTGACGTGCGCAAGGCCGTCAAATGGAACTCGCCCTTCTACGGCGTAGAGGGTCAGGGGTGGTTCCTCAACTTCCATTGCTTCACAAAGTACATCAAGCTGGCTTTCTTCCGCGGCGCGTCGCTGCGTCCCGTCCCACCCGGTGAGTCCAAGCACAAGGACGTGCGCTACCTCGATATCTACGAGGACGACCTGCTCGACGAAGCTCAACTCGCCGACTGGATAAAGCAAGCCAGCCAATTGCCAGGCGAGCGAATGTGAGTGGAATGCCAGTCATCCCGGCAAATCCGGTGCCGACTAGCGGTATTCATGTGACGGGCGAGCGGCAACAACCAAGGGAAAGCGACAATGATGATGAAGAGTGACTCAATGGAAAGAAGTGCAGACAACTCTCCCTCTCAGCTGATCGATGCGAGGATCAGCGAGCTGGGCGATTGGCGAGGCAAGACGCTTTCCCATGTCCGCGCCCTCATCAAGCAGGCCGACCCGGAAGTGGTCGAGGAGTGGAAGTGGCGAGGCGTTCCGGTGTGGTCGCACGCCGGAATAATCTGCACTGGCGAGACCTACAAGAACGTCGTGAAAGTGACCTTCGCAAAGGGCGCCTCGCTGCAGGACCCTTCCGGCCTGTTCAACTCCAGCCTCGAAGGCAACACCAGGCGCGCCATCGATATCCGTGAGGGCGAAGACATAGATGAGAATGCGTTCAAGGCGCTGATACGCGCTGCTGCCGCCCTGAACACGGCCCGATAGTCAGCTCCGGCCGATATGGTCGGCTAGCGGGCCGAGAGCGGCGAGCACGGCTTCGCCGGTGGCTTGCGTCGCGTTCTCATGCGGCGCGCGCAGATTCAGCCAGCGTCTGTCGCCGGACCGTACCGCCAGCACTGCCTTCATCGCAGTGATGAGGCCGGCGTCCTGGATGATTTTGCGGAACGCCCTGATGGCGGCATCCGCGTCCGTAGTGTCCTCTCCCGCCAGCACTGCGTCGTAGAGGGCCCGGATCGCTGCGGCATTCAGATTGACTGTCGCCGAGATGCAGCCGGCAGCACCGTTGGCGAGGCCTTTCGTCAGCTGTGCTTCCGAACTCGGGAACACCGCGACCCTTGGGGCTGCCGCAATGACCGCCGCGGTGTTGTTCCAGTCGCCGGCGCTGTCCTTGTAAGCCACCACGACATCGGGAAACGCTTCGCTCAATCGGGCGGTCAGCGCCGGGCTCACCGCTACGCCGGAATTTTGCGGGATGTGGTAGAGGATCATCCTCATCGCCGGGTTCGCCACCCGTTCGATCAGCTCGCCATAATAACGGGCCTGACCGGTGTCGCCGGCGGCCGTATAGAAGAACGACGGCAGCACCATCACCCCGGCACAGCCGAGCCCGACGGCATGCGCGGTCAGCTCGACAGTCTCGGCAAGTGCTGTGACACCGGTGCCGGGCATAAGCCGGCTTGGCGAAATGCCGGCCTCGACCAGCCACTCCAGCGCCTGCATGCGCTCGCGCAACGAGACGGACAACGCCTCGCCCGTGGTGCCGAACGGCGACAGGAAATGCGCTCCCTGATCCAGCACCCACTTGGCGTGTGATATCCAGAGGTCGCGGGCAATGCAGCCGTCGTTTTCGAACGGCGTCAGGATCGGTGCGATGGTTCCTTGTGGGCGGATCATGTGCGTCCTTCTACGGGTGAAAATCTGTGCTGTGCTCAAAGCCGGCATCAAAATGTCGAGCAAGCTACAGGAAGCAGTGTTGCTGAGTACCGGCCGTTCGACCTCGAAAGCAAGCGGCTCGCGCATAAGCGCGCGATTGTGATCGGGCGGCGGTTCTGAGGCTCTCGAGGTAAGCACTTGTCACGGGACAACCGCGTCCGGCCGAAAGGGGGGTGACAAACGAGTTCTGCTGTTTCATCAATGCCGCCTTTTGAGGAGAAGCCCATGCGGAGGATCGGTGTCGGCATTATCGGCTGCGGCAACATTTCGGATGCCTATCTGAAGGCATCGCCGCAATTCCCGGTGCTCGACATTATCGGCGTCGCCGACATCAACCGGGCGGCAGCCGAGGCCAAGGCAGCGGCCTACGGCCTGGCTGCGATGCCGGTCGACGCGCTGTTGGCCGATCCGCGCGTCGAGATCGTGCTCAATCTGACGACGCCGCAGCATCATGTGCCGGTCGGCCTGCAGGCTGTCGGGCAAGGCAAGCACGTCTATTCCGAGAAGCCGCTGGCAACGACGCTCAGCGACGCCGAGCGGCTGGTCGCGGCCGCGCGCGAACAGGGCGTGCGCGTCGGCTGCGCACCCGACACTTTTCTTGGCGGCTCCCACCAGACGGCGCGGCGCCTGGTCGATGAGGATGCGGTTGGAACCATCGTCGCCGGCTCTGCCTTCATGCAGGTGCCCGGCCACGAGCTCTGGCATCCCAATCCGAATTTCTACTATCAGCCCGGCGGTGGGCCGATGCTCGACATGGGACCGTACTATCTGACCTGCCTAGTCAATCTCCTGGGTCCGGTAAAATCCGTGACCGGACAGGCGAAGTCATCCTATCCCACCCGCATCATCGGTTCCGGACCGCGCCAGGGCGAAACCATCCGGGTCGAGGTGCCGACCCATATTTCCGGCCTGCTCGCATTCGAGAACGGCGCGGCGGTTTCGATCACCACCAGCTTCGACGTCTGGAAGCATGAACACAATCACATCGAACTTTACGGGACCACCGGCTCGATGATCGTCTCCGATCCCAATCAGTTCCAGGGCGACATCAGGACCAGCCAGCGCAAGGGCGACTGGACGGTGGCCGATCAGATCCATTCCTATGGCGACGGCAATTACCGGGGCCTCGGCCTCGCCGACATGGCGCAGGCGATCGTCTCGGGCAGGCAACACCGCGCCAGCCTCGATCTTTCCCTCCATGTCCTGGAAATCATGGAATCGATCATCTCTTCAGCAGAGACAGGGCGGCGTATCGACCTGAGATATGGCTGCGCGCGGCCGGCGCCAATGCACGCCGATCTACCTTTCGGAATTCTGGAATAGGGGATGACACGATGAGCAAGACGGCACTGATTTTCTGGGGCGGCTGGGAAGGCCACACGCCGGCCCGTAGCGCCCACATCGTCAAGGAGATGCTGGCCGGCAACGGCTTCGACGTGCAGCTGGAGCAGGGGACTTCGGCGCTTGCCGATCCGCAACTGGGCAAGCTCGATCTCATTGTCCCGGTGATCACCATGTCGACGATCGAAAGGCCGGAACTGCAAAACCTGACCAACGCCGTCGGGGCCGGCACCGGCCTTGCGGGCTTTCACGGCACGATGTGCGACAGCTTCCGCAACGAGCCGGAATACCAGTTCATGACCGGCGGCCAGTGGGTCGCCCATCCAGGCAGCATCATCGACTATCACGTCGATATCACCATGCCAGACGATCCGGTCATGCAGGGCATCGACGGCTTCGCCTACCGTTCAGAGCAGTATTACATGCATGTCGATCCGACCAACGAGGTGCTGGCGACGACTACTTTCACCGGCGAGCATCTCGATTTCATCGCCGGCGTCGTCATGCCGGTTGTCTGGAAGCGCCGCTACGGCAAGGGCCGCGTCTTCTACAGCGCACTCGGCCACACCGCCGACGAGTTCGCAGTGCCGCAAATGCGTACGATGTTCGAGCGCGGCATGCTTTGGGCCAGCCGAAACCCGGATCTTGCGTAGCCGTTCAATCTGAACGCCACGTATCGTTGTAATCTCTAAGGGCGGCCGCCCGAACGCGGACACAGCACTGGGCTGCGGCAAGCAATTGACTGCCATGGTGGCATCCAATAGACAGCAGTCTCGTCGGGGAGCCGTAGCTGGAGGTCGAATGGAGCAGACGTGGCGATGGTTTGGCCCGAGCGACGCGGCAACGCTTGCCCATGCCAGGCAGGCCGGCGCGACCGGCATCGTGACGGCATTGCACGACATTCCTTACGGCGAAGTCTGGCCGATCCACGCCATCAGGCAGCGCCAGGCGCTTATCGAGGCGGATCAGGCGATGGGCCTCAAATGGAGCGTCGTCGAGAGCGTGCCCGTGCACGAGGACATCAAGCTCGGCCGCGGCGATCTCGACCGGCTCTACGACAATTTCAGGCAGACCTTACGCAATCTCGGCGCCTGCGGTGTGCGCACCGTCTGCTACAACTTCATGCTGATCCTCGACTGGACCCGGACCGACCTGGCTGCGCCGCTGCCGGGCGGCGGACGGGCGCTCCGCATGAACATGCACGAGCTTGCCGCGTTCGATTGTTACATGCTGCAGCGCAAGGGATCTGAGCGCGACTATGCGTCCGATGTTCTCCAGCGGGCAAGCGAATGGTTCGAGGCGACGCCGGATGCGTCAAAAGAGCGTCTGCTTGCCAACATCATGGCCGGCCTGCCGGGCGCCTTCAAGCGCTATGACATAGCGGAATTGCGCGAAGTGGTGGCCGAGCAGTCTAGCCTGTCTCACGACCGGCTGCGCGAGAATCTCGTCCGTTTTCTCGAACACGTGCTGCCGGCGGCCGAAGAGGCGGGCGTCACGTTGGCGATCCACCCGGACGATCCGCCGCGCGATCTCGTCGGCCTGTGCCGGATCGTCAAGAACGCCGACGACATCGCCTTTATCCTGGATGCGGTGCCATCGGCCCATAGCGGCCTTACCTTGTGCACGGGGTCGCTGGGCGCCAATCCGGCCAATGACGTGCCCGCCATCGCCAGGCGCTTTGCGCACAAGATCAACTTCGTGCACCTGCGCAACGTCAGCAAGGATCCGGACGGGTCGTTCATGGAGTCCGAGCATCTGAACGGGGATGTCGACATGGTTTCGGTGGTCTCGATCTTGCTCGACGAGCAGCAACGCCGCCGCGACGCCGGGCAACCGGCGCTGCTGCCGTTTCGCCCGGATCACGGCCACGAGCTGATCGATGACGCCACGCGGCACACCCATCCCGGCTACCCCGTGATCGGCCGTCTTCGCGGCCTTGCCGAACTGAGAGGCGTAATGACGGCGATTGCCCATCAGCGCGGTTATAGGCTGCAATGAGGGCGCCCCGCCTGCTCTGCGTCGGCGCGCTCACCTACGACACGATCTTGCGCCTCGATGTCCTGCCGTCCGGCGCCGGCAAGTTCCTGCCGAGCGAGGCCGTGCAGATCGCCGCCGGCATGGCGGCAAGTGCCGCCGCGTCGGCAAGCCGCCAGGGCGGGCAGGTCTGGCTATGGGCAAGCGTCGGCAACGATGCCGTCGGCCGCGATGTCATCGCCCAGATGGCGGCGGAGCGGGTCGACTGTTCGTTGGTGCGCAGGGTTGAAGATGGCCGCTCGGCCATTGCCACGATCCTGGTCGATGCCGCCGGCGAGCGCATGATTGTGCCCTTCTACGATTCCGTCACGCAAGCCGATCCGGACCGTCTTCCGCCCGTGGATTTTTCCCGCTTCGACGCCGTCCTGGTCGACGTTCGTTGGCCCGGAGCCGCCGCGATGGCGCTGGCGAAGGCCCGCGAATGCTGCATTCCGGCGATCCTCGACGCCGATATTGCGTCGCGACCGGTGCTCGACCGATTGCTGCCGCTCGCCTCGCATGTCATTGCTTCGCTGCCCGCGGCGCGTATCCTTTGCGGTCCAGAGGTTTCCGCCGGTTCCGCCGTCGCTATTCTGGGCGAACGGACCGGCGCCTTCGTCGCGATCACCGATGGGGCGAACGGCACCGCGTTCCAGCACCCGAGCAGCAATGATGTCCGTCATCTGCCGTCGCCGCGAGTCGAAGCCGTCGACACGCTGGCGGCGGGCGACGTGTTTCACGGCACCTTCGCTCTGGGGCTGGCTGAAGGTTGGGATGAGGAGCAGGCCATAGCAGTGGCAAGCGCCGCCGCTGCGCTGAAGTGCCTGCGTTTTGGCGGACGGCTCGGCGCGCCGACGCGCGCGGAAACACTGGCCTTCATGCAAGGATCGACATGACGCCGAATACGCTCGGGCCGGCTCAGCGAAAAGGGTACGTCATACGTCGCTGATCGACTACCATGGCAGCCGCTGCAACTGTTCGTGGGAGGAGAAATGGCTGAGTTCAAGAAACGCGCACTGGTCACCGGGGCGGCCATGGGCATCGGCCGTGCTGTCGCCGAAAGGCTGGCCCAGCAAGGTGTCGACCTGATCCTCTTCGACCGTGTGGGCGATCAGCTGGACGAGGTCGCGGCGCAGCTTGCGGCGCGCGGCGTGACCGTGCACACCGTGCTCGGCTCGACCGCCGACACCGAAGCCTGCGGCCGCGCCGTCGAGCTTGCCCGGTCCGCGTTCGGCGGGCTCGACATGCTTTCCCACAATGCCGGCATCCAGCGTTACGGAACGGTGGAGACCACGGACGAGGCGCTTTGGGACGAGGTGATGAATGTCAACCTCAAGGCTGCCTATCTGCTCTCCCGCGCGGCGATGCCGCTGCTGCGGCAAAGCCGCGGCGCCATCGTCCATATGAGCTCGGTGCAAGGCCTGGCCAGCCAGGAAGGGGTTCTGGCCTACAGCACGGCCAAGCACGGCTTGATCGGGCTGGTCAAATCCATGGCCGTCGACTATGCGCCGCTCGGTGTGCGCGTCAATGCCGTGGCTCCGGGCGCGGTCGACACGCCGATGCTGCGGGATGCGGTCAAGCTGAACGATAAGCCCGACGAGATCATGCGCATCCTTGACAACATGCATCCGCTCGGCCGCACCGCCCAGCCGCAAGAGATTGCGGCCGTCGTTGCCTTCCTGCTGTCCGACGATGCCTCCTTCGTCACCGGCGAAGTCGTGCGCGTCGATGGCGGCCTGCTGGCGCGCATCGGCGGTTCTCCGCGCAAGGAATAACATCGGCGCTGCTGCTTGCGCAGCCATTTCATGAACGGCTTGAAGCTGCCGAGCCTTTAAGGGAATTGCCGATGGCAAGGCTTTTGGGAATGCGGACCATCACCGAGGGGCGGCTTGGCGAAACCGGCCCCGGCGCTTCAGTCGCGGCGAGGACGTTCGAGGTCCTGCTCGACCAGATCCTGACCTTCCGCCTGAAGCCGCACGAGCTGATTTCCGAAAAGGCGATGTCGGAAGCCCTCGGCGTGAGCCGCACGCCGGTCAGAGAGGCGCTCGCCCGGCTGGCCGGACTTGGCCTGATCGACATCTATCCGCAGCGCGGCAGCATGGTGGCGCCGCTGCGGATCGCCGATCTCGAGAAATCGCAGTTCCTGCGCGAAGCGCTTGAAGTCGGCCTGGTCAAGCGTGCGGTCGAGAGCCCGCGCCGCGCCGAACTGCTCGCCATGCTCAAAGGCGAACTGGCGGTCCAGGAGACGTTCGCCTCCATCTCGGACGACAGGCGCTTCTTCAAGTCGGACGAGCTGTTCCACCAGCACATTGCCAGCCATGCCGGCTTCCCCGGAATCTGGGCCGACATCAGCGCGGCGAAGCTGCACATGGACCGTTTCCGCTTCCTGTCTTTCCCGCGCCTCGACAGCATGTCGGTGGTTCTCGGCCAACATCGGCGGATCGTCGATGCGCTCGAGCAGGCCGACGCATTTGCGGCGGAAGAGGCGATGCGAACGCATCTTCGCCGCATCTTCGAGGTGCTCGCAATCGTCCGGGAACGCTATCCTCATTATTTCAAGGCACCGGCTCGGCTGGAAAGAGGACAGAAGCGGCTGCCGGCGATCTGCCCGAATGACAACCATTCGCGCGACGGAGCGAGGAGGAATGACGACGTGGAAACGTGAAACCAGCCGCTCAGTCCAGGCCTGAGCCTTTCTTCGGCGCTTCCGGAGGCAACTTGGCCTTGCTGCCGGATTTGTCGGAAGTTGGCTTGGCTTCGCGATTCTTCGCCTCGCCGCCTTGCTCCTTGCGGAGCTGCTTTTCTATCGTCGATCGCGATCCTTCCGCAGGGTCCTGTTCGGGATGGCTTTCCCTAGCCGTCATGTCAGCTCCTATCCATTCTGGTCTATTGCATGTGGCGAGGGCTGAGTTTCGCCACCAGTGCTGGTCCTGTCGCGCCCAAGCATCAGCCATGCGGCGAAGAGCACGACCAGTACGACCACGATCCAGGCGACGAGACGAGGCATTGGGGCTCACTTCCCCCGCCGCTTGCTGCCGCGCACCTCGGGATCGGAGCCGGTCTCAACCGTTGGATCGGGCACGACCGGACCGCGTTCGGCTTCGGAGCCCTCAGCTTCGATCTCCTGCACGGCCTGGTCCCAATGCTCGCGCTCGCGTCCTTGCGGACGGCCTTCGCGCTCCCATATCTCATGGGCCCGCTGCCTGATACGCTCTTCCTTGTCCATGACCTTTGCCTCCTGATATCCCTAATCCGGCGATCGAAGGTTTGTTCCGCGTTGCCAGGCAGTTCCCGACGGTTCAGTTGACGTGACCACCAGGCGCCCTAGATGAAATTGTACGCCGAGGTCGCCTGGTGCCGGGGAGAACAATCGTGTGGCAGCAACGCTACAAACACGTATTGTAGATGCCATTGCAGCTATTGGTCTTCGACCGGACCGGCTGTGCCTGTTGCTGACAACGTTTGTGCTGACGGCATGCTCGCCTTCCGACCAGATCGAGCAGCAGTCGAAAACCGCGGCTTCGGCCGCACAGACCGCATCGCTGGTCCTGGGTGCCTGGGCCGCCGGGGCAGCCCCTTCGACATATACGTCGCGCACGTTGCAATCGGTCGGCAAGGCGCTCGTCGATGCCGGTGCGCAAATCCAGTCCGCCAAGTCGACTGAGCCCAGCGAGCAAGCCGGTCTGACGGCGGTAATCGGACAGCTGTCGGCGGCGGTGACACGCGCCGCGACGGCGGTGCAGGACGGCAACCGATCGGAGGCGGAACAGGCGCAGCAGGATATCCAGGCTGCCACCGCCGCCCTGAATGCATCCTACGCCAAACATTTCGCGCCGAAACCATGAAGAAGCTGCTCGAAATATCGCTGGGCATCGTCACCAGCGTCGGTGGCTTTCTAGAGGTCGGATCGATGGCAACCGCCGCACAGGCGGGTGCAGCGTTCAGGTTCCAGCTGATCTGGGCCGTCCTCCTGGGCACGATCTGCATCATCTTCCTGGTCGAGATGGCCGGCCGCTTCGCCGCCGTCAGCCATCACACCATCGCCGACGGGATTCGGGAACGGTTTGGCTTCACCGCCTTTCTGTGGCCGTTGCTTGCGACTTTGCTGGTCAACTTCATGGTCATGGCAGCCGAGATCGGCGGTGTCGCCATTGCGCTTGAGCTCGCCACCGGCATCGGCTTTCAGTGGTGGGCCCTGCCGGTCGCTTTTCTGGCATGGCTGTTCCTCTGGAAAGGCACGTTCGGCTTCATTGAAAAGGGCGTCTCGATCCTCGGCCTGGTCACGTTGTGCTTCGTGGTCGGCGCCGTCATGCTGAAGCCCGATTGGGGGCAGGTCGCGGCCGGTGCCGTCCCCACTCTGCCCGAGCACGACGCGGCCAATTACTGGTTCATGGCGGTCAGTATTCTTGGTGCGTCGGTCTCGCCCTACCTGTTCATGTTCTATTCGTCGGGAGCCATCGAGGACCAGTGGGACAAGAGCTATCTCGGGACCAATCGGGCCATTGCCGGATTGGGAATGAGTTTTGGCGGCACAATCTCGATCGGCGTGCTGATCGTGGCGGCGCTCGTGCTGGCAGCGCACGGCATAGAGCAGGTCGACGACTACCATCAATTGCCGCTGATGCTGATCCAGATCTTCGGTTTCTGGGGATTCGTCCTGTTCGTTGCTTCACTAGGCATAGCCTGCTTCGGCGCTGCGCTCGAAATCGGGCTGCAGCAAGCGTACTTAGTGGCGCAGGGTTTCGGCTGGACCTGGGGCGAGGACCTGAAACCGCGCGACGATCCCGGCTTCAGCACCGTCTACACGGTCTCGCTGTTTCTCGCCGCCATTCCGATCGCCCTGGGTCTCGATCCGCTGAAGCTAACCATCTTTTCCATGGCGCTGACGGCCGCCAGCCTGCCGCTGACCGTGGTGCCGTTCCTTTTCCTGCTGAATGACGAGCGTTATGTCGGCGAGCACCGCAATGGCATGATCGCGAATGCCGCGGTCATCTTCATCATTGCGCTCGGTTTCGTGCTCGCGATCGTGACCATTCCTTTGCAGATATTCGGAGGCACGTGATGGATTTGCTGCGCGACATCCTGGACAAGCAAGTGGTTGACCGTGAGCAGGTCAAGATCGGCAAGGTGGACGGGCTGGTAGCCGAGGTCAGGCCGGGCAAGCCACCCAAAATCGTTGCGGTCGAGCTCGGCTCGATCACGCTAGCGCGTCGGCTTGGCGAGCGATCCGGGCGCTGGATGGCGCGCCTTGCGGCAAGGCTCGGCGGCAAGCGCCATGCCGAACCGCACCGCATCGCCTGGAACAAGGTGCGCGACATCGGCGTCGACATCGAATTCGACATCGACGTGCGTGAAACGGCGATTTTCGACTGGCAGGATTGGCTGCGCGACCATGTCATAAGGCGTATCCCGGGAGCCGGATGATGGCCACCGTCAACCTTGAGCAATTGGCAGGCAGAAATGTGCTTTCGCAGCGCGGCAAAAGCATCGGCCATATCGAGGAGATACGCGCCGAACCGGATGGCGACGACCTCGTGGTTACCGAGTACCACGTCGGCATCCACGCGGCGTTCGAGCGTCTTTCCGCTTCGGCCATCGGCACGGCGGTCCTCGAAGTCTTTCGACTGCGCAGTCACGACAGCATGTACCGCATTCCCTGGGACAAGCTCGACATCTCCGACCCGACGCAGCCGCGACTGTTGTGCGCGATGGAAGAACTTTCCGCTATGAAGGGCAGTATCGAGGGCGATAAACCGGAATGAACGACACTTTCCCGCCGTCGGAGAATGGGGTTCAGTGAAAGTCCTGGTTACCGGCGCCACCGGCCTGATCGGTGCCTCCGTCGTGGCACGCCTTCTTTCCGAAGGGCATGAGGTAATCGGATTGGTCCGCAGCCCCGGTGCAAACCGGGCCGGCAATTACCAATTGCTGGTGCTGGACATGGCGGTGGCGCTGCAGCCCGAAGACTGGCTACCGCATCTCAGGGGTGTCGACGCCGTCGTGAATTGTGCCGGCGTTCTCCAGGACAGCCCCCGTGAAAAGACGCGCGAAGTCCATCGCGATGCGGCGGTCGCACTCTTTCTCGCCTGTGCGCGGGCAGGGGTTGCCCGGGTGATCCACTTCTCGGCGATCGGCGTCGATCGGGCGCAGCCTTCGGCGTTCTCGGCGACGAAACTGGCCGGGGACCAGGCGCTTATGACGCTTGATCTGGATTGGGTTGTCCTGCGCCCGTCCGTGGTGCTCGGCCGGCCGGTGTTTGGGGCCAGCGCATTGTTTCGGGGTCTCGCTTCGCTGCCAGTGCTGCCGTCCATGCCCGGCACCGGCCGGCTCCAGGTGGTACTACTCGACGATGTGGTCTCAACGGTCATTTTCCTTCTCGATCCCGCCAGTCCGTCTCGCGTCGTGCTGGAACTTGTCGGTCCCGAACAACTGAGCATGGACGAGGTCGTCGGCAGTTATCGCCGGTGGCTCGGTTGGGGTCTGGCAGCCAGGTTTGTCTTGCCGACGGCTGTTGCAAGGCTTCTCTACCGCCTAGGCGACCTTGCCGCGATGTTCGGCTGGCGTCCACCGATGCGCACCAACGCGGCCAGGGAGATCGCCCGAGGAGCGGTTGGAGATCCCTCGGACTGGACCGCCGCGACTGGCATACGCCCGCAAACCCTGGCGGGCTTCCTCGCGCTCAATCCGGCAACGGTGCAGGAGAAATGGTTTGCCCGGCTGTATTTCATCAAGCCGGCGATCTTCGTCGTCCTGCCCGTCTTCTGGATCATGACCGGAATCGTGTCGCTGACAACCGGCTACGGCAGCGGCGTCGATCTGATGCAAGGCACGGGCGCCGGCATCTTGTCGGCACCGATCGTGATCGCCGGCGCTCTTGCCGACATCGCCATCGGCGTGCTCATAGCCTGGCGGCCGGCGGCGCGAAAAGGCCTCTATGGCGGCATCGCGCTCTCGCTTTTCTATCTGGTCGTCGGAAGCTTCCTGAGCCCCGATCTGTGGAACGACCCGCTTGGGCCGTTCCTTAAAGTGCTGCCGATCCTGGTGCTGCACTTTGTGGCCTTGGCAGTGCTGGAGGAGCGTTGATGCTCTATTTCCTGCTGAAATTTCTGCATGTTATCAGCGCATCTGTGCTGCTCGGCACCGGCGCCGGCATCGCTTTCTTTATGCTGTTCGCCCACAGGACCGGCAATGCCGCGACGGTTGCGGCGGTGGCGCGTATCGTCGTCGTCGCCGACTTCCTTTTCACAGCGACGGCCGTGGTCGCGCAACCTTTGACCGGAGCCGCGCTCGCCTGGCAGGCAGGCTACTCGCTGTCGGAGGGCTGGATCGTACTTTCGATCGCGCTCTATATCTTCACCGGAATGTTCTGGCTCCCGGTCGTCTGGATGCAAATGGAGATGCGCAAGCTGGCATCGCAAGCCGCCGCTGCAGGCGCGCCGTTGCCGCCACGCTACCATCGGCTGTTCTGGTTGTGGTTCGCCTTCGGCTTCCCTGCCTTCGCTGCCGTGCTCGGGATTTTCTGGCTGATGATCGCGCGGCCTGCGATCGAGTGGTAGGTCGCAGGCAGGTCCCACTGCGATAATGCCCAGTCAAAGCGCTGCGGAAAATTCCGGCCCCTGCACCGCGAATATCTGCCGGAGCGGACGTGCGTCTCGACCTGTAAGTCGCACCGGAGTCCGGTCTCGTATCATTTCCAACCGCGCGCTCACCCCCATCGGCACAGGACAAGATCCCGTCTTGAGGCTGGTTAGGCTTCGCTTACAAAAAGATGACGCCTGAGGGGAACACGGGAAGCACATGCAAGTTCGGTGCGCAGTGGAGGAGATTGCGCCATGAACAGTGTTATTTATCTCATCGGCCTTGTCGTCGTCGTGCTTGCGATCCTCTCCTTCCTCGGATTCCACTAGGAGACACCATGCAGGACAAAGACGATCAAGGCCGTCAGACGGCCGATTTCGAGACAGCCAGAAGCGAGCTTTCGGAAAGACTACAACGGGAAAAGCAGACCGCGACGGAAGCGCTCCACGATGCGCGTGACGAGATCACCAGGAAAGCCGGAGATTACGCATCGGAAGCAAAGCAAGCATTGTTCAACAAGGCGGAGGGAACGCAGCGCGACATGAGCGCCAGTCTCAAGGCCTTCAGCGGCGCATTGCGCGCGGCAAGCGAGCATCTTGCCAACAATGATCAACGGACCGCTTCGAAATTCGCCCTTGACGCCGCAGGCGGGCTCGAGCGGCTTTCCTCGTCCCTGAAGGATAAACCGTTCGACGAGGTGCTTGGCGAAATTCAGTCGTTCGGCCGCGAAAACTCGGGGGCGCTGATCGCCGGCTCGGTATTGGCAGGCCTGGCTTTGGGGCGGTTCATCAAGAGCTCGCCACCCTCTGCTCAAACCGGAGCACCGGGCCAGTCGGGAACAGGCCGGGTGCCCGAGACGGGTCCTAGCTCGAATGAGTCGGGATGGCGATCGGCAGAGCCAGTTGAACCAGCCCCGTTAGGATCCGATCAGTCCGGCGATGACTGGGCCAATGCAAGCCTGGAGCGAAACCCATGACTGACAACCAGGACACTCGCAGCCTGACAACCCTTGTCAGCGATCTGGCACAGCAGGTCACAACACTGCTTCAAACCGAAAGCAGGCTGTTGCGGGCTGAAATGTCAGAAAAGTTAAGCAAGGCCGGCGCCGGCGCCGTGGAGGTAATGGGAGGCGTCATTTGCCTGCTTGCCGCCCTGATGGTGCTTTTGCAGGCGCTGGTGATTGCCTTGGCGAGCGCCGGCCTGGGAGCCGGATGGTCCTCGCTGCTCGTCGGCGTCGTGGTGGCAGTACTGGGCGTCATACTCCTGCGCTCCGGCAAGGCAAGCATGGCTCCCTCAGAGTTGACCCCCGACCGGACACAAGACCAACTTAAACGCGACGCACGCGTGATCAAGGACCAGATAAGATGACCGACAAATCCGCAGCCGAACTCGAACGCGATGCCGACATTGCCCGTGCCAAGATAACGGACACGGCAGACTCGATCCGGAGCAAGATGACACCAGGTCAGCTGATCGACGAATTCACCGGGATGTTCAGCGGCGAGGGATCCGCCATGCTCAGCAATCTTAAGACTCAGGTCAGGGACAATCCGTTGCCGCTTACATTGGTCGGCGCGGGCCTGGCCTGGCTGATGCTAGGCAAGGGCACGTCGGTAGACAGTTCAGCACTTGGTGCCTATTCGACCGGCAGGGAACCTGACGGCACCCGAAACTTCTCTGACCAGAGGGGCTTGGGCGGGGCCTGGCAGGACTCACGCGGCGATGAGTACGGTGCCGAGGGCGAAGGTTCCGCCGGCTCCATGCTCTCCGATACCGCCCGTTCGGTTGCGTCCGTGGCAGGCGGTGCGGTTGAGGCTGTGGCAGACGTTGCGAGCGGCGCCAAAGAAAGATTGAGAAGCACAGCCGGGCAGGTCGGCTCGGCCGCCACCGATAGGACGGGGCGGGTGCGGCAGTCGGCTCAGGACCTGTTCCAGCGCGAACCTCTGGCAATGGCCGCGGTAGGCCTTGCCGTGGGCACCGCCATTGGCGTGATGCTGCCTCACACCGCCGCTGAGGACGCGCAACTCGGCCCCTACCGCGACAAGCTTCGTGACAGTGCCGAGGAAGTCTTTGAAGAAGGCGTCGAGCAAGCCAAGCAGGTCGCCGCCGAAGCATATGAGACTGTAAAGGAAGAGGCTGACCGACAGGGTTCCAGCGGCGACGCCGAGACGTTGGTCGACCGCGTCGAGAAAGTCGTGAAAAAGACGGCAAGCAAAACCGAGGAAGCCATTCGCGATCGTTTGCCGGAGACCGACGAGGCTCCCAAATCGAACGAGTCTCCCGAAACGACGTGATTTCGCTGCGGTCGTTCGTGGCGACTCCGACCGCGGTCGCCTCGCGGTTGGAACATCGAAGTCGGCTAGGAGCCCGCAACCTTCGGCTGACAAATGTGATCGCGGCGCTCAAGTCATTAGCCGAGGCGCTCCGGTCCGTTCCGATTCTTCGCTCTAAATCCGTTCGGTTCTTCGGCTCCATGAGGCGTGTCTGCCCACGGCGTGGCACGCAATTCTCAGCAGCACTGTCCAATTCTGAAAAAAACAACCACCCCGTCAATTCGACTGGGACGACGACGTCGAGATTGCACTCGGCCCACTCGCCAAAGAAGCTCATATCC
Source organism: Mesorhizobium sp. M0410 (assembly GCF_040321435.1). Classification (NCBI taxonomy): domain Bacteria; kingdom Pseudomonadati; phylum Pseudomonadota; class Alphaproteobacteria; order Hyphomicrobiales; family Phyllobacteriaceae; genus Mesorhizobium; species Mesorhizobium sp. M0410. The sequence goes on from NZ_JAMYRN010000013.1 coordinate 21,666, forward strand.
GAGATGCCCGCGAAACAATCCGCACAGCAGATTACCGGGCATAGCGGCGCTCGGCGATGTCCGACTGAGCGCGGGCAGCCTCGCCGATGCGGGCCGGTTCCGAAAGGTTCGTCGGCAACTAAGGCATCGAGCCGAAGGCGGTGACGATTGCCGGTCCCGGCAAACCGGCATCGGTAGACTGCCGGCAGGGTTTGATCTCGACTAGGCGAGCAACGATGTCATTTCAGCGAATAGAGGTAGGCAGCGACGTCCCGCGCCTCCTGCTCGGAAATCCTTGTCGAAGGCATTGCCGCGTGCGGATTGATCTCCCTTGCGGCCCGTATCCAACGGACCATGTTTCGCGGGTTGTTGGACAATACGCCGCCGATATAGACCCGGGTGGCCAAGCTGGCGTCGAGGCGTGGACCGACCATTCCCTGCGCGCCGGGAACGCCGGTGATCGTGTGGCATCCAGCACAGCCATTGGCCATCATGATGGGTATAGCGCGGGCGCCAACACCGCCGGTTGCATTGTCGGCCTTCTGCTCCACTCGACGGCTTTGCTCGAAGTACAACGCGATCCCGGCCAGGACTGCAACGAGCAAGACAATTGCTGCGGCGCCGAGTATGGGTCCGGACGGAGTAAAGCGCGATGTGGCGCGCACACCGATGCTGCTGGTGGCATTGTCCGTTTTATGCGCGACCCTGATGAGGCGCTCCGGCCACAACGTCAGCGCCGTCCAAGCTGCGGCCAGCACGACAATTGCCGTCCCGGCACCAATGACCAGCTTAGACAGCTTGGAGCGCATGCGACGTCTCCCATCTTCTCTGTCCACTGGAGCGGATCCACAGGCCGGCCAGCAGCAAAGCCGCGCCGCCATAGATCAGGCCGGCCGGAACCCACATAACCAGCCCGGCGAGCTGCTGGTCCTCGAGCGGACTAAGGTTCCACAATTTCGCACCGGCTGCGTTTACCGGATACCACAGCCTTGGCGAGACCAGCAGCAGCACCCCGAGCAGGCCGGTATGCAGCGAGGTGAAGAAGAGGTGCATGACCGCGCTGCCATAGGCTTGTTCGCGGCCTGAACGCGGCAGCAGCACCCACCAGAACAGCAGCCCTGTACCGAAGAAGCAGGCATGTTGCGCATAATGCAGGACACCCCGTGCAAGCGCCGCCTCGAACAGCGCCGGAACGTGCCACGCCCATATCGCGACGCCGTGCAGGAAGGTCGCGGCAACGGGGCGGCTGATGGCGGCCCAAACGGTTCGAAGCACCTTCGCCTGCCCGGCTGCGCCAAATGCCAGCCGCAGCTTGATCGGCAATGCCCACATCATCGCCGCCGCCGGGCGGGAGGCGACCAGCAGGGGTGCCGCCACCGCCATCAACAGCTCGTGCTCGATCATGTGGGCGGTGAAAACGCGCTCGCCCAATGCGTGGAGCGGACTGACCAGTGCTGCCGCCAAAATGGCCCAGCCGGTCGCAAACAGCAGGGCTTGCCGCATCCGCAACGGGCGGCTGCGGGCGCTCCGCCGCCACAGCCGAAAGGCGCCTGCCGCGTAAAGCAGTGCGACCATGGTTAGCGGCAGCGTGATCGGCAACGCCAGCGTCCAGCCGGCCTGCGGGGCACCGGCACCGTAGCAGATCGAGGTCGAGAAAAGCGCGTCGAAGCTCATCGCAGACAGCCGTCGAGAATGAGCGAGGCGGCGCCTTGCATGACGATTACCAGCGCAAACAGCAACGCGCTGAGAATGCCGATATTGGCGACGAAATCTTCAGTGCCGCGCGCACGGTCCGGTTTAAAGGCGGCGCCACCTTGCTGTCGCGCCCGCCACGACAGCGCCCCGCCGAGCAAGGCCAGCACTGTCAGCATCAGCGCAACGACCGGTATGACAGAAATACCGTGGGCGCACTGCCACTCCACGACCGCGTAATTCAGCTGCGTCGACACCGCCCAGGCCAAAGGCCCGGACAACAGCCCGCCCCATGATGTGCCCAAGCGAAGCGCACGCATCTCAGTCAAGCCTCGGCATCCAATAGATCAAAAGATAGATCGGGATCCAGGTCGCGACCACGAAATCCCAGTAGAAGACGTTGTCGCCAACATCCCCGAAACGCCGGCCGCTATAGCCATGGCGCGTGAACATCAGGACCGTCAGCACCAGCGTGTCGCCGACGTCGGTGATTAGGTGTGTGGTGTGGAGGCCGAGCAGGACCCACAGCATTGAGCCGTACGCATTGGTATCCCAATAGATGTTGAGGGCCGGAAATTCGAACCACCGCACGACAAGCGGTGCGATACCGAGCAGCGTCATGACGATCAGGCCGATGCGCACGGGTACCATGGCACAGGCTTCGGCGTAGCGATTCAGTATGTGATTGGGCACCACGCTGGCGAGCAGCAACAGCGTGACGATGGTGCCCGGCCAATGGTTGGGCGGCGGCACGCCCAATGGCCATTCGGGCGACAGATAGGCGAGGTAAAGATAGGCGCCTGCGGCGAGCGCGAAGCCGGTGCCCTCCAGCGCCATGAAGGCGAGAGTGCCCCACCAGGTCGGGCTGCGCGGTCCGATCCCGAAGGTCGGGAGTTTGGAAAGATCGGCGGCAGGACGCTGTTTCATTCCTCATCCTCCGGATCGCCTTTCGGCCAGAACCAACCGATCAAAGTGATGGCGATTGGCCCGGCTCCCCAGACCACCGCCCACGGGCTGAAGATCGAATAAAGAAAGGTGGCGCCGACGGCGAGCGCGGCGAACAATGGCCAGATCGACGGCGTCGCCGACTTCTCGCGCACATCTGGATGCGCCTCTGCCACCGTCGAAATGACAAGTTCGCGTGCGTCGACGCGAAGCCCGGTCGCGACAGGCAGCGTGTCACGTTCGGCCCAGAGCGGCTCGGAGTGGGTAACCACCGGAATCCGAGCGAAATTATAGCTCGGCGGCGGAGAGCTTGTCGCCCATTCAAGCGTGCCCGCATTCCAGGGATTGTCCCCGGCCGGGGCGCCCCTCGAGGCGCTGTACACCAGGTTTATGGTGAACAGAACGAAGCTTAGGAACAGGACAACCGCGCCGGCTGTGATGAACAGGTTGATGTTGCCCCAGCCGAGCTCCACCGGATAGGTGTAGACCCGGCGCGGCATGCCCCACAGGCCGACAATGTGCATCGGAAAGAACGCCGCATTGAAGCCTATGAAGGCAAGCCAGAAGTGCCAGCGTCCAAGACGCTCGCTCATCATCCGGCCGGTGATCTTGGGGAACCAGAAATAGGTCGCGCCGAGCAGCGGGAACACCGACCCGCCGATCAGCACGTAGTGGAAATGCGCGGTAACGAAATAGGTGTCGTGTACTTGCAGGTCCAATGGCACCGACGCCAGCATCACGCCGGTCAGGCCGCCCGCGACGAACGTGAAGAAGAAGCCGAACACGAACAGCAGCGGCGTCCTGATTATCGGGCGTTCGTCCCACAATGTCGCCAGCCAGCAGAAGATCTGCAGCCCGTTCGGGATGGCGATCAGCATGCTTGAGGCGGTGAAGAAGCTCGCGCCGAGCTTGGGCAGGCCGGTTGCGAACATGTGGTGAACCCACAGGCCGAACGACAGGAAGCCGACCGAAATCAGCGACAGAACCATGCCCAGATAGCCGAATACCGGACGCCGGGCGAAAGCGGCGATGATCGAGGACACCATGCCGGTGGCCGGCAGGAAAATGATGTAGACTTCGGGGTGGCCGAAGAACCAGAACAGGTGCTGGAACAGCAGTACGTCGCCACCCTCGGCGGGATTGAAGATATGGGTGCCGACCAGTCGGTCGAGGATCAGGAAGGTCGACGTGATCATGACTGCCGGCATGGCGAACACGATGACGAAGGAGGTGACCAGCATCGCCCAGACATAGAGCGGAATCTTGTCCAGCGACATGCCCGGCGCGCGTTGCTTCAGCACGGTGACGATGGTGGCAACCGCAACCGCCAATGACGATACTTCGGTATAGGTGATCATCTGCGCCCACACATCGGAACGTTTGCCTGGCCCGAATTCAGGACCGGACAGCGGCACGTAGGAAAACCAGCCGACGTCGGGCGCCATGTCGAGTGCAAACGACACCCAGGCGAAGAGGCCACCGGAGAGATAAATCCAGAAGCTGAATGCATTGAGGCGCGGAAAGGCGATGTTGCGGGTGCCGACCATCAGCGGCACGAGATAGATGCCGGTCGCCTGAACGATTGGCACTGCAAACAGGAACATCATGGTCACGCCATGCATGGTGAATAGCTGGTTGTAGCGGTCCGGCCCGATCAGCCCGCGCTCCGGCCCCGACAGTTGGATGCGCATGGCAACGGCGCTGAGGCCACCGAGGCACAGGAAGACGAAAGCGGTGATCAGGTACCGCCGCGCGACAATTTTGTGGTCGACGCTCGAGAGCGCACCGATGATGCCCGGCACGGTCTGCCATGTCCGCGCCAGCCTGCGCTCGAGGCTGGCGTCGTCGAGGCCGGTATCGCGAGGGCCGTCGCGCTCGGGAACCAGGTCACCCTTTTGTGCTGCGGCGCGTTGCTGGGCGAGGTCTCGCCCATGGGCTAGGTCGGCGCTACTCATTTCAAGCCCTCGAGATAGGCTACTATCGCATTCAGCTCGTCCCCGTTCAGTCCCACCACGGGCATGCGGGCACCTGGCTTGATCCCTTGCGGATCGGCTATCCAGGCTGCGAGATTGCCGCGGCTCATCGCCAGCGTTCCGGCAGCGAGCGTCCGCCGGCTTGCGATATGTGTAAGGTCGGGAGCGACCGTGCCGCCGGCAATGGTGCCGCCGATCTTGTGGCACATCACGCATGGCCGTTTGAGGAACAGGTCGTGGCCGGTTTTGGCCTCGGTCGACACGGGGGCAGCTGCCGGCCGCAGCTGATCGTTCAGCCATGCGTCGAAGACGGGCCGAGGTTCGGCGATGATGAAGGTGCTCATATTGGCGTGCTGCGCGCCGCAGAACTCGGCGCACTGGCCGCGATAGACGCCGGGCTTGTCAGCCTTCAGATCGAGAACGTTCTCGTGGCCTGGAATGAGGTCCAGCTTGCCCGAGAGGTTCGGCACCCAGAAGGAATGGATGACGTCGGTCGAGGTCACTACAAGCCGCACCGGCTCGCCCGCCGGGATGTGGATTTCATTGGCGGTCGTCAGGATGCGGTTCGGCTGATCGTTTTCGTAGCGCACCTCCCACCACCATTGATGCCCGGTCACCCGGATCGTCAGCGCCGCATCCGAGCCGATGGCGGCAAGCGTCCGGTTAGCGAAGTAGCTCAGCAGCGTCAGGCCGACCAGGATCAGGGCGGTAGCGGCGAGTGCGGCGACGACAATTCGCATCTTGCCGCGCTCGGCGGCAGCGTCGAGGACAAGCGGATCGCCGACCGGCGCGGGGCGTCGGGCCAATGGCAGGATCAGCACGGCCATCACCAAAAGCCAGACCACCGTGCACAGCGCTGTGAAGAACCAGATCAGCCATGCAAGCTCGCCCGCGGCCGGGCCTTTTGGGTCAAGCGCGGATTGCCAGCCGCTGCATCCTGCAAGGAGCAGCATGCAGGCTGCGCCGCAGCACACGCTGCAAACAAGGCGGTTCACGGCGACTTCCCCAGAGTCGCGGCATCCGGCAGGCGATTTTCGGACGGATGGGGCATCATGTCGTCGTCGCGGCTCGGCGCAGCCGATTTTGGCGCGTTGCCGCTCAACGCGCGGACGAAGGCGGCAAGCTCCCAGATCTGGTCGTCCGGGATCTTGTCCCGAAAGCTCGGCATGCCGTTTGGCCGACCGTCCCTGATCGTGGCGTGGATGCTTTCGATCGAGCTGCCATAGAGCCACTTCTGATCCATGAGCGCCGGGCCCATGCCGCCACCGCCATTGGCATGGCAGCCGGAACAGTTGAACCAGTTGAACAGACGCTTGCCCTCGCTGAGGTGGAACGCGTTGGCCTCGAACACTCCGGCCTTGTTGTTGGACGAGGCTGGCCGCTGGCCGCCCGGCTCGAGGGCCGTGACGGCTGCCGGTTGGTCGCCCGAGCCGAGCGCCGACTGTGGACGCGTGTCGCGTTCCTCACGCTGGCAAGCGGCAAGAACGAGCATCGCCGACAGCACGCATGGAAGGCCGCGGTTCATCGCGCTGCCGCCCCGGCGACGTCGAGGCGAGGCACGTCATATGCCGCCAGGATTGCATCGATCTCGGCGCGGTGTTTGGCGAGCGCTGCGTCTACCTCGCTGCGCAGCGCATCGTCGTCGTGGCGCACGCCCATCGAAATGTCGTAGATCATCGGCAGCAGCGGACCGTCGATTCGCGGTGTAACCGGCGTAATCCGCAACGGTACTTTTTGCCTGGCACCGAAGTAGCCGGCCAACGGCCCCCAGACGACGGCCATATCGATGTCGCCATTCGCGACCGCCTCAATGATGCGCGCTGGCGGGTTTGGCGCCGAATAGTCGCCATAGACGGGGAAACCGACGAGATGGCCGACGATGCCGCGACTGCCGAGCGCCTGGACGGGTGGCGAGTTGGCGCCGTCGTCGCCGATCAGCTGGACGCCGATGTGCAGATCGCGCAGGCGAGGATCGTTGAAGGACGCGATTTCCGGCGCATCCCTGCGTGTCACGAAGACGTAGGAAGACCGGTAGTAGGGCGCGGTGGTGCGCAGCATCTCGAGATTGGTGGGCGTGCCGGGCACCAGATCGCACAGGCCGGCTTTCAGCGTGTTGCGGACGAAGCCGCGCCGCTGTGCCCACCACGTGTAGGAAATAGTCGCGCCAAGCTCCCGGGCGACGAGTTCGGCAATCTTGTTTTCAAAGCCCTGCCTGGCGGCATTGGAGAACGGCATGTTGTTGGGATCTGCGCAGATCCTCAACTCGCGCGCATCGGCAACGGCGGCGACAAACGAGAGCGCCAGTGCGCCAACCGCGGCGGCAAGCCGCCGCGAACGCGTTTTCCGTGAGCACATAACGCGGCCGATCGTCTCAAGGCAGCCGGAACACATACAGCGTACCTCCCGGCGTGGTTACATCCTTCAGATCCTTCATGACGTTGACGAAGCCGAGCGCGGCGGTGGCGTCGCGCGGGTCGAGATCGCCGGATACGATCGCACCGGCCCAGCCGCCGACGCCCGAAAGAACCGCAACATATTGGTGCCCGTCCGGGCCGCGATAGGTGATCGGCTGGCCGATGATGCCGGACGACGTCTTGAACTGCCAAAGCAGTTCGCCGGTCCTAGCGCTGACCGCCTTGAACCAGCCTTCCATTGTGCCATAGAACACGACGTTGCCGGCAGTGGCGACGGCGCCGCTCCACACCGGAAAGTTCTCCTTCAGGCTCCACGCCGGCTTGGCGGCGGCGACATCCCAGGCAGTAAATGCACCGCGATTGCCGCCCGGCCCGGGAATCATGCGCACGTTCATGCCGACATAGGGCGTGCCGGCGATGTAATTCACCTCGACGCCTTCTTCGTCCATGCACATGTTATTATGCGGGATGTAGAGCAGGCCGGTCTTGGGCGAGAACGCCGAAGGTTGCCAGTCCTTGAGGCCCGATGCGGTGGGACAGATGTCGCGGACGACCTTGCCGGTGCCGGTCTTCTTGTCCGGATTTACAATCAGCCGGCCGGTCTTCAGGTCGACGCCCTTGCTGGAATTGACAGGCCCGAACGGCACTGCCGACAGTACTTCGCCCGTAGTGCGGTCCAACAGATAGACGTAGCCGTTGCGTTCCGGTCGGACCAGCACCTTGCGGGGCTTGCCCTGCCAGGTCATGTCGAGCAGCACCTGTTCGTTGATGCCGTCGTAGTCGTGCAAATCGTGCGGGGTCCATTGATAAAACCATTTGGCTGCGCCGGTGTCGGGATCGCGGGCAAAGATGCCGGCGGTCCATTTGTTGTCGCCGGGCCGCAGATCCGGATTCCACGGACCGGGATTTCCGGTGCCGTGGAAGATCAGGTTGAGGTCCGGGTCATAGGAGATCCAGCCCCACACATTGCCGCCGCCGATCTTCCAGGCGTCGGGCGGCCACGATGTCACCCCGAGATCCTTGCCCTTGTCCATGTCGTAATGCGGCTTGAAATCGGGGCCGATCAGCACCTCGGCGTCCGGGCCGGTATTGTAGGCCGTCCAGACGACGTGCCCGTCGCCGGCGTCGAGCGCCTTGATCCAGCCGCGTACGCCCATTTCGCCGCCGGAATTGCCGACCAGTACCTTCCCCTTCACCACCAGCGGCGCCATCGTGATGGTCTCGCCGATATTGATGTTGCCGATATGGGTGTTCCAGACCGGTTTGCCGGTTGCCGCATCGACGGCGATGGCATGACCATCGAGCGTGTTGAAATAGATGCGCCCGTCGAAGAAGGCCGCACCGCGGTTGACCACGTCGCAACAGGCAACTCCCTGCGCGGCGGGCTCGGGGTTGGGCTCGAATTTCCACTTCATCGGCGCGCCGGGCTTGGTAAGGTCAAGCGCATAGAGGATGTTGGGAAACGGCGTCACGATGTACATCGCGTTGCCGACGACCAGGGGCGCAGCCTCCTGACCTTTGTTGACGCCGGTCGAGAAGGTGAAGGCCACCTGCAGGTTTTTGACGTTGTCTTCGGTGATCTCCGCAAGTTCGCTGTAGCGGGTCGAGGCGTAGTTCTTTGCCGGCATCGCCCACTGGCCGTCGTCGGGCGGAGCAGCTGCGGCCGGCGGATTTATCGCAGGGCTTGATATTGACTGCGCAACCGCCGCCGTCATCAGTGCAAACCCCGCCAGCAGCGTCCATCCCAACCTCGCAGCCATTGGCCTGTTTCCCCCTCTGGCTGACACACGAGTTTTCGCCGCCACCTGTCGCCCTTTCCTCATTTGCGCATCGAGCCGCCGACCCCGGCGCCAAGCTCCGCCGCCACGTCCGCCTCGTTTCCGGCACACAATGGATGGCCCCAGCCGGAGGCGCTCTTGCCGCCGGGATCGAGGTCGTAAATGATAGCGTCCTTGCGGTTTGGGTTGACGCCTGCCGGTACCTTGTCCAGCCCGAGCGCGGCGCGCACACGCCAGGCGACATTGTGGTCGGCACAGGAGGAATCGCCGCTTATCCCCAGGGCCCCGACGATCCCCTTGCCGTCGTAGAGAGCCAGGCCGCCGCCAAACACGACGACACCGCCGATAGGCTTTCCCAGCAATGGATCGCTGGAGCTTCCAAACGTCGAAGGATCGCCGGCATAGGCCACCGCTGGATTGACCGGATTGGTGGCCTGCAGACCGAATAGAGGACCGCCGGGCTGCACCGGCGCATAGAGGTTCGCGGTGGACAACGCCATGTGGGCGAGGCTGAGCCCGTTGGCGGTATTGGCTTTTTCAGCGGCGATCAGCCGGCTGCCAGGCCACTGGGCGTCGGCGGTCGGCCCACTGAAGGCGACGGCGCAGACAGTTCCGTCGCGAGCCACGACTGCCGCCCATTCATTAGTGTCGAAGCCGCCATTGCCGGGACCGCCGCTGGACTTGACGTTGGCCTTGAGGGCGGCCAGCAACTTGTCATGGTCGGCCGGGCAAGGTGCTTGAGCCCAAGCCTTTTGCTGGACGGCGCCGATCGTAAGCAGGAACAGACATAATGCTACCGAGACAATCCGATGGCGATCCATTAGCTGCGCCGTCTTTGTTGAACACTCTCCAACGCGTAGGAGGCGCAGAAGTGCCAAAGGGAACGAAATAAATATCGGATTCGGTCGGACAAACTCGGGGACCGGAACTCGGGACAGCCCATCTGGGTGTTGGCACTCAACCGGAAATCGGAGTTATTCTTGCGATGGTCCAGGCGCCGTCGGAACAGAGCAGCACTTCTGGCAGTTGTGTCGAATGGTGTCCGCAGTCGAGCAACTGGCTCAATCGGTGAAAGAGCGACGAGGTATCTTGTTCGTTGGAGCCGGGGTGTCGATGAGCGTCGGCTTGCCGTCTTGGCAAAAGCTCATCGAGCACATGCAAAACGAGCTCGGCCTTGACGAGGACATGATCGGCGCACCGGAGGCCAGCTATCAGGCGCTTGCCGAATATTACCGGCTGAAGCAGGGGAGCCTCGGCCCTTTGCGCAGTTGGATGGATCGTGAATGGAGCGTCTCGCGGGAAGAAGTGCAGCGGTCGGCAATCCACAAGCTCATCGTATCGCTCGATTTTCCGATCATCTACACCACCAATTATGATCGCAACCTCGAGGTTGCCTTCGAGATTCATGGCCGGCCCTTTGTGAAGGTGGCCAACGCAAAGGACTTGCCCAAGACGACCGGCGAGGTGACGCAGATCATCAAATTCCACGGCGATTTCGACGACGACAAATCGCTGGTCCTGGCGGAGACCGACTATTTCGACCGGCTTTCGTTCGATTCGCCGCTCGACGTGAAGTTTCGCGCCGACGCACTGGGGCGCACCATCCTGTTCATCGGCTACAGCATGTCTGATATGAACATCCGTCTGCTGTTGCACAGGCTTTGGCAGACCTGGCGGCGGTCGGGCTACGAGAAGAGCCGCCCGAAATCCTTCATCTTCATGTCGCAGCCGAGCATCGTCCAGGAGGCTGTTCTTGGCCACTGGGGCATCGATATGCTGACCGAAGAGGCCGACGATCCTGAGGACGCGCTGCTCGCGTTCCTGAACGAACTCAAGGATAGGGTGGGCCGGCCAGACAGCGCGTGAGAAAACCTGCGGAAAGCGGATTGGTCCGGCAGTGGAACCGACTGATCCGATGTGAGTTCGGGAGGACTAGCGTATCCGGGACCGAGCCTGAATGGGCGCACGCAAACACAAGCGAAGAATGCATGCCAAACACGACCTGTCGGCCGAGTTGGCCTATGAGATCGATTTTTTTGCCCGCAGGTGCGGCCTGACGAGGGACGAAGCACTCAAGACGATGCGAGATGCCGGCCGGTTGAAGGACAGCGCGAAGGCATCTTGCGAAACCGGGGCGAAGTAGCGGCGTGGATTCCGCTTCGTGGACGGCTTTTGTCGGAACGGTCATCCTGATGCAGATGCCGCCGGGGCCCGACAGTCTGCTGGTGATTGCGCGCGGCATCGGGCAGGGCCGTGATATTGCCCTGTTCACCGTCCTCGGAATGACCCTCGGCGCCGGTATGGTCCAGCTGCCGCTCCTTGCCCTCGGCATATCGTCGCTGCTTCAGGCATCGCCGTTTGCCTTTGCCATGCTTCGCTGGGCGGGTGCAGCCTATCTCGTTTGGCTTGGATCGCGTCTGGTGCTGTTGCCGTCAGCCAGCGCCGCCGTCGAGGAGCCGCGCAATGTCGGACCGCTTGTGGCCGCACGCGAAGGAATGATCGCCAATCTGATAAATCCTTGGCCGATAACCTTTATGGTGGCATTCCTTCCGCAGTTCGTCGATCCTGCTCGCGGATCGGTCACGCTGCAATTGCTGCTGCTCGGTGGCACCCAGAAAATGACCGGTGTGCTGGTGCTGGGCACATATGCACTCGCATCCGGCACGCTCGGGGCCTGGATTATGAAACGACCGAAGGTAAGGCTCTGGCAGCAGCGGGTGGCAGGCTGTTTCGTCGTCGGTCTCGGTATCCGCATGGCGGTCGGTGGTGGCGCGCACCGCTGAGGATCGAGCGATGCAGCGGCCGCCGATGGAACATCCGCCGACAATTTTCGTTGACTTGCTCCACAAGGCGAAGAGGTCGAGCATGTCGAAGTTCCAAGCCGCTACCCCGGAGCGTTTGCAGCAGCTCAGGCTTGAGGCAACGGCGCACTTTGCGCCACTCATACTGCGCGAGGCGCTGGTGCGTCTCTGCCGGGCTTGCGGAAGCGATAGCCTCGAACGTTTCGAGAAGACCATGGTCGACCAAATCGAGGCATTGCGTGACGAAAAGGCCGATTTCGACACGATGAAGGAATTTGCCATCGAACAGCTCTATGGCTGGATTCGAGAAGTCAGGTCTTCACCGGACATGACACAGCCCCTGGAGAGCGTAGATACCCGAAGGACCCCCGGCCGCTCTGAAGAGCCGCAAACGCTGGAAGACCAGTTGCAGGCAGGCCTGGAAGATTCCTTCCCGGCAAGCGACCCGCCGGCGGTCGTCTCCACCGCGATCCCGGGCGGATCGAAGAAGCTCGTCGGAACCGACGAAATCCTCAGGCAGCAGCGCGAGAAAAAGGCCGAGAACGCCAATCACTCGAGATAAAGCCGGGCTTTGGACGGAACTGCGGGAGACACCTACAGGTTTACCCGCTGTGCTGTCGGGGCATGCCCGTCATGCGACTCGCCTTCGACAAGAATGTTTGCCTCCCACGCGGCGTCGACAAACGCTTGCCGCGCTTTGCCGGCCGTAATTTCACCGGTTCGGGCGCGATTCAATACATCAGCGGCCGCCAGCGCCAGTGGGGCATTGCGCGCCGGCCATTTCTCGCTTTTCAGGCAATGTACTGCTTCGAAAACGGAACTGACCAATCGCGATCGCCCAGGCTTGCCGAAATAGATGCAAACAGGTGTATCGAACTCTATTCTCTGCACCGGATTCCTCCCGGTTCAAGCAAGGTGTCGCTTCAAGCAAGCTGCGTGTCTTCAGGGTCTACACGACTGTCCGACGGGCGTTTCAGCCAAACGTCGTAGGCCTTCGCAGCTGTTTTGGCGCGTGCTGGTGTTTCGGCTGCGATATCGTAGGCCAGAATGCCCGCCTTGCGGGCGAATTTATCGAACGCCGCACGCACCGTCTCGACGTCGACCTCGTCAGCCAGCCCGGCGCGACAGGCGTCGAACGCCGCCTTGTGCGCCGGACCGCGGCTCGGCCATTCATTTAAGACGTCATAGGCCTGCCAGATATTTTCGACATAGCGAGGGAAACCAAGGCCGACGAGAATTGGAACCGGGCGGCCAAACAATTTTTTTGTCATCTGTGTCTCCGCGAAAGAGCCTGTCGCATCAACGCCCGGGGCGGACCCGAGGCTCATGCTCTTTAACGCGGGATTGCTGCACGGGTTGCAGCAGGTTTGTTCGATCGTGCGCGGCCGGTCACTTGTTGGTCCGCATCTTTTGCCGAGGATTGATACCGCCTTGCGGCGTGGTGTCGTTCTCGACATCGCCTTCGAACGTATTGGTGCCCTGATCGAGCCGGTCGCCCTCCTTGATCGTGCCCCTGGAACTGCCGATGCCGGGATCGTTGGCAAGATCGCTATCGGCCGGCGTTTTGCCTTTGGCGTGCTTGTTTCCTGTCATGGACTCCTCCTGTTTCTTGAGGTGGCAGGCCGCCCTTGAGGTCGCGGCCAAGGCTCGCTGCGAATCGCATTTCGACGCGCCAAATGGCGGCGCCCGAATTGTCGGACGACCTTGATTTTGAACTCCGCGATCCCGATGGTTGTTCCGTCAAAAATATCGCCGTCGGCCGGGATTGCTCAGCCAAGCCCTCTCCGGTTTTCTGGAGCGGGGTGATTTTCGCAACCGGAACGATCTTTCGCCCAATGCATTTAACTGGTCTGCGCTCGCGAACTCATTCTGGACGGGAGCTGAACCATTGCCACCCACAGCCTACGCCTTGGCGACCCGCGAAGCCGAAGAAGTTTCCATCGTCGACCTCATACCCGCTTTGAGGGCTTTCGCCCGCACCTTCTGCCGCACTCCCGATGATGCCGACGACCTGGTCCAGGAGACGCTGACCAAGGGCCTGGCCAACATTGACAAGTTCGAAGCTGGAACGCGCATGAAGTCATGGCTCTTCACGATCATGCGCAACACCTACTACACGCGTGTCAGGGCCGCCGTGAGGGAAGCGCCCGGCCTGCTCGACTGCGCTTCGCTGCGGCCGATCTCGGAAGCGACGCAGGAATGGTCCGTACAGGGCAAGGAAGTCCACCAGGCCATCCAGAGCCTTCCCGAGCATCAGCGCGAGGTTCTGATGCTAATAGGCGTGCTGGGCGTCAGCTATGAGGAAACCGCCGAAATATGCGGTTGCGCGGTGGGAACCGTGAAGAGCCGGCTCAACAGGGCCCGCGCCGGCGTGCTTGAATACCTAGGCGAAAGTTCCTCGCAAACCCTGATGGAAAGGCGCAGCTATCTGTCCGAAGGACAACTGGACTTCGACGCCGAGAGGCGCCGCTAATATATGTCACGTTAGTTACTGGTTCCGCGCAAGCGTCTTTCGACAAGCGCATGCTGCAATTCGATCGCAAGTTTGGTCAGCCGGTCAGGAACCCTTTCCTGCTCGATTGCCGCAAGCAAGGAAGCGATTTCCCGGTCTATCGTCAGATCGGCGCGCGTGCCGACGGAATCTTCCTTGCGCGAGACATCGCGTTCTCTTGGCAAATGTTGGTCCCTTCATCTCACTCTGGTGGCAACAGTGCGAGTTTGCAAGAATTTGCAGGCCATCCATGCGACCGGCTTCGGTCCTTGCACAGCTTCGTCAGCGGTTGGGCTCTCGCTGCGTTTCAATTGCTCACCGGCTGCAAGCCATATGCTGCCGCAACGATCAGTCTTCAGGCCGCCGATCCGCTGAATGATCCTGGTACTGCTCCGATTTAACCCGATTGCCGTCGAGCCCACGCTCCTTGGTGTGCTGCTTCTTGTCTCTGTTGGACAGAACGGCGTTCTCTCCGATCTTGTCCTTGGGAAGATCGGTCATCGCGCCAGCGCCGGCGCCTTTGCCGTGACTGCCGCGACCGATGTGCTTCTTGCTGCCGGACGCCATCTCGTCCTCCTTCCTGCTGTCGAATAGCGGCTTTTCTCGTTCGGCATCCGAACCTGCGTTGGGCCGCAATGTTCCGCCGGAAATCGTAAGCAGGAAGGCATCGCCATCCCAGTGCCGGAACGGCTTTTCGCCGTCGACGACAACTTGCATGCCATTTGCGTTGGCGAACTTATGGACATCGGCGCGATCCAGCGCCGGCGATCCGCGATATGAATAATTCAAAAGCACGGCCATGCCTGGCCTCTTCAGCACGCGTGCGATTTCCACAAAATGTCGTTCCGCGAGGCCGGCCAGCACCAGATAGGGAAAGCTGTCGACGGCCAGCACGCGGTCGAAGCTGGCATCGCGAAAATCGGCAAGGTCGAAACCGCGGGTAGGGCGGAATTCTACATTGCCGAGCCCGGCGCATCGCCGGCGGGCGATCGAGATCATCGCCGGGGATATATCGCTGCCGACGATCCGGTGCGATAGAGCAGAGAGCACCTGTTCGAACCGACCGATGCCACAGCCGATATCTAGTATGTCGCGGTCGGTACCGGTAAAGCCTCGCCTCTCCAGCCATGTAACGATCTCAGCCGTAGCGGCCGCGAGGTTTTCCTCATTGCCCAGCGATGACAGCTGGACGCTCGCCGCCGGGGAGATCGCCGCCGCCGCGTCAAACCCGGCCGCCAGCCGCTTGACGACCGCATCATCGGTCTCGCCACCGCCACGCTCGTGCCGAACGGCAGCACCTATTTTGCGCAGCGTGGCGAAGATCTCAGGCCTGCGCTGAAGCAGGTCCGCGATCCGTTGTAATTTTGCCGTCTTTCGCGGATCGGCCGAATGCGTGTTTTGTGCAATCTTCGCCAGTTCTGCGGGTTCGATTCCTGTCTCGAAACGGAGAGCCAGCCTGGCGATGACGGCTTCGACGCCGGCACCGTCTGCCATGCAGTCCTCCAGCACCCGCCTTGCTGATGTCGACCGCCGAGGTCCTGGCTGGGTCGCGCTCATCGCCCTTTGCTCCGCGTCCAGATCTTGCGCATCGTCCACCGGTCGACGGCGCCCCAGCTGTATTTGTAGGCCTCTTGTCCGCGCAGAAAATCGAACTCTTCCGCGCCTTCGCAGATCGCCTGCCTTATCGCCTGGCCGATGAGCAGCGCGCCGGGACTTTCATCGGCATAGGCCGGATCGAAGCCACCGAGATAAGCGTAAGCGCGGCCCCGATGATGGAACCCGTAATAGGCGCCCACGATCACGTCACCGATGGTGATGAGCCAGCATCGGGCAAGCACTTGTGCGACCAGTTTCGGCAGCGCCTGACGGTGGAATGCTTCCACGCGGGAATCGGACAGAACCCCGTCGCCGTGTCCGGCCCAGCGCGCGCGGTGAAGGCGGATCAGGTGATCGAGGAATGTCTGCGGATCGGACAAAGCGGGTTCGATGGAGACCCTGCCGCGTCTCGACGCGGCCCCGAGGGCGCGGCGCAATTGGCGCCTCCGCCGCGCCGGAACACAGCCTTGAAGCGTCTGGTCGCCGACGAGAGCGAGCACCGGGCAAGCGGCATGACTGACGGCTTGGCACGATTCGAGCGCGGCATGCCTGATGGCAAGGCCGGCGCCGCCGGGAGGCAGGTCCTGCAAGATCCACTGCGACCAGCCGAGGGAAAGAACCGTGTCGGCGATGGCGACGGCGACCGGTTCGGCGGTTTCGGGAATACAAAGGACGTCCAGATAGTCGCTCAACGAAATGCCGAGCGGAAGCAGCCGCGCGCCGGCGTCCTGGCGTTCCAGATAGAGTGGCGCCAGGCCGACCAGATCGTCGCCACTCCAAACGGCGACGGTCGCTAGCTCGCCGGGAGCGAATGTCCGCCACCATGGCAGTAACCATGCGGGAGACTGGAACGGCGTCGCCGAGGGACTGCGCGACCAGAGTTCCCACCAGTGTGGCTCAAGGGCTTCGAGGCCGGCCGGATCGTCGATGATCTCACCGCGGAGCATGTCCCGCTCACTTCGCCGTCGCGAGCTGCCCGCTGTCTGTGCCGAGCCGTGCCAGCGCCCGATAGGCGTCCATGTAGGAGGAAACCATGCGGTCGAGTGAAAAGCGCCGCCGCGCCTCGGCCCGGCAGGTCTCGGGATCCAGGCCGGCCGCGGCAAGGATGGCTTGCGCCATCTCGTCGACATCCCCGACCAGATACCCGGTCTTGCCGTGCTCAACCACATCCGGCAGTGCGCCATTCGGGAAGGCCACCACGGGTGTGCCGCAGGCGAGCGCCTCCATGGCCACGAGCGAACTGGTTTCCGCGGCGAGGCTCGGGATGACCAGGCATCGGGCTGTGTTCAGCAGGTGCCGCTTGGCGACAAAGCCGACCGGACCAAGGAAGCGGCGCCGGTCGTCCAGCCGAGGTTCGACCTCGTCGCCAAAATACGCGGTGTGGGTTTCGTAAGGGTAGACTTTGCCGCCGATGACCAACGGCACACCGGCCTTCTTGGCTGCGTCCAGCGCCAGATGGATGCCCTTTTCCGGGCAGACGCGGCTGAGCACGAGGGCAAAGTCGCGCTTGGCCTGCCGCTCGCTGAGCGCGTCGATGTCCACTCCGTTCGGGATCGGTTCGATGAGCCTGGCTCCCGGCGGCGCGGTTCTTTGCTGAGCCGCTGATACCGCATGCAGCCACAGATCCTCCCGTGTCGGATTGAGAGCGTCGGCCGGATACCAGTCGAGCGGCAAGTGCAGGGTCACCAATGTCGGCCCGTCGCCCGGCAGATAGGCGTCGAAATCGATGCCGTGCAAATGAACCACGTCGATTGGCCAGCGAGCGCGTGCGGTAGCGATTGCAGCGCGATGAGCACGCTGCGCCCGGCGCTTCGCCGCTTCATCGAGCACGCCCGGTTCGGCCGGCGTCTCGATGAGAGTGCCCGCAGCGCTCGAGCCCTGGCAACCGATCACGATCGAGCGGTGTCCGGCCTGTACGAGCGCCTGGTCGAGCATCGACAGCACCTGCTCGGCACCACCGACCGCATCCGGCCCGACCGGGGCGAGGGGATAGGCGACGTTGAGGACGGTGAGCGTCATGGCGGGAGAGCCGAAGCTCCTCACGCCGCGGAGGCGCGTAGCCTGCCGACGGAGGGGGCAGCGATGCTGCCGGCATAGCGGCGCGTCATTGCCGCGCAGAACTCGGCGAATTCCTCCGGCACCAGCGGCGGACTGCTGTGGTGCGGCATCATTCCGCGATGCTCCGGCGTGAAGCAGAAAGTAACGGTAACGTCGAAGTCGGCCAACGCCTCCATCTGCCGGTCGAACCAGTCAAGCGCGTTCGGCCTGAAGCTGTCGGCCCAGGAAAGTCCGGTACGCAGATTGGTGACGCCGAGGCGTTTCATCCAGGCAACGGCGTCATCAAGCCGGTGATCTTCGAAATGGAACCACTGCACCAGTCCTAATGCCGGCGTGTGGTGCAGGAACTCCTCGAGCGCGGGCTTTGGCGTGCCGTCCTGGCGAAGCAGGCCCATGTAGAAATGGCGATAGTAAGACGAGCCTTCCGCCTCGCGATGGCGCGTCGTCGCTTCCCACTCGCGCGGCAGGTCGTAGAGGCTGTACCATTGGATGCGCGGTGCGTTGCCGATCAGCAATTCCGCGGTCCGGCGCAGGCCCCAGACCTGTACCTCCTCGGCGCCGAAGGTCGACACGCCGACCTCGCTGACCCATACCGGAAGATCGGTGACAGCCGAGATCTCGCCGACCTTCTGCGGCCATTCGTGGATCTGCCAGAGGTTCCAGTCGAGCGGAAAGCCGTGTACGGCGACCGCGTCGACGTGATCGAGCACGCCGAATTCCTTCATCCGGGTCATGAAGCCGGCATCGATCGGCGAGATGCCGCCCAGCACCTTGGTCAAGGCGGGATTCTCCGCCGCGATCGCGTCGGCGGCCAGGATTGCCGTAGCGGCGAAGCGGCTCCAGTCGGGGTCGAGCTCGGGATCCCAGTGGGATTTGTTGTTGGGCTCGTTCCAGATCATCGCGGCTTCAATCATTTATCTGTCCTTTCGACGGGTAGACGGCGCCGCCGCCGGCCGGCACGTCGGCGGTGCGGCAGAAATAGACCTCCTGTTCCGGTTGCAGCACGATCTTGAAGCCGGCGCTGCGAAGCATGGCTTCGGTGCAGGCGCGATTGGGAATCCACCAGTTGGTCGGGTCGTCGGCGTAACGATGCTCGATGAAATGCAGCTTTGGGAATTCCGGCCGGTCGAAAAGGTCGTGGGTCCAGAAATGATAGTTCTGCTCGAGCGCCGGCACGTTGGTGCTGCCGCGTTGCATCGACTGGAAGATCATCAGGTCGTCGGCGACGTGCTCCCGGATCAGATCGAGTGCGAGCAGAGGATGGCGCAAATGGTAGAGCACGCCCATGAACAGCACGATGTCGAACCGCTCATGCAGGGCGCCAACGTCGTAGACCGAGAGCTGCCGGAATTCGATGTCGCAGTCTGCGACCTCGGCGGCAAAGCGCGCCTGCGCCAGGTAAGCTTCATCGAAGTCGATGCCTAGCACGCGGCCGGCGCCGCGACGTTTCATCTCGATCGAGTAGAAACCCGCATTGCAGCCTATGTCGAGCACCGCCTTACCGGAAAGATCGGCGGGAATCGCGCCGGCGAATTTGCGCCATTTGATCAGCGGATAGTTGCCAAGGAAATGGTCGGGAGCGGTTTCGATGCCGGCCAGCTCCATATTGTGGAACCATGGGCCGAGCGCATTGATACGGCGGCGGATCTCGGCATCGGAATGCAGCATGGCTAGCCTCCTTCGCCTGCGAGGATAGGGACGTGCTGGTGGCCGGGCAGCGTAATGGCGGCTTGGTCGTCCTTGGTACCGGCGGCGCTTTCAAGCAGCCGCAATGCGGTGCGGTAGCCGTTGAAGGTGCCGACGTCGACATAGGCGGTGCCAGCCTTGATGCCATAGGCTTCGCCCCCGGCGGCGAGATAGGCGTTGACCAGTGTGCCGATGTATTCGTCGCACCGGTCCCGTTCCCGCCACAGCGTGGCGAGCTGATGAAGGGTGCGGCCGGGCATCTTGAACGCACCCCAGATCCAGTTCGATGCGGCATTCTGTTGCTTGACCTGGATTTGCTTCACCCGGCCGTCCGGGTCGACAACGACGGCATCGAAGAACTCCGGCTGGTCCACCGGAAACAGCAGGAAGGACAGGCCGTCGTCCGGGAGGGCCAGGAAGCCGTCTTCGGGAAACCAGATCGTGTCGGGCAACCCGACCAGAACGGTCTCGTCGGCTGCGACGAGCGGTGCGGCGCGGAAGATGGCGTCGCAAAGGCCGACCGGAGAGGGCTGCACCACAAACAGAGCGGCCGCGTCGGCATAGCCGGCAGAATAATATTCCAGGATATCCGACTTACCCGAGCCGATGACGAAGCAGATCTTGTCGGCCCCAGCGCGGACCATGCGGCGCACCAGGTATTCGCTGACCGCGCAAGGCCGCTCGGTGTTGCCGTCGATGCGGCTGCCGACCGGCAGAAGCTCCTTCGAAAAGCCGAGCGGCTGGATGCGGCTTCCCCGTCCGGCTGCGGGCACGATGCCCAACATCAAACTGCCTCCTTCAATGGCTCGCCATGCGTGGAGCCGTGCAGTGCGTCGGACAGGATGCGGTCGAATTCCTTCGCGCGCCGCGCCGAGGTGTGTTCGTCCAGCACCCGCTCGCGCGCACGGCGGCGAATCGCGTCAAGCTCGGCGTCGGACAGGTCGAGCGCCGCGACCACGTCGTCGGTGCTGTTGGCCACGACGATCTCTTCACCGGGCCGGAAAAAGGCCTCCAGTCCGGGCCATGTGTCGCTCACCATCGCAGCCCCGCAAGCGGCGGCTTCGAACAGCCGGCCGGAAGGACACCAGCCCCGTTCGGCCATCGCCTCGCGGGTCACGTTCAGGGTCAGTCGTGAAGATGAAAAGAAGGCGGGGTGGTCGGCCGGCGGCAGATGCCGGACGAAGAAAATATTGTCGCTCCACGGGAATTCCTGCGGATATTGTGCGCCGCCAATAATGAAACGGCGATCCGGCAGGCGCGCAGCCGGGCTGACCAGCAACCTTTCGACCCCGGCCTGGCGGTCTGCCGCATAGGTTCCAAGATAGGACAGGTCACCGGCAAACTCCGGCCTGGGCGGGGCGGGCCGGTGTCGCTCTGGATCGACATGGCCGTAGAGCGGCATGACGCGGCGTGCACCCAGCGTCGACCTCAATGCGTCGATCGCGGTTCCTCCCGTGTAGCTCAGCACGAGATCGAAATCGCGAAGCCCTTCCGGCCCGAAATAGGCCGGAGGCTCGCCTTGTTCGATCCGCGCCAGCGTCACCGGCGTGTCCAGATCGTAGAAGACCTTCAGCCCGCGACAGGCCTGGTGAGCAAGGCGGGACGCGCTCACGGCATCGGGACAATAGGAGGTGACGATGACGACATCGGCCTCTTTCATCGCCTGCTCGGCAACGCGTTGGATGTCCTCCCAATCCGGGTAAAGGACAAGGTTGCCGCCATCCAACTGGTCGAGATCGCGTGTACCGGCATAATAGGGGGTGTTGCGTTCGAAGAAGGTGATGGACCAGCCCAGCCCGGCCATCGCCCGGATCAATCCGCGCCACAGCGTGGCGTGGCCGTTGCCCCACGACGATGTCACGGTAAGACCGAAAATGACCATGCGCATCCGGCAAATTCCTCGTCAGGCAGCTTCGTTGAGTCTGATCAGCTTCGACCCCCAGTCCCCCCAAACAA
Organism: Mesorhizobium sp. M0410; assembly: GCF_040321435.1. Lineage (NCBI taxonomy): Bacteria > Pseudomonadati > Pseudomonadota > Alphaproteobacteria > Hyphomicrobiales > Phyllobacteriaceae > Mesorhizobium > Mesorhizobium sp. M0410. The sequence continues at coordinate 43,035 of NZ_JAMYRN010000013.1, forward strand.
CCGTGGTGATCGACGCTGGGTCGATATCGAAGCGAAAGCAGTTCCCCAGCGACAGGCCGAGCACTTTGCACACCGCGGCCTTGATGACGTCGGCATGGCTGACCAGTGCAACGCATTGGTTCTGGTAGGTGCCGCGGACCTGTTCGATCAGCAAGACGACGCGTTGCTGCACGTCTAGCATGGTCTCGCCGCTCGGCGTTCTCGCCTGCTGACGCTGGTCGTTCCACGCTCGCCAGTCGGCATCCTTGTTCAGCTCCTCGAAGGTCTTTCCCGACCAGGTGCCGAAGTCGATCTCATCGAGTTCCTCGCGGATCACGATTTCACCGGCATTACAGGCGAGCGCCATCGGAGTCGCAGTCTCCTGCGTGCGTTCGCGCGGGCTGCAGAAGATTGCCGCTACCGGCTCGCGTGCCATACGGTCAGCCAGATGCGAGGCCTGTGCCCTGCCGGCCTCGCCGAGGCAAACGCCGGCCATCCGCCCGGCAAGATAACAGCCGACATTGTCATGCGCGGCGTGGCGCACCAGAAAAAACGTCGTCGTCATTCCGCCGCATCGAGCATCGGCTCGTCCTTGCCAGCGATGAAAGAGAGTGTGCGCTGGCGGGCTTCCGCGTCGGTGAACTGCTCGGGCGGCGATTTCATGAAATAGCTGCATGGGCCGGTCAGCGCGCCCGCGATGCCGCGGTCGAGCGCCAGCTTGGCGCAACGCACCGCATCGATGACGACGCCGGCCGAATTGGGTGAATCCCACACTTCCAGCTTGAGCTCGGCATTCAGCGGCACGCCGCCGAAGGTCGTGCCTTCAACCCGGATATAGGCCCACTTGCGGTCGGTCAGCCACGGGACATGGTCGCTCGGCCCGACGTGAATGTTGCCGGGCTCCAGGGGAACGTCGATCTGGCTGGTGACGGATTGCGTCTTTGAGATCTTCTTTGATTCCAGCCGCTCGCGTTCCAGCATGTTGAGGAAGTCGGTGTTGCCGCCGAAATTGAGCTGGTAGGTGCGATCGATGCGCACGCCGCGCTCACGGAACAGGTTGGCGAGCAGCCGGTGGACGATCGTCGCACCGACCTGGCTCTTGATGTCGTCGCCGATCAGCGGCAGCCCGTGCTGCTCGAAGCGCCGGCGCCACTCCGGCCGCGAGGCGATGAAGACTGGTATGCAGTTGACGAAGGCGCAGCCCGCCTCGAGCGCGCACTCGGCATAAAAGCGTGTTGCCTCCTCCGAACCGACAGGCAGATAGGACACCAGGATCTCGGCGCCGCTTTCGGCGAGGATGTTGCCGACATTGGCGACCGGCTCGTCGGCCTCCTCGATCTCGTCGCGCAGATATTTGCCGATGCCGTCCAGCGTCGGTCCGCGTTCGACGCGAACGCCGGTAGGCGCAACATTGGCAAAGCGGAAAGTATTGTTGGGCGCGCTGTAGATCGCGTCTGCCACATCACGTCCGACCTTGCCCTTGGCGACGTCGAAAGCGCAGACCACCTCGATGTCCTTGACATGGTAGCCGCCAAGATCGGCATGCATCAGCCCGGGTATGGGCTCATTGCTCCTTGCGTCGCGGTAATAGGTGATGCCCTGAACAAGGGAGGAGGCGCAGTTGCCGACGCCGACTATTCCGATCCGAACTTTCTTCGATCCCACGAAACCGCTGCCTATGCTGTTGAAGGTAAGTTCTTCGTGCCAAACCGCCTGCCTCCCGGATTGTTCCTTGCCGGCTGTAAAAATCGTGCAACCGACGGTGGATCAAAGTAGCGCCCGCCGAGTTGTGCAGCCGGGGGGTGAGGCCAACCGGGACGAGACAATGATCGTCTATGGCGACCACAAGCAACCTGAGAGCGCGCGATATGTTCGCGCCTCGGCTCGAGACGCGGCCGGGCACATCGCGGACATGCCAAGCGGGATCGGACGGCACGCAGCGCTGGTCGGCCTGTTCATCAAGGTTTCGGAATTGGTCCAGGGCCTTGCCGATGCGGAATTCGCGGCCAAGGGCATGGACAGGAATTCCCCACAACGGATCGCTGGCGCAAATCTCCTGGTCGGCTTGGCCCGGGACGTGGGCAGATCGTGGAGAGCCGGATTCGCCGTCGACGGCCCGGTCGATGCCGAAGTGCCGCGAATGTTGGCCGAACTCGAATGCGATGGCGACATTCTGACCGGCGCGGCTGAGGGCTACGCTCACTACGCGCTTTATCCGGAGAGCTATTTCGTCGCCGCGCGGCAGTCGGGTCTCGATGCGAACACATGCGTAATCGGCATCCGCAGCATCGGCCTTGGGCTTGCAGCGATGGTGGCTGCAGCCATCGGCGCGCCAGCACCCGTCAGCGTCCGTCCGACCGGCCACCCGTTTCGCAGGCGGCTTGCCGCCGATCCGGAGCTGATCAGGGGCTGGATGGCGAAGCCGTCGGCCCGCTTTGCCATCGTCGATGAGGGCCCGGGTCTGTCCGGCAGCTCGTTCCATGCCGTCGTCGCATGGCTACAAGCGCTGGGCATCGATGCCAGGCGCATCCATCTGTTCCCAAGTCATTTGGGTGGCCCGGGCCCCGAGACGTCGGCGGACATCCGTGAGGCATGGACGGTGTGCCAAAAACACACCGCGGATTTCGAACGGACTTTCCCCGCTGGATCCGCTCTGCCGGCGCTGCGGGATTGGGTGGCTAGAATGATCGGCCGCACAGCGGTCAGCCTGATGGAAATATCCGCCGGAGAGTGGCGTCGCTTGCATTATGGCTCGCAGGATCAGTGGCCGCCCGTTCATCGCGGCCTCGAGCGGCGGAAGTTCCTCGCTTCCGCCGGCCGGGAAAAATGGTCGGTCAAATTCGTCGGCCTCGGTGAAATCGGAATGCACAAGGCCGAGACCGCCAGGAGGCTGCACGACGCAGGCTTTGGCCCGGAAGTCGCCGGGCTGTGCCATGGCTTTCTGGTCGAACGCTGGATCGACGGCACAACGCTGGACCGGGCAACGCTTTCGAAAGAAAAATTGGTCGCTCACCTGGCGCGCTATCTCGCCTGGCGCGCAGCCAATCTGCCCGCCTCGGAGCCAGGCGCCTCGCTGGAGGCGCTTGCCGACATGGCCGTGCGGAATACAAGTGAAGCGCTGGGCGAACGCCGCGCGGCGGAGCTGCAGACCTGGTTCTCGAAACAGGCTCCACCCAAGACCATGCAGCGGGTCGAGATCGACGGGCGGCTTCATCCGTGGGAGTTCATCCTTTCGCGCAGTGGAACGCTGGTCAAGACGGACGCCCTCGATCATTGCCGATCGCACGATCTGATCGGCTGCCAGGACATCGCCTGGGACATTGCCGGCGCCCGTGTCGAGTACAGCCTCTCCGACCCGGCGACTGGGGCGCTTTGCAAGGCTGTGGAAGTGAGAGCCTCACGTCCCGTCGATGCCAATCTGGTCCAATACTATGAGCCCTGCTATCTTGCGTTCCAGCTTGGCTTGTGGAGCATGGCTGCACGATCTGGCGATGATCGGGAACAGATCCGGCTGGCGGCCGCGGCAAGACGTTATACCTCGATGTTGCTTCGTTTCCTGGAGAACCAAGGGGAACTGCGGCCCTTCGACCAGGATCAGTCCAGCCGGCGAAGCATATCCGCTTCCTTTTCGAGGATGGCGACTACCTCCTCGCGCTGAAGATGCGTCATCATCAGGCTCACGCAACATTCCAGATAGGTGATGGAGGCGCGCCGCAGGAAGGCAGCCGTCTCCTTTGCGGCCATTTGCTCGATGTCTTTGGCGGATCGCTTCGGATGCACAATCGTCTCCATGCCGGTACCTTGGCAGAACCAGAAGCTGGACGGGTTGTTCCCGCGACGAGAAAAAGTGACGAAATCCGAAACGACCGCGCGATCGTGCAGCGGCCAGACGCTCCCCGCCTCAGGCGGGCAGGTTTTGCAGCCGGCCTGAGGCAGAACGCACGGTGGCGGCAATTCGACGTCTTCTGTCGATCATCTGCGCCGTCTCAAGCTCGGCAAAATAGCCGATCGTGCGCATCAAACCTTGCCTGAGCGGCACTTTTGGCGACCAACCGAGAAGCTTCTTTGCGCGGGAAATGTCGGGTTGCCGACGACGAGGATCGTCTTGCGGCAGCGGCAGGAATTTCAGGCCCGATTTGGTTGCGGTCATGCTTCTCACCAGGCTCGCCAGTTGCAGGATGGTGAACTCCCCCGGATTGCCCAGATTGACCGGCTGGCGTGGATTGGGATCGACCTCCATCAACCGGATCAAGCCGTCGACCAGATCGGAAACGTAGCAGAACGACCTGGTCTGCAGCCCGTCGCCGAATATGGTCAGCGGCCGTCTCTCGAGTGCCTGCATGATCAGATTGGAAACGATCCGTCCGTCCGCAGGGTCCATCCTGGGGCCGTAGGTGTTGAAGATGCGCGCGACACGGATATCGGCTTTTCCCATTCTCAGATAATCGAAGCATAAGGTTTCGGCGGTGCGCTTGCCTTCGTCATAGCAGGCGCGGGGGCCGATGCAGTTCACGTGGCCGACATAGTCTTCCTTCTGCGGATGCTGTTCGGGATCGCCATAAATTTCGCTGGTGGACGCCTGCAGGAAGCGGGCGCCATCACGGGCGGCGAGCTCCAGCAGATTGAGCGTCCCGATGACACAAGTCCGCGTCGTGTGGACCGGGTCGGCCTGGTAACGCGGCGGCGAGGCCGCGCATGCCATGTTGAAGATGCGATCCACCGGTTCGCCAAGCTCCAACGGCCGGCAAATGTCTTGCTTGATCAGCCGAAAATCCGGACGATCGGCGATCGATGCTATGTTCTCCATGCGGCCGGTAAGGAAATTGTCGACGCAGATCACGCGCCAGCCGGCCTGGAGCATTGTCTCGCAAAGATGCGAACCGAGGAAGCCGGCGCCGCCGGCGACAAGCACGGTCTTGGTCCGTTGCGCCTTTCTTGATAGCTGCATCTCTATCTTCTCCCGTCTGCGGGTCATGCTGCGCTCTCGACGTCCAGATCGAGAACAGAACGTGGCGATTTGGCTTGCGCCAGCAGCGCAACGAATTCGCGGGCTCTTGCGATGCTTGTGTGAGCTGCCAGGATGAGCACGCGCGCCTGCTTGGCCATGGCAAGCCGGGCGCCGTCGGATTCTCCAGACAGGATACCGATTACGTCCTCGGTTCTGCGCGCCGTGTGGATCGTCCGCCCTGGAAACAAGCTGTCCAGTCCGGCCCAGCAATCGCTGATGATCGCCGTGCCGCAGGCGGCTGCCTCGAAGAGTCGCACGCTGGGCGACCATCCGGCCGCGATCATGGAACTGCGCGTGACGTTCAACGTGTAGCGTTGGCGGCTGTAAAAGGCGGCATGGTCTGCCGGCGGCAGGTGTTCGATGCGATCGACATTGTCCGGCCAGGCGATTTCGCGCGGATATTGCGAGCCGGCAACGACGAAGCGACGCTCAGGCATGCGACGCGCCGGTTCGAACAGCAGGGCCTCCAGCGTCGCCTGGCGGTCGGGGCTGTACGTGCCGAGATAGCCGAGATCCCAGCGGATTGGGTCACCGGTTCCGTGATGCCGTTCCGGGTCGACCGAACAGTAGAGCGGCTCGGCCCGCCTCGCGCCGAACTCCGCCGTCAGACGGACAAGCGTCGGCCCGCCGGTGAAGGAGAAGTAGACATCGAAATACGGGACCTGCCGTCTGGCAATATACTCGCAATCATCGGTTGAAAGCTTTGCCAGCGTGACCGGCGTGTCGATGTCGTAGAAGCAGAACTGACCTGTGCACAGCGATGCCACGACGTCGATGATTTCAGGACCTTCGGGGACGAATGAGCCGACGACCACGATATCGGCATCGCGCAGGCAGCGCGCAAAATTGCGGCGAAGATCATCGGTCGTTTCATAGTAGCGCAAGGCGCAGAAATCGGGGTCGCGCAGATCCCGGTGACTTGCGTACCACGGCACGTCGCGTTCGAGAAAGGTGACGCGGTGACCGAGTTCGTGGAGACCTTTAAGCAGCCCCCGAAAGGTGGTGGCGTGGCCGTTTCCCCAGGACGAGGAGAGCGACAGCCCAAGAAAGACGATGTCGAGCGGCTTCGTCATTCGGCCGCCTCCACGGTCGGACGCTCGAAATGGCGCCTGAAAATGGCGTCGGCCAAAACGGCCCGTGTCGTATAGGTATGTTCGCCAAGTACCCGCCGAAGCGCGGATGCCCCGATCGCCTTGGCCCGTTCGGCGCTAAGGCTTTGCATGATCTCGGCGACATCCTCGCCATCGCGCGCGACCAGGATTTCCTCGCCGGGTTTCAGGAACAGGTCCACACCGAGCCAGGCGTCGGTGATGAGGCATGCGCCGGCGCCGGCTGCCTCGAACACGCGCGTCGCCGGTGAGAAGCCATTGGCCGCCATGCTGTCGCGGCTGATGTTGAGCACCGCCTTGGCCGTGACGTTCAGTGCATTGTGGTCACGCGTGCCGACATGGCCGAGCCATCGGACATTGGCGGGCATCTGCTTGTCGCCCCAGCCAGATCCGCCGAGCAGGAAGCGCTGATCGGCCGAGCGGCCGGCCGGGTCGAGGAAGAAGGCCTCGACGCGCGCCTCGCGGTCCGGCAGCCGGTTGCCGAGGAAGGCGAGATCGCAGGCAAAACGCATATCCTTGCCGACCGGATGATGCGTTTCCGGATCGAGCGCATTGTAGATCGGCACGCATTCGGCCGCCCCCATGGCCCGATAGGCCCAGACCACCGGGTCGCCGCCGCCATAGGTCAGCACGAGGTCGATTTCCTGCAACGCGCGATGCAGCGGATGGTCGGGTTCATCGCGCAACTGGCCGAGCGTCGCCGGCGCATCGACATCCCAGAATACGGTCAGCGCATCGGCACGGGCGTGATCGAGCACCGCCCGCAACAGCGCGTCGTCGGCGAAACCGACGCCACTCGCCTTGACGACGATATCCGCCTCCGCCGCCCGCGCGGCCACCTGCATCATGGCATGCGGGGTGGCCTCGTAGACGACCACGGCACACCAGTCCGGCGCCTCCATGTCGCGGTTTTTCTGGCGATCGTAGACGTCCGGCTCGTAGAAGGTGATGTCATAGCCGAGCCTTGCCAGGGCCTTGAGCAATCCGCGGTAATAGGTTGCCGCGCCGTTCCAATAGGACGACAGCAGGCTCGATCCGTAGAATGCGATCTTCATTCGGCGGCCTCCTTTGCAAGGATCGTGTCGGCGGCTCGGCGGTGCCCGCATTCGGCGAGCACGCCGAACAATTCATCCGCCCGGTGCCGGCATGTGTGCCGCAGGCGGATGGTCTCGAGGCCCGACGTCGCCAGAGAAGCGGCGAGATCCGCATCGTGCAGCACGGCGCGAAGATGACGCCGCATCTCGAAGCCATCATTTGCAAACAGGAAATCGGTGCCGGGCCTGAACAAGCGTTCGACATCGGACCAAGGCGCCGAAACGAGCGGAATGCCGCAGGCGAGCGCCTCGAACATGCGGATGGTCGGGATGCCGGGCAGGCTTTCGCGGTATGGACGCCGCGGGATGTGAACCGTGATGCGGCTCGCCGCGAATGCCTTCGGCACGTCGGCATTGGCGATCCAGCCTTCGTAGCGCAGGCCGGCGGCCGCAAGGTCGGCGAGCGCCTCCCGCGGATAGCGAACGCCGTGGACGGTTCCGCTCAGGCCGAGCTCACGTACCGGGCCGACCAGGAACTCCCTGATTTCAGCGCTGCGCTCGTCGTCGCCCCAATTGCCGATCCAGATAAGGTCGGAACTACGCTCGATTTCAGGATGCGGCTGGAACAGGTGGTCATCGGCAGCCTCGTGCCAGGTGAAGACCCGCTTGCCCCATCCGGCGCGGAGATAGCTTTCCCGCAGCGCCTCGCCGAAGGCGAGCACGCCGTCATAATGTTCAAGCCGCAAGGAGGAGATCGCTTGCGTGGCCGATATGGCGCGATGGTGCGTGTCGTGGAACAGCAGCGTGAAACGCCCGCCATTCGCTTTCGCCCTGCCCAGCCGCGCGACAAGATCCGGCTCGGTCCACTCATGCACGATCACCACATCGGCATCGGAGATCCAGGCTTCGTGGTCGAAGGCGGCGTCATAGGTGACCGGCATCAACTCGGGAAAGTCCTTCCGGAATCGTTCGATCGCGAAGGATCCTTTCTCGGCCAGCAGGTTCGACCGGCTCCAGCCGTCGGCGGGCTCCAGCGCGATAGCCTGGTGCCCGCGCACGACCAGCTCACGCATGATGCCGCGCAGGAAATGTGCGTTGCCGTGGTTCCAGTCGGAAACGATCGAATGGGTGTAGAACAAAAACCGCATAATCAACTATCCGCCATGGTGGCCAGGGCCGCCTTGTCGTAGACGCCGCGCATGGCGGTCGCCTGTCTTGCCAATGAAAATCTGCGGCTTCGGCGGGCCGCTGCCTCACCGAGTTCTCGCCGGCGCTGCGCGTCGCTGCAAAGGCTGCTGATGCATCTGGCGAGATCGCCCGGATCGCGCGCGTCGTAAAACATGGCCGCGCCGTCCCACAGTTCGCGATAGGTCGAAATATCGGCGAGCACCAAAGGCGTCTTCGACATCGCGGCTTCCAGCGTGGCCAGGCCGAACGGTTCGTAGAGCGACGGCGATACGAAAATGCCGGCCCGCGCCATCAGCAAGCGCACTTCCTCATGCGGTACCGGCCCGACGGGAACGGCGTGGCTGAAGCCAACATGCTGGCCGTCCGGGCCTTGCAGCGAGCCGGCGACGAAGATCGGCCATTGCGTCAGGGAGGCGGCCCGGTCCAGCATCGCCGCATTCTTTCCTTCGTCCCACCAGCGCGCGGCGGCGAAAACGACCGATTCCCGCCTTTCGCTCTTCGGCCCGGGCTGTGCACCGTTGCCGACGACGCTTAGGCGGGCGATCGGCCCGTAGCAGGTTTCAAGCATGTCGGCATGGCTGCGGCTGGGTGCAACGACCATGCCTGCTTTGTCGAAACCGCGCCGGTTGCGGTCCTTCTGCCAGGCCCATTCGCCGTCCGCCGCCTGTCCTTTGACGGCGTGGAACCATGTCACCACGCAGGAATGCGACACCGCCACGACGGGGCAGGGCACGTCGAGCCCCGCGGCCTGCGTCGGCGCGTTGAGATGGACGATTTCGACGGCGTAGTCACGTATGAGCGGGTGCAACTCCTGCTGCAGTGTGTCGAGGTCGTGCTCGTTGCGGGTCATCCAGTCCGGCGGCGTGTTGAGCCATGTCAGCGCCGCAAACGACTGGGCCTCCTCGGCCTGCTGCCTGGACGGTTCCGGACCAAGCCCGGCAAGCACGACGCTGTCGCCGCCGGCGACCAGTTGCCTGGCCAGATCGAGCGCATAGCGCCAGACGCCGCCAACCGCATCGACAGTCATCAAGATACGCCGCGGCCGCGGGCTCAGTGTCCGCAACATGTGGCCTCCAATTCGGCCAGCGGACGCGGCCGCTTCTCCTGGATGTCGCTGAACGTTCGGAAGGATGCGAGATAATGTTCATGCGCGCGCTCCCAGGCGAGATCGTCCGGCTCGCCCCAAAGTTCGCGGTAGCTCGGCGAACTCGGATAAGGATAGAGCGGCACCGGTTCGTTGGCCCAAACGCCGTTGTCGATCAGGTGCTTTCGCCAATAGTCGACCAGCGCGGGATCGTCTTCGACCACGCCGATGAGATTGGCCTGAACGAACGGCACATGGCGCCTGGCGTCGACCAGCAACGCAGCCAGTTCCTCGGTGCCCAGCCGGCAGCGTTTTGCCAGCATGGCGCGGCCTTCCACCGTCAGGCTTTCGAGGCCCGCCTCGATCGAGACGCAGCCGGCGGCACCGAGCAGCTTCAGCAATTCCGGCTTCCAGAGGTCGATACGGGTCTGCACGCCGAACTTCACATCGCGATCGACCAGCGCTTCCAGCAATGCCTTTTGCGGCAGGAAGATCTCGTCGATGAAGTAGATGTAGCCGACGCCCTGTGCGATCAGCCGGTCGATCTCGGCGATCACTGCTTCGTGGTTCCGGCGGCGATAGGCATCGCGGAAATCGATCTTGGCGCAGAAGCTGCAATTGTACGGGCAGCCGCGCGACGCTTCGACCTCCGCACCGAAACCGACCTGATCATCGTCGAAGCGGTGATGGTGGTGCGAATGCGCGGCAATCCAGTCCGACGGCCACTCTAGCGGTGGGTGATCGATGAACGAACTCGCATGCACGCCGCCGTTCGAGACCAGTTCTCCATCCTCGAAATGGGCCGTGGACGGCACCGCAGTCCAGTCGTCGCGCCGGGAAAGTTCCGCGACCACTTCCTCGCATTCGCCGCGCACGACAATGTCGACGCCAAGCTTGCGCAATGTCGGCGTCGGCGTCGCCGAGCCATGCGGCCCGACGGCGACGGTGCGACCGCCGCGCCCGGCAAGCCGGTTGAGGAAATCGGCCGGCACGCGCAACTCGGGCGGTGCACAGCGCCAGAACAGGTAGGTCGGCGCGGTGCTGACGACGGTCATGTCAGGCTCGAAGGCGGCGACGCGATCGGCGAGCGCGGCGTTGTCGAGCTTCTGGATCTGCCCGTCCAGCATCAGCACCTCGTGGCCGGCTGCTTCGAGCAGCGCTTTCGAATAGCCGAGTTCGAGCGGCAGATGCGGCTGCCGGCAGCCGAAATAGATGCTGTCCTGGTACGTCCAGGACGGATTGACCAGAGCGACCCTCATGCCACGTACCTCGCCGGTTCGGGATGCGGGTCGAGGCGATGACGCTGCAGCCAGTCGGCGAGGTCGCGGATGCCGTTTTGCCACGGGACGTGCGCTTTCCATCCCAGTGCCGCCTCGATCGCGCGTGTGTCGGCGACGAAGAACGGTTGGTCGCCGGTGCGTTCGCGGTCGTAACGGATCGAAACGTCCCGTTTCGTTATGTCGCAAATCTCCTTCAGCAGCATGCGCAGGCTGACGGCGTTGTCCGGTCCGCCGCCGAGATTGAATGCTTGGCCCTTGATCGCCTCGATGCGGTCGAGCACAGCGCGATAGGCCGCGACCGCGTCGGCAACATGGAGGATGTCGCGCACCTGCTTGCCATCACCGTAGATGGTGATCGGCCGGTCGGAGAACACGTTAAGCAGGAAATGGGCGACCCAGCCCTGATCCTCCGTCCCGAACTGGCGCGGTCCATAGATGCAGCTCATGCGCAGCACCGCCGTCGGCAGGTCGTATGACTTGGCATAATCAAGGACATACTGATCCGCCGCGCCCTTGGAGCAGCCATAGGGCGTGCAGAAATCGAGGCCGCGCGTCTCGTCGACGCCATGCGCTCGGATGCCCGCGTCGCGAGGCGCGTATCTGCCGTCTTCTTCGCGCATGGCAAGGTCGGCGAGGCGGCCATAGACCTTGTTGGTGCTGGCGAAAATGACGGGGATGCGCTTGCCGCTGCGGCGAGCGGCTTCCAGGACGTTGAACGTCCCGCGCAGGTTGATGTCGAAATCCTCGTCCGGCCGAACCAGGCTCGTGGTGACGGCGGTCTGCGCGGCAAAGTGGAAAACCGCCTTCGAACGCGCCACCAGCGGCATCAGCGCCTCGGCGTCACGGACGTCGGCGATTTCGACGGCGAGGCGGTTGCCGTGCTTTTGCGTCAGCCATTCCAGGTTCTGTTCGACGCCGGGACGGCTCAGATTGTCGATGACCAGCACCGGCTCGCCGTCCGACAACAGGCTGTCGGCGAGGTTCGAGCCGATGAAGCCGCTGCCGCCGATAATGGCGACGGGCGCTTCGCGAAAATTGCGTGAATCCGGTCTCATGATACCAGCCCTCGCGCTTCGAGTTGCCGCTTCATCTCTGCACTGCGATCGATGGCGACCGTGTTGCGCACCCAGGCGACGAAATCGCCGAGCGAATGCTCCAGCCGGTACTGCGGCTGGAAGCCGAGCAGTTCGCGCGCCTTCGAGATGTCGGCAAAGCAGTTGCGGATATCGCCGGAGCGTGCCTTGCCGAGGATTTCCGGCTGGCGGCCAGGCACGCCCATGGCTTCGGCGAGCAGCCGAGCGACCTCGCTGACCGGGTAGGCCCGCCCGCTGCCGATGTTGATCACGTGGCCGCGCGCCTGAGGCTGTTCCAGCGCCAGCCGGAAGGCGAGGGCGACATCGCGTACATGAACGAAGTCGCGCTGCTGTTCGCCGTCTTCGAAAATCAGCGGCCGCTGGCCATTGGCGATGCGCGAGGCGAAGTTCGCCAACACGCCGGTATACGGGTTGGAGAGTGCCTGTCCGGCACCGAAGACATTGAACAGGCGCAGCGCCACCGCATCGACGCCATAGGCTTCGCCGAAGATCAGCACGGCTCGTTCCTGGGCATATTTCGTCAGCGCGTAGATCGAGGCGAGGTCGACCGGTTTCTGCTCGTCGGTCGGCAGCGGCAACAGGACTTCTCCTTCCGGCGAGAGGGGATTCCATTGGCCGCTGCGGATGTCGTCCGGCTGCCGTCTTGCATTGTCGATGCGCCGGCCGTCCGGCGTGGCATAGAGACCCTCGCCATAGACGCTCATCGACGACGCAACGACGATCCGTTCGATCGGCCGTTTGATCAGTGCCTCCAGCAACGTGGCGGTGCCGAGGTCGTTGGCGCCGACATAGCGGGCGATCTCGTACATGGACTGGCCGACGCCCACTTCAGCCGCCAGGTGAATGATCGCGTCGACATCGTCGACCGCCTCTGCGATGGCGTCGCGATCACGAACGTCGCCTTTGATCAGCTTGGCGCCTGGCGGCAGGCTGATTGCCTCGCCGCCATGCACCTGGTCCAGCAGCGCATCGAGAATTGAAACCCCATAGCCATGTTCAACGAGTTCCTGGGCGACGTGGCGGCCGATAAAACCGCAGCCTCCCGTGACCAGTATACGTTTCACGACAACTCCTCATACGAATGGCTTTGCCGCCCCAAACTTCCGGGCGAAAGGTTTGTTCCCTTGCTTCAACAAAGTTCCCGAGCGCTGCGCTCCGGAAGCGACCGCCTTGGGCTGGGCACGGGAACATCGAAGCGCGCTTGGTGTTAGGAGCCATAATCGACCAACCGCGCGCATATGCTCGGCAGCAATGCATCTGCTGGTTGTACGAGGCAGACCGGGATCTCGCGGTGTGCGGTGGAATCGAAGGGAGATTGGAATGTCTGAATCGAAGACGACCACCGATCATGATGAAATCCGCCGTTGGGCCGAGGATCGCGATGGCCGGCCGGCGGTGGTGCGCACCAAGGGCGAGGGCGGCATACTGCGCATCGACTTCGGCGAGCCTGAAGAGACGTTCGAGCCTGTCGAATGGGACGAGTTCTTCAGGATATTCGACGAGAACGAACTGGCCTTCCTCTACCAGGAAGAGACCAGCGGCGGCAAAACCAGCCGCTTCAACAAATTCGTCGAACGCAACCGGAAAGGCTGACCTCGTCTGATTGCCGGCAACTGCCGCGGTCAGTGCAGCAGGTTCGCTCCACGTGCCCTGACGATGTTTCGCATGATGCCGTTGAGCCAGTCCTCGGTGGAGGAGCCGGATGGTCTCCGGTCGATTTCGCCGATAGCCTGTTCGAGCGTCCGCTCGACCAGCCGGTCGGAGGCCTCGACATCTCCCAGCAGCAGGCGCGCCGCGAGCCTGAGCTTAGGCAGCAGCGAAAATACGTCGTCCGAGGGCTCCGACGCTCGACCTCCTGTCGATGCCGACGTCTCGGCTGGAAAGAGAGCGTCGAAAACAGCCTGGGCGTCCGAGGATTTTCGGAGGCTGCTGGCATACCGAAGCCGCTCGGGAATAACGATGTCTTCATCGCCGCTGAAAAACACGAACGGCACGCCACGGCGCATCAGTTCGTCGGCGATCGGAAATACCCGTCGTCCGTTGAGATTGATGTCCAGGATCGCGGCTTCGGCCTCGTCCGTATGTTTCGATGCCTGTTCCACCGTCGCTACCGGGCCAAGCACCACGGCGCCCATCTTGCTGAAATAACGTGCAAGATCCCCCGCCAGCATCCATTCGTCCTCGACGATCAGGATATGCAGGCCTTGCAGGTCGCGCACCTCATTGTTCCTTCTTTCTGCGGGATCTACGCTTGTCGGCGCGGACTTCTGCAAAGTGGCGCTCCAATACCTCTTGCAACCGTTCCGCGAGCGCGAGCAGGCGAGCCGGAATGTTTTCAGATACCGGGAACTTGGTCAGATCCGGCGAGGGCAACAGAATTCGCTTGGCCGGCTTTATTTCAGGTGATCGTTTTGCCATTGGAACCGCCTCCAAAGTCAAATGTTAATGCCCACCGGCGGTACTTTGTTCCGTTGGTGGACTATTTACTGGCCTCAGGCTCGGCCCGGTCTTAATCTGAGGCGCGATTTGGGTCTAAGGCCCGATTTGACGGCTTTGTGTTTGCGGCTGTTACCAGGGGCTTGGCGTGGCATCCCAGAATGGAAGATTTCCCATAGTCGGGGTCGGCGCATCGGCCGGCGGCATTCCCGCGATGGAGGGCCTGTTCAAAGGGCTGACCGGCGACACTGGCATGGCGTTCGTCGTCGTCACGCATCTCAGCCCGGAGCGGGAAAGCCTGCTGCACGAGGTCATCCGACGTTACACCGAAATGCCGGTCTTGGTGGCCGAGGAGGGGGCAGCGGTCCAACCCGACCAGGTCTATGTGATGCCGCAAAACGTCGTCCTCACCATCCGTAAGGGCGCGCTTTCGCTGCGCCGGCCGAACACGCTCAACCGCGAGCGCAAGCCGATCGATATCTTCTTCAGCGCATTGGCCGAGGACCAGGGCGAGTATGCCGTCGGCATTATTTTGTCGGGTGGCGATTCGGACGGCACGCTTGGCGCCAGGGCCATCAAGGAGCATGGCGGGCTGACCATTGCCCAGGCCTCCAACGGTTCCGGCCCCCGCAATCCAGATATGCCGCAGAGCGCGATTTCGAGCGGCCTGATCGACATAGCGGCGCCCGCCGAGCAGATCGGTGCAAAGCTTCAGGCGTTTGTCCGCGGTTTCGACGTGCTGAACGGCCTGACCGAAGCGGACGACGAACGCAAGGCCGAGATAGATCGAGCCCGCGATGAAATCTACGCCATTTTGCGCAGCCATTCCGGTCACGACTTTTCCGGCTACAAGGCCAAGACGTTCCTGCGTCGCGTAAAGCGGCGCATGCAGATAACGCAGCTACAGTCGATCAGCACCTACATAGAACGGCTGAAGAGGGATCCCGACGAGGTGGCGAAGCTGTTTCGCGACCTGCTCATCAATGTCACCAGCTTTTTTCGGGACGCCGAAGCGTTCAAATTGCTGGAGGACAAGATCATACCGCAGATTTTCGAGGGCAGGAACGCGTCCGATGCGGTGCGTGTCTGGGTGCCCGGCTGCGCCACCGGCGAGGAGGTGTTCTCGATCGGCATGCTGATGCGCGAGCGCATGGAGAAACTTCCCGCGCCGCCGCGCGTCCAGATATTCGCGACCGACATCGACGAGCCGGCGCTCGCGGTGGCGCGTGCGGCGCGTTATCCCGAAGCGCTGCTGCACGGGCTATCGCCACAGCGCAGGCAACGCTTTTTCCACAGCGACGGCGAGAGCTATGTGCTGGCCAAAGAGGTGCGCGAACTCTGCATTTTTTCCCCGCACAGCGTCATCCGCGATCCTCCGTTCTCGCGTATGGATATGATTTCGTGCCGCAACCTGTTGATCTATTTCGGCCCGCAGATCCAGAACCGGGTCGTCCCGATCTTCCACTATGCGCTGAGGCCGGGCGGTTATCTGTTCCTCGGCACCTCGGAAAGCGTCGGTCAGCACGGCGACCTGTTCGCCACGGTCGATAAAAAGCAGCGGATATTCCAGGCGCGGGAACATGCCACGCCGCGACCGCCGGTCCTGATCGGCAATGGCTTCACAGCTGCCCTGCCGGCGGGACGCCGTGGCTCAAAAAACGATGGCGCGAGCCATTCGCTGCGCCAGGCAATCGAGGCTCAGGTGCTGGAGCGGTTCGCCCCGCCTCACGTGCTGGTCAATGGCGATGGCGACATCGTCTACTATTCGGCGCGGACGGGTAAATATCTGGAAGCGCCGCAAGGTGCCCCGAGCCGGCAGTTGCTGACCTTGGCCCGCCGCGGGCTGAGACTTGAGATGCGCGCCGCGTTGCGGGAAGCAGCAACGACGCGCCGCACGGTCGTGCGGGAGAACATAGCGGTCGAAGAAGACGACGGACAGCTTCAGTTCATTACACTGACAGTCGAGCCGTACACGGAACGCAGCAATGGCGAGCCCCTCTACCTCGTCCTGTTCAATCCGGTGGGGCAGGCCCAGATACGCTCCGATCCGGCCCGCGAAAGCCGCGGCACAGACGACGCGGCCGATCTCGAACGGGAGTTGCGCGACACGCGCGAGCGGCTGCAGTCGACCATCGAGGAGTACGAAACCGCGCTGGAGGAAGTAAAATCTTCGAACGAGGAACTCGTCTCCGTCAATGAAGAGGCACAGTCGACGAATGAGGAGCTTGAGGCCTCGAAGGAGGAAATGCAGTCGCTCAACGAAGAGCTCAACACCATCAATGCGGAACTGACCGGCAAGATAGAGGAACTCGATCGCGCCAACAGCGATCTCAGAAACCTGTTCGAAAGCACGGAAATCGCCACCATCTTCCTCGACCGCAACCTTGTGGTGCGAACCTTTACTCCTGCCGCGTCGTCGTTCTTCAACTTGCGTCCGTCAGATGTCGGCCGACCGCTGACCGATCTTTCGAGCCAACTCGACTACCCCGAGTTGAAGCGGCACATCCAGGCGGTGTTCGAGACGGGAGAGACCCTGAACCATCACCTTGCGCGCGACGACAAGGGCCGGTTCTACCTGGTCCGCATCAACCCTTACCGGGACAAGAGCGGCAGCATCCAGGGCGTGGTCGTGACACTGATCGACGTGACGACACTGGCGCAGGCTGAAGAGCGTCAGCAGGTGCTCATCTCGGAGCTGAACCATCGCGTCAAGAACATGCTGGCGGTTGTCGCCAGCATCACCAACCGGACGCGGGAATACTCGGCGTCAAAAGACGAGTTCGCTGAAGCTTTGATCGGCCGTCTGCATGCAATGTCACGAGCCTACAGTCTGCTCTCGCGCGAAAGCTGGACGGAAGCCTCCGTCGAGGAACTGCTGCGCCAGGAGCTTGGTCCCTTCGGGGCCGAACGGTTCGAGCTCGATGGCAAGCGGGTAAGCCTCAAGCCTGTACAGGGGCTTTCGTTCGGCATGGCAATCCATGAACTGGCGACCAATGCCGCTAAATATGGCGCACTGTCGAAGCCTGCCGGGCGGATAATTGTGAAATGGTCGGTGGTGGATGGAACCTTCAAGCTCGTCTGGCGCGAGAAGGGCGGCCCCCGCATCAAGGAGCCAACCGACAGCGGCTTCGGCCTTACCCTTCTGCGCGGAGAAATCGGCTACAGGCTGGGCGGAAAAATTGAAACAACTTTCCGCTCAAATGGTTTGGAGGCGGAAATTGCATTCCCTCTGACCCGCGAGGGCTCGTCGTGACCGGAAAGGTGCGTGTGCTGATCGTCGAGGATGAATGGCTGATCGCCGACGACGCGGCGGCTTACCTGCGCAAAGCCGGCCATCAGGTGGTTGGACCGGTTTCGTCGGTAACGGCAGCACTTCGGCTCGTTGGCGAAGGCGGCATCGACGCGGCGTTGTTGGATATCCAGTTGAACGACGAAACCAGCTATCCGATCGCGGAAGCGTTGCAAACGCGCGGTGTTCCGTTCGCCTTCCTCTCCGGGTACGGCGAACGCGAAATTCCAGCCGGGTTCCGCGCTTGCAGGATCGTGCAGAAGCCGGCGAGCCAAAGTGCGATTTTGAATGCCGTAGATGAACTCGCGCGCGCCGGCTGAATTCCTGTCGTTCCAGCGGGCCCGCCTTTTCAATCCAGCGGCTTGTCGGTGGGGCAGCGAGGTGCCAGCCTGCCGCCGCCGATTCCGGTCGAGGCCTTCCGGAACCATTTCCGCCATCGTTTGTTCGGCTCGAAGAAAGGAGCCGCGCGAAATGGAGCGACGTAACGCGTTAATTGCGATGGTGATTTCGGCCATCATCATCGTCGGCTTTCTCATAGGCTTTTTGTACGGCGATATGGGCTGGCAAACCTCGCCGCTCAAAAGAGCCCCTGAACAGAACCAGGGTGGCAATGCTCCGGCCGATACCTCGCCTGCCGCCGGCATCAAGAAGAACCCCAAGGAAAATACCGAAATGCCAGGCCAGCAATGAAGGCCGGTCCAGCAATGAAGTTAACCAATGCCACGAACTGAAACGGGCTCCTGTTTTTGCGGCGCCATAACGGCGGAGATGCGCGGCGAGCCTTTCTGGATTTGCTCCGATCACGATGACGACTGTCGCAAGGCGATAGGAAGCCCTCTGACGGTGTGGGTCGGTTATCGGCCTTCCGAATTCACGTTGCTCACCGGCACGCCGAGGACCTTTTCGAAAACCTCCGGCGTGCTCCGGTCCTTCTGCGCGGATTGCGGGACATCGATCGGCTATGTCGACCAAGGGTTGCCCGACGAACTCTATCTGGCAATCGGCTTTCTCGATCACCCCGAACGGTTTCCGCCACAGGCCCATGCATACTGGGACATGAGGTTGCCCTGGGTCGACTTTCCAGACGAGCTGCCGCGGGTGGGGACGTATTCGAGGCGGCGAGATCCGACCTTCGGAAATCCGGCGGAACGCTAGCCTGGGGTCCTTGCAAGTTGGAAGACGTGCCATCGGGGCTGCGTACGAAAACGACAGTTGGCGCGGGGCCGAAAACGCGCAATTATCGGCCGATGAGCCGCCGTTTGGATGACAAGCTCGATTGCAAGGCGTGCGGGACGATCCTGATGGATATTCCCGACGACCCGAAGGATTCGACGCCGATCTATTGCAGCAATTGCGGCGCCTATCTCGGCGAATGGGGCGAGCTGCAGGAGGATTTCTATAAACAGGCTTTCGGTGCCCAGGCCTTCGATCTGAACAACGGAACCATCATCAAGAAATAATCCTGGATTGCGCAGGCCTTCCGCCGGCCCAAGCCACGGCCTGCTGGCCCGGCTATTCGCAGCAATTGCCGTTCGGACCGGGCCATCTGGAACTTTTCTCCCGACCCGCTTGTTTGGGTGGCGGAAGGAGAAACGCCATGAGCACAAAACCTCCCCCTGTTCCACCGGAGAATCTGAGCCCAAAAGGAGCCGGTGACAAAAAAACGGTAGCCGCCGACCAAGCACCGCACGGCCAATCGACCGTGCCGGATCCCGACAAGCAGGGCCAGCAAGGCAATACGAAGGTCAACACCACCCACCAAGGCAACGTCCAGGATCGCTAGGTCATGTCCACGTCGAAGAAGACTCCTGCCAGCATCCGCCAGGGTGGTCCCGGCGCGGCGCACGAAAACGCCAAGAAGCCGCTGAGCGTCGAAAAGCCGCCGGCCGATTCCGACCGGCGCAGCCACAGCAAGGTCTCCGGGGGCGGCGGCGAACGCGACAGCCACCATACCCACGACCCCGAAAAGAAAAGCGACACCCGGCCTGCGCATCAGGGCAAGTGAAATCGGGTGGCGACGCGAAGATCGGTGGCTCGAACGAAATTTCAGCGGGGACGGCGCGCCGAGGCGAACGGCACGACATTGTCGACATTTGCCGCCGGCAAATCAAACAGCATCGGAAGCCCTCGCGTCGCGGCCATCTCCACGATCAGCTCTTCGATGGAGTGATTGGTCAGACGCGTCTCCACGCCCAGCCGGATCATCGCCGCCAGCTTGTGCACCGGCACCGGCACGGACTTCGCCCGGTCGTCGAGCAGCTTGCTGATTTCGATCACGACGTCTGCGTCGATATCCCTGGGCAAGTCTCGCATAAGCGCCTCCCCGCCAAACGAAACGAAAAGCCCGCCGCACCTTTCGATACGGCGGGCGATCCAGTAATGCGCACCGGCGAGGGGATCGGGTGGGCGTGCCGGCGCGCGCAGATCGCAAGTATTTTAGTTAAATCCGCCAGCCTCGATGTGTCACGCGAAAACGTCTGTACGTTTTTACCGAACCGCGCGGATCGTTGGCTCTCCCCGCGTCGCGCGGCGCGACCGCACGGATGGCGTGACCCTCTGCCCTCCGGACAACGAACCTAAACAGTATACATTATAAACTTAAAACATCTTGCCAGGCGATCCAGCCTGTGCTCCACTTCACATTGGAACGTGGCCTGCAGGTCGAATTCTCTCGATATGTAGCTTCATTTCAACGGATACTGCGAGAACACCAGCCTCAAACGATATACGAAATCTTCGCATGGAAAGGCGTGGATGACGGAAACGATAGAGCTCAAACGGGTTGGCGATGGCAATCTGCGTGCCCAGGTCTATCAACAAATCCGTCTGACCATACAGCATGGCGAATTGGCGCCTGGCCAGAAGCTCGTAGATGTGGACATTGCCGCCCAGCTCGGCATTTCCAGAATGCCTGTCCGCGACGCCTTGATGCAGTTGGTGCATGAGGGCTATCTCGTCGGCACCACACGCGGCTTCACGCTGCCCACGCTTACCGCAACGGATGTCGCCGACATCTTCGAGGTCCGCCGCTTGCTCGAGCCGCGGGCCGCCGCACACGCTGCGCGGACACTCGACGCCGCTGGCCTCAAGACGCTTGCGGCCGCGCTTCGGGAGGCGGAGGCTGCGGCTGCCGGCGGCGATGCCGACCGCTTCTTCCAGGCCAATTCGGCATTCAGGAATTGTTGGCTCGGCGCTGTCGAGAACCAGCGCCTTTCACAAACCATTGCAAGGTTCGCCGACCATGTCCTCGTCGTCCGTTTAAGGACGCTGTCGCACCAGCCGACGCAGGCCGTCGTCGTGGCCGGCATGCGCGCAATCTATGAGGCATTCGTCAAGCGCGACGCCGTCGCCGCTTACGACCGCATGACCCATTTCATTCAGAACGCCGAGGAGCGTTTCATGAAGCTGAGCCCTCCGTCTCAAAATTCCACAGGTGAAGGTGAGAGCATGTCGCAGCGGGGGAAACCATGACCAGGAAGCAGCACCCGCTGAAAGGGCCGAACAGGTTCAAGCTCGGCGTCTTCTCCATGAACGCCGATGGCGGCCTGGCAATGACCACCGTTCCCGAGCGCTGGCGTGCCCGCTGGGAAGACAACCTCAATTCCGCCTGCATCGCCGACCGCGCCGGCCTCGAGTTTCTGCTGCCGATCGCCCGCTGGCGCGGCTTCGGCGGTTTGACGCATGTGCGGGAATGGTCGTTTGAGACGTTCACCTGGGCGGCGGGTCTTGCTGTCGCCACGGAAAACATCGGCCTGTTCATGACGGTGCATGTGCCGCTGGTTCATCCGCTGCAGGCTGCCAAAGCGCTTGCGACGGTCGACCACATCTCCAACGGGCGTGCCGGCTTGAACATCGTCTGCGGCTGGAACCCGGACGAGTTCGCCATGTTCGGGCAGACGGTCGGCGAGCGGACCTACGATCAGGCCGAGGAATGGATCAACATCATCGTGCGTGCCTATCAATCGAGGGAGCCGTTCGACTTCAGCGGCGAGTTCTATGATCTGAAGAGTGTCGTTAGCCGGCCGCCAAGCTTGCAAGTGCCACGACCGGTGACCATGAACGCCGCCTTCGGCGCGCCGGGGCGCAACTACGCGGCGCGCCACTGTGACTATCTGTTTTCGACTTTTTCCGAAATTGCCGACGGCCGTGCGCATGTGGTCGACATTACCAACCGCGCGGCCGAAGTCGGGCGCGAAGTCGGCGTCTATACGGTCTGTCACGTCGTCTGCCGGGAGACCCAGCAGGAAGCCGAGGACTACTACCGGCACTACGCGCTGGAATGCGCGGACGAGGGTGCCGTCGACGAGCATATGCGCAAGAAGAAGGAATTCGCGAACTCGCATGACGCGAAGGCCTTCACCGAATATCGGCAGAGGTTCGCCGGCGGTGCCGGGACCTTCCCGCTCATCGGCACGCCGGAAAAGATCGTCGACGACCTCACCGAGATCATGGAACAGGGTTATTCCGGCGCCGCCCTCACATTCGTCAACTACACCTACGAACTGCCCTTCTTCTGCGACCGCGTGCTGCCGCTGATGCGCCAGGCCGGGCTTCGAGTAAATTGATGCCGGCCGCCGCCATTCCGACGCTATGGGTGGATGGGCACAACGCCATCGATCCGCGCGCGTTCAAGCAGGCTATGCGAGCCGTGGCGGGCTCCGTCGCCATCCTCGCGTCGGAGCATGACGAGATCGGCTTTTGCGGCATCACGGCGACCGCTCTCTGCTCGTTCAGTGCCGAGCCGCCTTCGCTGCTTGCCTGTGTCAACCGCGGCAGCACCTTTGCCTCGGCCATTCGCGAAGGTTTGCCTTTTTCGGTCAATCTTCCCGCCGGCGACCAGGAGAACGTTGTGCGTGCGTTTGGCGGCATGACCAAAGCCAAGGGCGCCGCGCGGTTCTCGTCCGGATCATGGGTGCGCGGCGAAACCGGCGCGCCCTTGCTTGTCGGCGCGAGGGCAATGTTCGAATGCCGGGTGGCCGAAATCATTGTGCGGGCGTCGCACATGATCGTCATCGGCATCGTCTCGGGCGTTGCGCTGGATCGCGCTCACCGATCGCCGGTCTTCTACGCGCATGGGCGGTTCCTGACAGTAGGAGATGATGTCAACTAACCGCCGTTCGTGTGGCGGCGAAGCGTGCAATTTCAGATCGGCCCGATGATGGGCTCCGGCGAAGTGAATCTATCAGAGGGAATACGGCAATGCGCATTTGGAAATCCCTTGTTCTGGCTGCACTCATGTCGGGTGTGGCGGGTATCGCCATGGCCGAAGAGGTCGTCCTTAACGCCGTGCATTTTACGCCGACGCAGAACGGCTACGCCCAGAGCTTCCTGAAGTTCGTTCAGAAGGTGAACGAAAAGGGCAAGGGCTTGGTCCAGATCAACGTGCGTGGCGGGCCGGAGGTCATTCCACCGATCCAGCAGGGCGCGGCGCTCAGGAGCGGCCTGATCGATGTGATCGACACACCGGCAGGGCAGTTCCTCGAACTCGTGGCCGAAGGCGAGGTTTTCTCCGCATCGACGAAGACGCCCTGGGAGGTTCGCGACAATGGCGGCTGGGACTTCATCAGCGCAATTTTCGAGAAGAAGGCCAATGCCCATCTGCTGGCGCATGTCGACGCGGGCTCGGGCTTCAACGTCTTCACCGTCGACGAACCCAAGCTCAACAGCGAAGGCAGCATCGACTGGGGCAGTTTGAAGATCCGCTCGTCGCCGCTCTATCGCGATTTCCTCGAATCCCTGGGCGCGACAGTGATCGTGCAGGCGCCGGGGGATGTCTATACCTCGCTCGAGCGCGGCGTCGTCAATGCCAACGCCTATACCGTATTTGGCTATGCATCCTTCGGCTGGGACAAATTCACCAAATACCGTGTCGATCCGCAATTCTTCAAAACCGACGTGCTGATCTCGATCAACAAGGCCAGATGGGACACGCTGTCGCCCGAGGCGCAGAAGCTGCTTGCCGACACGGCCGTCGAATACGAGCGCGCGAGCTATGACGCCAACCTTGCCGAATCCGAAAAACAGGCACAGGCGATGATCGACGGCGGGCAGAAGGTTGTCAGCTTGACCGGCGCCGGCCGCGACAAATTCCTGGCGGCTGCCACGCAGGCGAGCTGGGCGAGAATGGCCAAACGCGATCCCACCAACATCGATCAGTTGAAGAAATTCTTTCAGTAGCCCGAGCCGAGGGTGCCTTGTGCGCCCTCCATCAAAGCTGGGCCAAGGGGCAAAGGTGGACATCAGGGTCGTCGGGCATGGACAGATTGTTTGCAGCGATTGGGAAGCTGAGCCTTGCGTTGGCGGCGGTGGCAAAAGTGGTGCTTGGCCTCATCATTGTCGCGGTGGTTGCTGATGTGTGCGTCCGCAATCTGGGCCTGAGGCCGCTCGCCTGGGCAGTATCGGCGACGGAATACGGCTTGCTTTACGCGGCATTTCTGCCGATGCCCTGGCTGGTCCACAGCAAGGGCCATGTCTTCGTCGAGTTCCTGCGCAAGGCGCTGCCGGTGCGGGCACGGGCGGTGCTTGAAAAGCTGGTCTACCTCGCCTGCATTGCCGTCAGCCTCTACCTCGGCAGCGTCGCTCTGTCGTCCCTGACAAGTGCCGTGGCGGGCGGCGAATATGAAACGCGCAGCTTCGACATGCCGAAATGGCTGGTCTTTCTGCCCATCATGCTCGCCTTCTACCTCTCGGCGCTGGAATGGCTAAGATATTTTCTCGGCCGTGACACGCTGTACACGCTGGATCCTCTGGAAATGGAAGGGCTCTGACCGGTGGCCTGGCTGTTTCCATTCGCCGTGCTCGTTGGCACCATCCTGGTATTGATGGGGCTGGGGCTGCCGGTCGCCTTCGCGTTCTTCGTCACCAATGTGATCGGGCTGTATCTGTTCTTCGGCGGTTCGATCGGCGTGACGCAGATGGTCGCCAACTTCTCCGACGCTGTCTCGACCTATGCGCTTGCCCCGCTGCCGATGTTTCTTGTCATGGGCAGCCTGTTCTTCCGCTCCGGCCTCGGCGAGAAAGTCATCTACGCGCTCGACCTGTGCATCGGCAATCTGCGCGGACGCCTCGCCTATGTCGTCCTCGCCGCCGGCACGATCTTTTCCGCGCTGTCGGGTTCGAGCCTCGCCAATACCGGCATGATGGGCTCGCTGATGGTGCCCGAGATGCTGAAGCGGGGTTACAAGCCGCATATGGCCTACGGCCCGGTGCTTGGCGCCGGAAGCCTTGCCGTCATCATCCCGCCATCCTCGCTGGCTGTCTTGCTCGGCTCGCTTGCCCAGATCGACGTCGGCGCGCTGCTCATAGCGGGGGCTCTGCCCGGGCTGCTGCTCGTTGTCATGTACGCAGCGCTGATCTTCGCCCAGACGAAGATCGACCCGGACGCCGCTCCGCACTATCCGGTGCCCGCCGTTCCCGCGGCCGAGAAGGTGAGGGCGGTCGCCGTCAACATTATTCCGATGAGCGTCATCGTGTTCATGGTGGTCGGCACGATCATCCTTGGGATAGCGACGCCGACGGAATCGGCGGGACTCGGCTGTGCCGCCGTTTTCGCCTTGTTGTTTGTCTACCGACGGTTCAGCTGGTCGGTTGTCTGGAAGTCGCTGGACGACGCGATGAAGGTCACCGGCATGACCTTCCTGATCATCTCGGCTTCGACGACGTTCTCGCAGATATTCGCATTCTCCGGCGCCTCCAACGGCTTTATCCAGTTCATCGTCGGCTACGATCTTGGACCGTATCCCATGCTGCTCATGATGGTGCTGGTCATCCTGCTGCTCGGCATGTTCATGGATCAGGTCTCGATGATGCTGATCACGCTGCCGATCTTCCTGCCGATCGCCCAGCAATTCGGCTACGAGCCCGTATGGTTCGGGCTGATCCTGCTGCTCGCCTACGAGGTCGGCTTCACCACGCCGCCGTTTGGCCTGCTGCTGTTCATCATGATCGGTGTCGCGCCTAAAGGGACGTCGCTCAAAACGGTTGCCATGTCAGCGGCGCCTTACATCGCGCTGACGCTTCTGCTGATCCTGCTGATTGTCCTCTTTCCGCAGATCGCTCTCTTTCTTCCGAATTTGATCTAGCCGAACTCGATCCAGAGGGTCTCCACATGCGCTTTGCCTATCTTGCCTTTTTCCATGACGACCGCGAGGCAAATTTGGCCATCGCCGGTGAAGACGTTGACGCTGTGCGGCGTGTGATTGCGTCGACCCCGGGCCTTGCGCTTGCCAACATCTATCTGCCCGAAGTGGCGACGGACATGTTCAACAACGATGGTCCACCGCCGGTCTTTGGCTTCCAGCTCTATTTCGACGAATTGGCGGACATGGAGGCGGCGCTGGCGCCGTCCGGCCATCTGCAGGCACTTGCCGCACCTGGTATGCTGTCGAGCATCGCCGGTTCGAGGCCAACGCAACAGGCAATGTGCGTGCGTCCGTTTCCCGTCGATGACGCTGGCGTCAAGACGTCCGGGCTGCCCTGCAGCTATCTTGTCCACTATCCCGGGCCGGCCGAAGACATGAATGTCTGGCTCCGCCACTATGTGACGCATCATCCGCAATTGATGCGGGGCTTCCCAGGCATTCGCCACATCGAGGTTCTGTCGCGACTGGATTGGTGCGGTTCGCTGCCCTGGCCGCGGATCGACCATATGCAGCGCAATCGCGTCATGTTCGATAGTCCCGCTGCATTGACGCACGCGCTGCAATCGCCGGCGCGGCTGGAGATGCGCGCCGACTACAAGACTTTTCCGCCGTTTTCAGGCGGCAGCCGGCATTTTCCGATGTCGACGGAAGCCGTGCATCCTTCGTCAAGGGCCACATAGGCAAACGGGTTTTGCCGACGCCGAAAATTTCTGGAGATTTCATGTACGACTTTCGCAAGAAATGTATCTCTCTCGATCGCCTCATCGGCACCTTCTGCGCCATCCCGCATCCTGTGGCGGTCGAAGTGGCGGCCGCGAGCGGGGTCGATTTCCTGTGCATCGACTGGGAGCATTCGCAGATCGGCCGCGAACGGCTCGAGGATCTGATCCGCGCCGCCGATGTCCACAAGGTTCCCGCGATGGTGCGCGTTCCCGGGCACACGCCGGAGTGGATCGCGGCCGCGCTCGACGCCGGCGCGTCGGGCGTCCTGGTGCCGCGCGTCTCCACGGCCGAGCAAGCCCGCATGGCGGTCATGGCCTGCCGTTACCCGCCGGTCGGCGCACGCGGTGTCGGCCCAGGCCGCGCCGCCGGTTATGGCTACAGCATTCCGGACTACCTCAAATCGGCCAACGAGGTCCTGACGGTCGCCATCCAGGTCGAGACGGCGGAAGGCCTCGCCAACATCGACGACATCGTCCAGGTCGACGGCGTCGACGTGATCTTCATTGGCCCGGGCGACCTGTCGGTCTCGATCGACGCCATGGGGCCGGCCGGCCAGGACAAGCTCAATGCCGCGATTATGAGGATCGCGGCCGCGGCGCGCGCGTCCCGCAAGGCCGTCGGCATTTTTCGCCCTTCGGCGGATGATGTCGGCAAATGGTCGCGGCACGGCATCAGCTTCCACGTGCTGGCCAGCGACACGATGTTTCTCGGCGCCGGCCTTGCCGCCGGTGTCGTCTCGGCGCGCAGCGCCTCATAGCAAGAGTTTGGCATGAAGATCATCAAGACCGACGGCGTATTGTCAGTCGAGGAGGAGCAGCTGCGCTACCTCGACGGCTTGAGCGCCGAGTTTGTCGAAAAGACGCTGCTCACGGAAGATGCCCTGATCGAACACTGCCGCGACGCCGACGCATTGATGGTATTGCGCGAGCCGATAACGGCTCGCGTTTTGGCGGAACTGAAGAGGCTCAAGGTCGTCGGACGGTTCGGCGTAGGGCTCGATTCGATCGACGTCGAGGCCGCCAGCCGTGCCGGTGTTCAGGTAACCTACGTGCCGGACGCCAATCTGGTTGAAGTCAGCACCCACGCCATGGCCCTGATCCTGGCCTTGACGCGCAAGCTGAAGCAGTTCGACAGCGCGGTGCGCGCCGGCCGCTGGGCTGCAATGACCGATGGCGCCGGCATCACACGGCCCGACAGGCAGATCATCGGCCTGATCGGCTTCGGCCAGATCGGGCGCCTGACTGCCGAGCGGGCGCGGGTCTTCGGCTACCACATCATCGCCTACGACCCTCACATGCCGGCCGAGCGCATCACGGCCGGTGGTGCTGAACCGGTCGGCTTCGACGAGTTGCTTGCCAGCGCCGACGTCGTCTCGCTGCACGTTCCCGCGACACCGGAGACCAGAAACATCATGTCGGCGCAAGCCCTGTCGCGGATGAAGGAAGGGGCGATATTCATCAACGTGTCCCGCGGCGGCCTCGTCGACGAGGTCGCCTTGGCGGATCTGATCCGGCGTCGCCATCTGGCTGGCGCCGGCATCGACACTTTCGAGCGGGAGCCGCCTTCGCCTGACAATCCGCTGCTGGCGCTGGACACCGTCCTGGTCAGTCCACACGCGGCGCACTACTCGACCCAGTCCTACGCGGAGGTTCGCAACAAGGTGTTTGCCGATGTCGCATCGGTCCTGCGCGGCGGCAAGCCGGTATATCCGGTCAACCGGATATGACCATTCCCGAGCGATGTCGGCACCATCCGCTGCCTGTCGACAGTTACAGCTTAACGGTCCGGGGCAGGCGCCCCTTGAGCGCGACCTCGGCAAGCGGATAAAGACGGGAACGGGTGAAGAGCGAATTCGCATTTTTTGCCGACAGCGCCACATTTTGTTCTTGCTTTGTGCCGGCAGCTATGCTACTAATTCGCGTATGGTGCTGATTCGCACCGAGGACCCGTCGCAAGGCGGGTTTTTTGTCTTTAGGTTTCAGCGCCATCCGTCGAGGCTCGGCTCGGCTTGTCGCTACGCTCGACGATGTAGATGTGGTCGGCGACCAACACCACGTCGCCATGCTGGTTGATCACCTCGCAGCGCTCGACGACCCGGCCTGAATCGGGTCGCTTCGGGTCGTCTTCCCTGGCCGAGATGGTGGTGCGGGTCCGGATCGTATCGCCGATGAACACCGGCTTGATGAAGCGCAGCCTGTCGTAGCCATAGGAGAAGGCAACCGGGTTGACGACGCTTGCCGTCAGCCCGACGCCGACCGAAAAGACCAGCGTGCCGTGGGCGATGCGCTGGCCAAACGGCGTCGTCTTCATGAACTCGGCGTCCATGTGGTGGGGAAAGAAATCGCCGGTATGGCCGGCATGGACGACGAAATCGGTCTCCGTGATGGTGCGCCCGCTGGTCGTGCGCGACGAGCCGATCTGGTAGTCCTCGAAGTAGATCGTCTGCTCCATGTCAGGGCCTCGCCGCTATCGGTGTTGCCGGCGCCGCGCTCGATTGATAGGCGGCTTCGACCAGCGCCATGGTGCTCCAGCCGTCCTCGACGGAACTGACAAGCTCGGCGTCCTCGCCCGACGCGTAGCGCTGGACATTGGCCATGCGGCCGGCAAAGGCGTCCGGAAACCATGAGCCGACGAGTGGAACCGCAATCCAGTCCTTGCCGCCCTTGGGGTAGATTTCGAGAATGTCCGGCTCGCCGCGCGGATAGTCGAGGTTGACGCCTAATTTGAGGTAAGCGGCGCCCTCGGTGCCGCAGATGCGGAATTCGCAGGCCTGGTGTTTTCGACCGAATTTGTGATCGTGGTTGATCGACAGCGCACAGCGCACGGTGTCGCCATAGTCGAGGATCGCGCTGGTGCGCGTTTGCGCAACCTTATGGCCGGGGTGGCCGAGTGTCTTGGCGTGAACCCCCTTGGGATCGCCGAGCAATTGCCGGATCAGGTCGAGATAATGGATCGAATGCATCGCGATCTCGACACGCGGCGCCTGTAACAGGAATTCCCAGAGCTGCCAGGGTGTCGCCAGCGCCAGCCATGCGTCGAAATCGACCACTTCGCCCAACCAGCCCTTGGCGATCGCATCCTTCAGCGCCAGCATCATCGGCGCAAAACGGAGTTGGAAATTCACAGCGGCCCTGAGGTTTTTTGAGCGGCAGATTTCGAGGATCTCGGTCGCCTCGGTGAGGTCGCTGCCCATCGGCTTCTGGATCAGCGCCACCGCACCATCGGGCAGCGCACTGAGCACGCCGGTGTGGTGGGCCGGCGGCGTCGCCAGATCGAAGACGACGTCATCGATTGACGCAGCTTCCTCGACCGACCGGTAAGCGGTGACGCCCCATTTCTGCGCCAGTTTTTCCGCCTTGGCCAGGTCGGGGTCGAAAAGCCCGACAACCGGGAAACCGGCTTGCCCATAGGCCGGCAAATGCGCATCGCCGACGATCGAGCCGGCGCCGAAAATCACGATCGGCCTGGGCTTTGACGGTTGTGCCCAGGCCTGGGAAAGCGAGGCAGGATCGAAAATGTCATCAGTCATAATGGAAGACTTCGTCCATCGGCGCCCACCACTCGCCCTCCTTGCGGGTCGGCAGCGGCTCCTGGCATGGCATGCACAGCGCCCACCATTCCTGCGTCGTGGGATCGGCAGCCATCTTCGCCATGTCGGCGGCATAGTCGGTGCCGTGGTACTCGAAGGTGCTGAACAAAAGGTGCTCCGGCTCCCTCAGATAGATCGAATAATTCTTGATGTTGCAGGCGGAAATCATCTTGAGGACGTCCGGCCAGACGGCAGCGTGAAGCCGCACATACTCGGCGACTTTCTCCGGCTTGAGACCGAGCACCATTCCCATTCGCTGCATGTCCGCCTCCTATTTCACTATCGCCACGGTGAATTCCGCGATGCTCTTCGATTTGATCGCGTCCCAGTCCCAGTCGATGCCGATGCCGGGCTCGTCCGGCGCCAGCGCGTGCCCGTCCTCGATACGCATTTTCTTGCCGGTCAGCTCGTCGAGCTGGGGAATATACTCGACATATCTGCCGTTCTGAACGGCGCATGTCAGGCTGACATGCAGTTCCATCAGGAAATGCGGGCAGACCGGTATGTCGAACGCCTCGGCCGCATGCGCCACCTTCAGCCACGGCGTGATGCCGCCGATGCGACCGACATCGACCTGCACGATCGAACACGCGCCCTTTTGCATATATTCGCGGAAATGCCGGATCGAATAGAGCGACTCGCCGATGGCGATCGGCGTCGATGTGGCACTCGACAGCCGCACATGGCCGTCAATGTCGTCGGCCGGCAGCGGTTCCTCGATCCAGGCGAGGTCGAGTTCACGCAAGCGCTCGGCCCGGCGGATCGCCTCGTCGACAGAAAGGCCCTGGTTGCAGTCGGTCATGATCTCGTAGGAGTCTCCAACCGCCCGGCGCACCGCCGTCAGCCGGGCAAGATCCTCGGAACCGTGCGGCTTGCCGATCTTGACCTTCGAGCCGCGAAACCCCTTGGCCTTGGCGGCCAGCGCATCCTCGACCAGTGCCTCGGTTTCGATATGCAGCCAGCCGCCTTCGGTGGTGTAGAGCGGGCAGCGGTCCTTGGCGCCGCCGGCAACCTTCCACAGCGGCAGGTTTTGCTTCCTCGCCCGCAGATCCCAAAGCGCAGTGTCGATGGCCGCCAGCGCGATTGCCGTGATCGCGCCGATCGTCGTGGCATGGGTGGCGAACTCCAGCTCGTGCCAGATCGCCTCGATCATGTCGGCGTCGCGGCCGATCAGCCGCGGTGCAAGGTGGTCGGCCAGGAGCCGCATCACCGACGAGCCGCCGGTGCCGATCGTGTAGCTGTAGCCGGTGCCGACGGCGCCGTCGGCGTCGGTGATGGTGACGATCGGTGTTTCCTGGCTGACAAAACTCTGGATGGCATCGGTGCGCTTGACCTTCGGCACCAAGTCGACCATGCGCAGTTCGACTTTCTCGATCTTTGCCATGATTTTAACCTCGCAATGTTTTGCCCGTTTCGGCAGAAAACAGATGGGCCTGCGACAGGTCCAGGCTCATCCTGACCCGGTCTCCGGCCCTGAGCGGCTTTGGATTGAGCATGCGGGATACCCAGTCGCTGCCGTTGAATTCGGCAAACACCAGCGTCTCGTTGCCAAGCGGTTCGGTGACGGTCACCGGCAGTTCCACCTGGTGGACGTCGACCTCTTCGCCGGAGCTGATGCCGTGTCCCGTCGGATAGATGTCGTCGGGCCTGAGGCCGAATACGACCTTGTCGCCGGTACCGACATTGGCCTTGAACTGGCTGGGCAGAGGCAGTCTCTCGCCGCTGGCGAACAGCAGCTGTCCGTCGTCGACGTCAGCCTCGTGCAAATTCATCGGCGGCGAGCCGATGAAGCCGGCCACGAAGCGTGTCTGCGGCCGGCGGAAGACCTCGTCGGGTGAGCCGACCTGCTCGATGAACCCGTCACGCATGATGACGATGCGGTCGGCCAATGTCATCGCTTCGACCTGGTCGTGGGTGACGTAGATCACCGTCGACCGGACCTTGGCATGCAGTTTCTTGATCTCGGTGCGCATCTGCGTCCGAAGCTTGGCATCGAGATTGGAAAGCGGCTCGTCGAACAGGAAGACGTCGGGATCGCGCACGATGGCGCGACCCATGGCGACGCGCTGGCGCTGTCCGCCCGACAGCTGCGACGGCCGGCGGTCGAGCAACTGGTCGAGGCCGAGAATGCCGGACGCTTCGGCTACGCGACGGTCCATTTCTTCCTTCGCGGCGCCGGCTATCTTCAGCGAGAAGCCGAGGTTTTCGCGCACCGTCATATGGGGATAGAGCGCGTAGGACTGGAACACCATCGAGATGTTGCGCGAGCGCGGCGGCAGGTCGTTGACCATGCGGCCGCCGATCTCGATGATCCCGTCGCTGATCGCCTCGAGGCCGGCGATCATGCGCAGGGTCGTCGACTTGCCGCAGCCGGACGGCCCGACCAGCGCGATGAACTCGCGGTCGGCGACCTCTAGGTCGATGCCGTGCACGACCGCCACCGGACCATAGCTCTTGGTGAGTTTCTTGAGCGATACAGTTGCCATGTCAGCCTTTCACCGCGCCGGAAGTGAGGCCGCCGACGAGATGTTTCTGGACGATGAAGGTAAGCGTGAGCGCCGGTATGATCATAACCACGGCCAGCGCGCACATGCCGCGCCAGTCGATGGTGAATTCGGCTGTATAGTCGAGCAGGCCGACCGGCAGGGTCTTGGAGTTGATCGAGCGCGTCAGCTGCGAGGCGAGCGCAAACTCGTTCCAGGAGGTGAGGAAGGCAAAGATGCCGGCCGAGGCGATGCCCGGCCCGGCCAACGGAAACTCGACCTGCCAGAAGGCCTGCCAGCGCGTGCAGCCGTCGATCTGCGCCGCCTCGGCGAGGTCTTTCGGCACCTGGCGGAAAAAGCCGTCGATCAGCCAAACGGTGAAGGGCACGTTGAGCGCGACATAGACCAGGATCAGCCCGAAATGCGTATCGATGATGCCGAGCCGCGCAAAGACGAAGAACAGCGGCAGCGACAGCGCAATGCCGGGCACGGTGCGCGTCAGCATCAGGCCGAGGAACATCGCCGATTTGGCGCGAAAGCGGTAGCGCGCAAAGGCATAGCCGCCGGCCATGCCGATAACGATGGCGATTATCGTAGAGGTCACCGAGATGATCAGCGAATTGCGGAAGTAGTCGAGCACCGGGATGCCGCCCTGGCCGACGCCGCTGAACATGGCTATGTAGGCATCGAGCGAGAGTTGCTGCGGGATCCACACCGGCGGCTTGGCCATGATCTCGACGGTCGGCCGCAGCGACGACAGCACGATCCAGATGCCGGGCAGGCAGATGACCAGCATGGCCAGGAACAGCCCGATGCCGTGAACGATGCCGAGCGCTTTGTTGCCGACGCGATGCAGGCTGTTCTGGTCCATCCTCACCACTCCGCCGCGATCTGCGTGCGCGCCGCGGCAAGCTTGCGGTAGAAATAGACGGTGAACAGGATGGACAGCAGGATCGAGAAATAGGCCATGGCATTGGCCATTCCCATCCGGGCATCGCCATAGGCGGTGCGGGCGACGAGCGTCCAGACCAGTTCGGTGCGGCCGGCAGGACCGCCGTCGGTCATGATCTTGACGATGTCATAGGCGCGCGCGACGTCGAGCGAGCGGATGGTCATGGCGATGAAGGCAAACGGCATGACGAACGGCCAGGTGACATAGCGGAATGTCTGCCACGGCGTGCAGCCGTCGACGCGGGCCGCCTCGACCGGTTCGCGCGGCATCGCCAGCAGCCCGGCAAGGATCAGGATCGCGAACACCGAGGTCGACGACCAGATCTCGGCGGTCAGGATGGCGATGAAGGCGAGATTGCCGTCGATCAGCCACGGGATGGCGCGGTCGGTCAGGCCGAGCCCCTGCAGGGCGTTGTTCACCAGGCCGATATTGTCGTTGAACATGAATTTGAATTGGAAACCGACCAGGATCGGCGAAAACATCATCGGAAACATCATGATGGTGCGCAGAACCCGCTGGCCGCGCGATGCCTTTTCCACCAGCAGCGCCAGCCCGAGCCCGATCACCATTTCCAGGTTGAGCGCCACCGTCAGCAGGACCACGGTGCGGGCAAAGGCGACCCAGAAAGCGCGGCTGGTCAGGATGGCGACGTAATTGCGCGCGCCGATGAAGACCCAGAACGTTTCCGGCCTGGTCAGCCGGAACGGCGTGAAGCTGGAATAGAGCGACAGCAGCAGCGGCACCACCACCACCGCCGCCAGCACGATCACCGCCGGCAGCAGGAGCAGCAATGGCGGCGAAGGTCTCCAGCCTTTCATGGCGATCCGGTTCTGGTTGGTGCCCGGACACCGAAGGCCGCCATTGGCGAGCTGGGATCAAGACACAGCGTGTTGCGCATGGTTCGAAAAAAGTTCGGGGCGCCGCTCTTCAATGAGCGCGGCGCCCCCCTTGGTTGAATGATCAAAGCTTGCCTGCGTCCTCGAGGATCTGGGTGGCCTTGGCGGCAGCGTCGTCCAGCGCCTGCTTGGAGGTCTTGTCGCCAAGGATGGCGGCCTGCAATTCGGGATAGACGGCGTTGGAGATTTCGATCCATTCAGCTGTCTGCGGCACGGCAAAAGCGTGCTTTGCCTCTTCCTGGAAAGCCGCCAGCACTTCCTTCTTATAGGGATCGCTTGCCGCCTGCTGGATGTCCCAGTCCCACACCGCCGTGCGGGTCGGCAGTGGGCCGCTTGCCGCCTCGAGCTTCTGGCTGTCCTCATTGGTCAGGAACCAGACCAGCGACGCCGCAGCCTCCTTGCTGGCGCAGTTTTCGGTGACCGAAAATCCGTGGTGCCCCGACCAGCCGGTGCGAATGCCGGCCGATCCCTTCGGCGCCACCTTAACCCCGACATTGCCGGCGACCTTGGACGACTTCGGATCGTTGAAGAAGACTGCCCAGCCCGGCCAGTCGAGGTTGATGGCGACGGTGCCTGAGGCAAAGCCCTGGCCGAGATCGTCCCACAGATAGTTGGTGGTGCCGGCCGGCACCGCCTTGGCCTTGTAGAGATTGACGAACCAGTCGAGTGCGTGCACGCCGGCTTCCGAGTTGAAGGCCGGCTTGCCATCCTTGTCGAGGTATTCGCCGCCGTCGGCGATGAGCATCTCGTAAAACCGGCCGTTGATCGCCTCTTCCTTGCCGGCGAACTGGGTGCCGTAGAAATCGGGCGGGCTGGCGAAGAATTCCGCCTGCTGGGCGACCTCGTCCCAGGTGTCGGGCGGTGTCAGCTCCTTGCCGTACTTGGCCTTGTAGGCGGCCTTCTTGGCTTCGTCCTGGTAGAGGCTCTTCTGGTAATAGAGCGCCGACACGTCGAACTGCGCGCGCGGCAGCATCACCAGCTTGCCGTCGAGCGTCGAGGCCTTGATCGTCGACGGCACGAAGGCGTCGATCTCCTCCTTCGGCAGCAGCTTGTTGAGGTCGGTGTAGATATCAGGATACTGCGGCGCGAAGGACGAGTGGTTCGACCCAACGCACCAGTTGATGCTGCCGGAGGCAATGTCCGACTTGATTTCCTTGTCGAGCTCGAAGTGGTTTTTCTTCGAGATCACGTTGACCTTGGCGCCGGTCAGTTTTTCCCATTCGCCGATGCGCGCGTAGAGCCCTTCATATTGCTGGCCGCCGATCAGCTTGGCATCGATGGTGACGCCGTCGAATTTGCCGGGCAGGTCGGCAGCAAGGGCAGCACTCGCACCAAGTGCGAGCAGCGTTACGCCGGCTGACAGGCCGCAGAGCAGTTTCGTCATTGGTATCCTCCCAAGAGCCTGCATCGATCGCGTAGTGAGGTCAATCGGCAGCTTCATTCATATACAAACAAAACATTCATATGATCGTCAAGCCGAAAGTTCTTTCGGAAGCAATACCGTTATGCGTATATGAAAAATGCAATTCACTGGAGAGGCGGAATGGCTGAGGACGAGGAAGACGACCGCTATCGAGCCCCGGCGCTGGACAAGGGGCTCGACATCCTCGAGCTGCTGGCCGGGGTCGATGGTGGCCTGACGCAGGCGGAAATCGCCAAGAAGCTCGACCGCAGCCCGAACGAATTCTACCGCATGCTGGACCGGCTGGTGCGGCGCGGCTATGTCACGCGGCCGGATGGTGACCGTTACTCACTGACGCTGAAGCTGTTTGGCCTAGCGCAGCTGCACGCGCCGGTGCGACGGCTGGTTTCCTATGCGACGCCGCTGATGCGCGAGCTGGCCGAGACCACACAGCAGGCAAATCAGCTGGTCGTCTTCGATCGCGGTTCTGCGGTGGTGATCGCACAGCAGGAAGCACCGGATTACTGGGGCATCTCGATCCGCGTCGGCTCGCATATCAGCCTGTTCGACACCGGCTCCGGCCATGTGTTGCTGGCGTTCCGCCCGCCGGAAGAGCGGCAGATGATGATCTCAGAACATCTGCGCAGCACCGACAAGCCGCCGCAATCGCCGGAGTTCTTTGCCCGCCTCGACCAGATCCGGGAACGCGGCTACGAGATGATGGCATCGATGCAGACCGCCGGTGTCTTCAACCTGTCGACACCGGTTCTTGGCTCGGACGGCAGGGCGATCGCCGCGCTGTCGATCCCCTACATAACACTGGTCAACGCACCCAAGGCGCCCGACATTACGAGGACGATTGAGCTGCTGCTGGCAGCGACCGAAAAGCTGTCGCAGCTGGCGGGATCGACCGTCAAGCAATCGCGATGAATTCTTATTTGAATGAAGAATTTCTCCGTGAGATGATCGCGAAGTCGCCAAGGAGGAGCGCGCCACCATGATCTTCGACACTCATCTGCACCTGATCGACCAGTCCGCGCTGCGCTATCCCTGGCTGGCCGGTGTGCCGGCGCTCAACCGCGATTTCTCCTACGACGAATATGCAGTCCAGGCCCGCCGCGCCGGCATCGAGGGCGCATTGCACATGGAGGTCGATGTCGATCCTGCCGACATCGAGGCCGAGACCAGCCATGTGAAAACGCTGTCGCAGCAGAAGGGCAGCCTGCTACGCGGTGCAATCGCCTCCTGCCGTCCGGAAGAGCCGGGCTTTGCCGGCTATCTCGAGCGCCAGCGTGAAGATTCTTTCGTCAAGGGCTTTCGGCGTGTGCTGCACGTCATGCCGGATGAACTGTCGGAAGGCGCGCTGTTTCGTGAAAACATCAAGCGGCTTGCCGGCAGCGGCCTGACCTTCGACCTCGTCGTCCTGCCGCACCAGATCCCCAAGGCGATCGTACTCGCCGACCTCGCGCCGGATGTGCAGTTCGTGCTCGACCATTGCGGCGTGCCCGACATCAAGGGCAGTGCCGAGCACCCCTGGCGCGAGCACATGGCGGAGATCGCGCGGCGCCCGAACGTCGCCGGCAAAATTTCCGGTGTGGTCGCCTATGCGGATGCTGGATCCTGGACTGTCGAAACGCTGCGTTCCTATGTCGAGCACACTATCGAATGCTTCGGCTGGGATCGCGTCGTCTGGGGCAGCGACTGGCCGGTCTGCACGCTCGGCGGCGGGCTTGCGACCTGGGTGGCGGCGACGCATGCGCTGCTCAGTGGTGCCAGCGACGATGAACGGCAAAAGCTGCTCTCCGGCAACGCCAAGCGGCTGTGGAGTTTGTAGAGCATTTTGCAGCCAAGCGGAATCACTTGGCGTCGCACAAACGCGGCTAAAACGAATAGACGGCCTCAGATGGTCGCCGACACGCGCCGCTCGCGACCGTAGAGCGAAACCAGGAGCACGATGACCAGGCCAGGTGCGGCCCAGGCCGACGGCAGCACCTTCTGCGGCGCGCCGTCATATCGCGCCTTCAGTTCGGTCGGCAATCCAGCAATCACGCCCGAAACGTCTTGAGCGCAGGCCTCCGTTCGGTTGTTTCAGGCTCCTCCGCCGGCAACCCCGGACACCTGCGTCGAAAGGCTCTCCCGAAACAGGCGATTGAGATCGGCAACGACGCGAGCGGCATTGTGCCTTTCGCCCAAGCCAAGATTGATCCGATCTGACGCCGCCTGCTGGAAGGCCATGTAGCCGTCGTGCCGCGGCCTGACCCAGGCACCTTCGAGCGTGGCTCGGGTGGCGACGTAGAACTTGCCGGTGGCGGCGTTGACGGCGGCATCCGCCCAGGCTGCCGCATGGCCGGGCTGGCCGCCGGCCGAGGCGTAAGGGCCGCGCTGCACGTCACCGCTGGCGATCCAGTAAGCGAAGTCGATGGCCGCCCGCCTGGCCTTCGAAAAGGCTGACACGGCGATGCCGGTCCCGCCAAGCGCCGAGCCTTTGGGACCGACATTGCCCGCAGCAGGGATATCGGCGAAAACAACGCGGCTGGGCCGGAATCCGGCGATGGCGTAGGAGACATAGCCATAGATCAGCGGCGCACAGGCGATCCGCGATCCCGATCCGGCCATTTGCTCAAGAACCGCGATCGGGTCCATGCCAAGACAGGCCGGGTCGACGAGGGCCGCGATCTCGCGCATCATCTCGAAAACCTGCTTGCCAGTTGCTGGATCCACATGGTCGCCCGGGCCTTCACCGGCGGGCCGGCCGAGATTGCCGGCGAGCGTATAGAACACCATCAGCGAATGCGGCGGCCTGAGCGGCAACAACACGCGGCCCTGCCGCGCCAGATCGAGCGCATCGGCCCAGCTCGCCGGCGCAGCCGAGAGCATGTCGGGGCGCCATGCCTGCACCTGGCTGGCCGCGTCGATCGGAAACGCCCACTGCCGGCCCTGCCAGTTGTAGCTGGCATAGGACCGGCCGACGCTGCCCGCCGCAAGTGCTGCACGTTCGGCTTCCCGGCCGGCGACATCGAGCGGCGTCAGGCAGTTCTCGGCGATGATCTGGCCGACATGCGGATGGTCGATGACGATCAGATCATAGGCGCGGGCCAGTTCCTCGACCGGGAAGGATTCGAAATCCTGCAGCGAGCGCTTGTCCCATTCGATAGTGACGCCGGTCCGTTCCTTCCACAGCGCCGAACAGGCGACCATTGGGTCATAGCCGCGCGGATGGCTCCAGGTCATGCCTTTGAGCATGACGTCGCTCACAGCCCGAACTCCGCGCGGATTTTTGCGCTGTGCTCGCCGATGCGTGGGGCGGCCCGCTCGACCTTGGCGCGGATGCCGTCGACCCTGAGCGGCGAGCGCGTGGTAAGGATCGAAACGTCATCCTCGCGCGTCACCGTCTGCAACATGTCGAGAACCTGGAAGCCTTCGCTGGCCATCATTTCCGGCCAGGTCAAAACCTTGGCGCACCAGATGTCGGCAGGCTCGAGGATGGCAAGCCACTCGTCGACCGTTTTCGTCGCGATTTTTTGCGCGATGATCGCCTTGATCTCGTCGCGGGCAGTGAACCAGGTCGACGGCTGATCGCGGTAGGGCGCAAGTTCCTCGAGCCCGAGGAGATCGGCGAGTTTCGAGATCGGCGTCATGGCGATCGCCAGATAGCCGTCCTTGGCCGGATAGACGCCGTAGGGCGCCGACAGATAGGCGTGCGCGCTGCGGAAGCTCGACCGCCGCGGCAGCCGGCGCCCATCATTGAGATGCGTGGTCAGCACCTCGAACTGGAAGTCGACCAGCGCTTCGAGCAGGCTGGTCTCGACATGGCTGCCCTTGCCGGTCACACCGCGCCGCACCAGTGCGGCGAGGATGCCTTGCGCGGCGGCCGAACCCGCCAGCATGTCGGCGATCGCCAGGCCGAAGGGCACCGGCCCCTGGTCCTCGTCGCCGTTCAGCCACATGACGCCGGAGCGGGCCTGCGCCAGCAGATCCTGCCCGGGCCGCTTGACCCATGGGCCTTCCTCGCCATAGCCGCTGATCGAGGCGTAGACCAGGCTCGGATTGATGTTGCGCACCGCCTCATAATCGAAGCCCAGTCGTTCGATGACGCCGGGCCTGAAGTTCTGGATCAGCACGTCAGCCCTGGCCAGCAGGCCGCGCAGTGCCGCAAGATCGGCCTCGTCCTTGAGGTCGATGGCAAAGCTTTCCTTGGCGCGGTTGATCGCGTGGAAGATAGTGGAATCGCCGCCGATCTCGGTGTCGCTGAGATAGAGTCGGCGCGACAGGTCGCCGCCATCCGGCCGTTCGATCTTGATGACGCGAGCGCCGAGGTCGAGCAGTCTGAGCGAGCAGTAGGGGCCGGACAAGAACTGGCTCATATCGACAACGATGAGCCCGGTCAGCGGCAGTTCGGCAATGGCAGCCATTGCCTATTTCTCCGTCTTGCCGGCGAAATCGGCCGGATTGCGGTACTTCACCGTCTGCAGGTGCTCGCAATAAAGCACAAGCTCGCCTTCACCTTTGAAGACTTCATAGCTGGCGCGGATCAGCCCCATTTCCTTGTATTTTGGCTTCTTGTCGAGGTTGGAGCGGATCGAATAGATCGTGTCGCCGATGAACACCGGCTTGATGAAGCGCAATTTGTCGTAGCCATAGGAAAAAGCGTTGATGCAATTGGTGGCAACGAGGCCGAGCCCGGCCGAGAACACGAAGGCGCCGGCGACCAGGCGCTTGCCGAAGATGCCTTCTGTTTCGGCGAACATCTGGTCCTGCACGTAAGGATGGATATCGAGCACCAGCGCGTTGAAAAGATGGCTGTCGCCCTCGGCAATGGTCCTGCGCAGCGAGCGGATCTTCTGGCCGACCGGCCAGTCTTCGTAGAACCAGTTCTCCGCGTTCCAGACGGGAAGGTCGGCGTGATCCCTAGGCATGTTGGCGGGGTGTGTCGATGCCACGCCCACGGTTGGCGCGAAACCGCTCATGACGACTTCCTCTGGGAGCGGGAATCGTCCATCAGGGCGCGCCGCAGGACAGCGAAATGCATGATCGATCCTCCCGTCAATCTTCTTTTGTGAATAGTATTTTCACATATGGGGTTGTGATGCAAGCGAGTCTCGGCGAAATTTTGGCGGCTCCGTCGCGGCCCATGCCGGCGGAACATGGGAGGAAGTGATGCAGAATGCCTGTCTGGTTTTCGTCGGCAGCCTCAATCGCGACGCCCCATATTTTCAGGGCGCGCGCGGCGTCGGGCTGGGCGTCTACAGTTTCGACGAGGGGACGCTGGAGACAAAGAAACTGGCCGAGACGGAAGACATCGACAATCCGACCTTCCTGTCGGTGACGCCGCACGGCTCCCACGTCTACGCCAATTCCGAAGTGTTCACCTGGCGCGAAGGCGTTGTCTCGGCCTACCGTTTCGACAGGCAGACCGCCACGCTGTCCTACATCAACAAGCAGCCGACGCTGGGCAGCATCACGGCGCATAACACCATCACGCGCGACGGGACCAAGCTGCTGGTCGCCAATTACGGCATGGGCGAGGGCGGCCCCGATCGCTCGGTCGTGGTTTTGGGGCTGCGCGAGGATGGCGGCCTGACCGCACCGTTGTCGAGCGTCGCCCATAGCGGGACCGGACCAGACCCCGCACGCCAGGAGCGGCCGCACGCCCATAGCGTAACCGAGACGGTTGCCGGCGGCATTGCGATCGTCGCCGACCTCGGCATCGACCAGCTGGTGTCCTATCGCATCGGCTCAGACGGCAGTCTGACGAAGCTCGCCGAATCGGCGCTTGCGCCGGGGGCTGGTCCGCGCCATCTCGCGCTGCATCCGGGCGGCCGCTTCGTGTTCGTCATGAACGAGCTGGATTCGACGGTCGTCTCGCTGGCGCTGGAAGACGGATCAGGCAAGCTTGCGGTGATCGACAGTAAGCCGGCGGTGCCGCCCGAGGCGCGCGACGGCAATCACTGCGCCGACATCCAGATCTCGCCCGACGGCCGCTTCCTCTATGGCTCCAACCGCGGCCATAATAGCATCGCCGTGTTTTCGGTCGACCAGCAAGCCGGCAGACTTGCCCTTGTGGGCTATACGCCTTGCGGGGGCGCCACGCCGCGCAACCTGGCCCTGACGCCTTCGGGCGGCCATCTGTTCTCGGCCAACCAGAATGCCGACCGCATCTCGATTTTCGCCCGTGATGCCGCAACCGGCCGGCTGACCGATACCGGCCGATCCATCGACATCGGCACGCCGATGTGCGTGAGGATCGTGCGTTGAAGTGACCTCAGAACTCGAGCGCCTGCCTGAGTGCCGGGCCGCTCCTGACGCGCAAATCGAGGTCGGCCTCGATATGGTCGATGTGGTGCAGCATCAGGGCGCTGCCGCGTTCGGCATTGCCATTTTCCAGCGCTTCGAGGATCTGCGTGTGTTCGTTGTGGCCGCAGCTCGAGATACCCGAGCGGCCATAGAGTGCGATCACCAGCGATGAACGAGCGACCAATTCCTCCATGAAGCGCTGCAGGATGACGTTTCCCGCGACCGACGCCAGAAGCAGGTGAAAATCCCCCGACGCCTTGATCTCCGATCGCCTTGCATTCGGTCCGCGTTCGGCGATGAAACGGCCTTCTTCGTCGAGCTGGGCCTTGAACGCGGCGACATGCGCCGGCGTCATCCGCCCGACGGCGGCAATCGCGATGCCGGGTTCGATGAGCCGGCGCGAAGCAAAAACTTGCCGCGCTTCCTCCGGCGACGGATTGGCGACGAAGGCGCCGCGATTGCGCTCGGTGCGCACCAATCCCTCGAAGGAGAGCATCTGCAGTGCGGCGCGCGCCACGGTGCGGCTGACATCGAACAGCGTGCCGACTTCGCCCTCGGAAAGCTTGGTTCCCGGCGCCAGCCGGCGATCGACGATCGCGTCGCGCAACTGGTCGCGGATCGCCTGCGCGCGATCCTCGTTGGCGGCCTCGATAGCAGGGATAGTCTGGTTGGCAATGTTCATGGCAGTGGTCCTGCCTTCTTCTATCCTGAATCGCGTCGCTTGGACGAGAGACAAAGTGAATACAGGAACGAAAAAGATTGCATACGATTTTCGCGAGGATCGGTGGCAATCGCCTATAATTTGTGCATTGCACAAGGATGCCGTATCGGCAGCCATATAGAGGCGGCCCTGATTTCTTCGAGGATTCAGCCGGTTGGTGCGGCGGTGCGCAACTGGCACGCATGATGCTTTGGCTAATCCGACCAAAGGGGAAGCTGGATGTCCAAAGCCGCCGAAATCGACATTGTGTCCGTTTCGAAAGTCTATGGCGCGACGACTGCCGTCGAAGGCATCAGCCTGAAAATCCCTGCGGGAACCTATTGCTGCCTGCTCGGTCCGTCCGGCTGTGGCAAGACCTCGACGCTGCGCATGATCGCCGGGCACGAGAGCATATCGAGCGGCGACGTGCGTCTCGGCAACACAGTGGTTACCGACCTGCCGCCGGCCAGGCGCGGCACCGCCATGATGTTCCAGTCCTACGCGCTGTTTCCGCATCTCGACCTGATCGACAATGTCGCCTTCAGCCTGAAGATGAAGGGCGTCGGCAAGGAAGAGCGCCGCGCCAAGGCACTCGACATGCTGAAGCTGATGCAGATGGAGGCCTATGCCAGCCGTCGTCCGGCGCAGCTTTCCGGCGGCCAGCAGCAGCGCGTTGCTCTTGCCCGCGCATTGATCACCGATCCCGAGGCGCTGTTGCTCGACGAACCGCTTTCGGCGCTCGATCCGTTCCTGAAGATCCGCATGCGGGCCGAACTGAAGAAG
This sequence comes from Mesorhizobium sp. M0410, assembly GCF_040321435.1. Classification (NCBI taxonomy): domain Bacteria; kingdom Pseudomonadati; phylum Pseudomonadota; class Alphaproteobacteria; order Hyphomicrobiales; family Phyllobacteriaceae; genus Mesorhizobium; species Mesorhizobium sp. M0410. The sequence continues at coordinate 86,499 of NZ_JAMYRN010000013.1, forward strand.
CTGCAGACATCGCTCGGCATCACTTTCGTCCACGTCACCCACAGCCAGGAAGAGGCGATGGCGCTGGCCGACCTGATCGTGGTGATGAACGACGGCCGAATCGAGCAGGCGGCGCACCCGCGCACGGTGTTCGAGCGGCCGGCCACCGCCTTCGTCGCTCGTTTCATGGGCGACCACAACGTCATCTCCGGCCGCGTCGCCGGTAGTCGCGACGGCATGGTCGTTTTCGACGTGCCCGGCGGCGTCGCGTTCGCCGCGAGCGGGCAGGGCAGGGAGACCGGGGAGCCCATCGACATCGCCATTCGCACCGACCACGTGCGCATCGGCGTGCCGGCGGCAGCCGGGCTCGGCTTCACCGGCATCGTTTCAAACGTCGAGTACCGCGGTTCGACCGTGAAGCTCTCGGTCAATGGCGCCGGCATCGAGGATTTCACGGTAATCGTCGACGACACCAGCTTCTTCGCCAGGCCGGTTGCCGTCGGCGACGCAGTGCCGATCGCCTGGGACGCCGAGGACGCGATCGTCCTTGGCCGTCTCGATTCCTGAAATCCAGCATAACCAACCAAAACAGGGGAACTGAACATGACCAACACCACCGACAAGAAGACTGGAATATCGCGACGTTCGCTGCTCAAGACAGGTGCCGCCGCCGTCGGTTTCGCCGCCGGTTCCGGCGCCATATCAGGCTTTCCGACCATCTGGGCGCAATCGAACATCACGCTGCGCCAGTTCGGCACCGGCGTATCCAACCTCAATGCCATCGCCGACAAGTGCAAGGCCGACCTCGGCATCACGCTGGAGATGACAGCAACCGATTCCGACGCCGCCGCGCAGCGCGCCGTGACGCAGCCCGACAGCTACGACATCGCCGACATCGAATACTGGATCTGCAAGAAGGTGTTCCCGACAGGCGTCCTGCAGCCGATGGATGTCACCAAGCTGAAATATTACGACGAGCTGGTGCCGCTGTTCAAAACCGGCAAGCTGACGCCGGACAGCGTCATTGCCCAGGGCACCGCGCCGCATACCGTCGGTTACGTCGAGGCGCAGGACAGCAAGGTCTTCGCCAAGGCGCCGACCAACTGGTTCACCATGGTGCCGACGATCTACAATGCCGATACGCTTGGCATCCGCCCCGACCTCGTCGGCCGCGATATCACCACCTGGGCCGACATCATGGATCCGGCCTTCAAGGGCAAGACCGCCATCCTCAACATCCCGTCAATCGGCATCATGGATGCGGCGATGATCATGGAGGCAACGGGCAACATCAAATACGCCGACAAGGGCAACATGACCAAGGAGGAGATCGACAAGACGATCGACTTCCTGATCAAGGCCAAGCAAGCCGGCCAGTTCCGCGCCTTCTGGAAATCCTTCGACGAGAGCGTCAACCTGATGGCTTCAGGCGAAGTCGTAATCCAGTCGATGTGGTCGCCGGCCGTGGCCGCGGTCCGCTCCAAGGGCATCGCGTGCCGGTTCCAGCCGCTCAAGGAAGGCTACCGGTCCTGGGGTGGCGGGCTTGGCCTGGCAGCCCATCTCTCCGGCGCCGAACTCGACGCCGCCTATGAATACATCAACTGGCACACGTCCGGCTGGGTTGGCGGCTATCTCAACCGCCAGGGCTATTACTCGGCCAACATGGTGTCGGCCAAGAAGTTCATGTCCGAGGACGAGTGGGGCTACTGGATCGAAGGCAAGCCGGCAAAGGGCGATATCCTGTCGCCGGACGGCAAGGTCATGGAAAAGGCTGGCGCCGTGCGTGACGGCGGCTCGTTCGAAGAGCGCATGGGCAAGGTCGCCTGCTGGAACTCGGTCATGGACGAGGACCGCTACATGGTGAAGCGCTGGAACGAGTTCATCGCTGCTTGATGCCCTCTGCCTTCTCCCCTTGTGGGAGAAGGTGGATTGGCGCGCAGCGCCAAGACGGTTGAGGGGTGCTGGACGGAGCACTGTTGGTGCCAAGCTGGAACACCCCTCATCCGACCGAGCTTCGCTCGGCCACCTTCTCCCACAGGGGGAGAAGGGAACACCCCTCAGTCGCATCGCCGACTTCGACCGAGATATAGATGGCAGTAGCGCTCGAACAATCCACGCACGTTACGTCTGCAAAGTCTGCCAGACGTAGGCGCTCCTTTGCCGGAGTCGCACCCTATCTCCAGGCGGCACCGCTGGCGCTGATCCTCGGCGCGTTCCTCCTGCTGCCGATCCTGATGATCGCCGTGGTCTCATTCTGGGATTACGATTTCGCGGCGATGTATCCGGATTTCCTGACCACCAATTATTCCGACACGCTCGGCTCCTGGGTCACCTGGAAAACCTACCTGAATACGCTGAAATACGCCGCCATCGTTTGGGGGCTGACGCTGTTCATCGGTTTCTGGGTCGCCTATTTCCTTGCCTTCCATATCAGGACCACGGCCATGCAGATGGTGCTGTTCCTTGTCTGCACGGTGCCGTTTCTGACCTCCAACATCATCCGCATGATCTCGTGGATTCCGGTGCTTGGCCGCAATGGCCTGGTCAACTCGACGCTGGTGCAAATGGGGCTGATCCCGAAGCCGATCGAATGGCTGCTCTATTCCGAATTCGCCGTGGTGCTGGCCATGGTGCATCTCTATACGCTGTTCATGGTGACGCCGATCTTCAACACGCTGATGCGCATCGACAAGTCGTTGATAGAAGCCGCGCGCGACGCCGGCGCTTCCGGCTGGCAGGTTCTGTGGAACGTCGTCATTCCGCTCGCCAAGCCCGGCATGGCGATCGGCACCATTTTCGTCGTCACCCTGGTGATGGCCGATTTCTCGACGGTGCAGGTGATGTCCGGCGGGCAGAGCGCCTCCGTCGCGCTGATGATGAAGAACCAGATGTCGCTGCTGCAATATCCGGCAGCCGCCGCCAACGCCGTCGTGCTCTTGGTGCTGGTGCTGCTGATGGTCGCGGGCATCCTGCGCATCGTCGACATCCGCAAGGAGCTGTGAGGCGATGAGCCAGGACAAGCGCACCCTCGAATTCTATGTGTTGGCGGCGTTCTTCGGTCTTTTCGTGTTGTTCCTCTACGGCCCGCTTTCGGCGATCCTGATCCTCTCTTTCCAGGGCGAGAACGGCGGTCTGACATTTCCGCTGAACGGCGTGTCGCTGCACTGGTTCGCCAATTTGTTCGAGCGCCAGGCGGTCGGCGACTTCGGCGGCAGCTTCAAACGCTCGCTCGTCCTTGGCCTGATGGTGATGGTCGTCACTGTCGCCGTGTCGCTGCTCGCCGGCCTGGCCTTCCGGCAGAAATTTCGCGGCGCAACCGCACTGTTCTATCTGGCCGTCGCCAGCCTGGTCGTGCCGTCGATCATCATCAGTCTCGGCATCGGCGTCGTCTTCCAGCAGATCGGCTTCCGCCCCGCCTGGTACACCTCCGCTTTCGGCGCCCATCTGACCTGGACCTTGCCTTTCGGCGTGCTGATTATGTTTGCTGTCTTCAACCGGTTCTCGCCAGCCTATGAGGAAGCCGCGCGCGATCTCGGAGCATCGTCGTGGCAGACCTTTGCCCATGTCGTGCTGCCGATGATCGCGCCCAGCCTGATCGGCGTCGGCCTGTTCGGCTTCACTCTGTCATATGACGAGTTCGCCCGCACGCTGATGACCTCGGGCACGTTCAACACGTTGCCGCTCGAAATCTACGGCATGACGACGAATGTCACGACGCCGGTGCTCTATGCGCTGGGCACCGTGACGACCGTGTTTTCCTTCCTGGTGATCCTGCTGACGCTCGGCGCAATCGTCTATGTCGGCCGCCGCCGCGAGCGTGCCTGACAGTGCAGATCCTCGTCGTCAATCCAAACACCACCGCCAGCATGACCGACACTATCGCGGCGGCAGCCCGATCGGTCGCTGCTCAATCGACGAAGATCGTTGCCGTCACCTCGTCGATGGGACCTGTATCGATCGAAGGCTATTACGATGAAGCACTTGCCGTGCCCGGCCTGCTGGTCGAGATCGCCGCCGGCGAACGCTCCGGCGCGCAAGCCGCGATCATTGCCTGTTTCGACGACACCGGCCTCGATGCCGCGCGCGCCATGGCCAACATTCCGGTCATCGGCATTTGCGAGGCATCGCTCAGCACGGCCTCGTTCATCGCCCAGCGCTTCACCGTCGTCACCACCACCGGACGTTCGCGCGTGCCGGTCGAAGGCCTGGTGCAACGCTATGGCATGGCGGGGCGGGCACGCGTGCGCGCCGCCGACATCCCGGTTCTTGCCCTCGAAGATCCGGCGTCCGACGCACTGCTCAGGCTGCGCAGCGAGATTGCGCGCGCCATCGACGAGGATCGCGCCGAGGCGATCGTGCTCGGCTGTGCCGGCATGGCCGATCTGGCGGCGGCGCTGCAGCGGGAATTCGGGCTTCCGGTCATCGACGGCGTGGGCGCTGCCGTGAAACAGGCCGAGGCATTGATCGCCCTTGGCCTGACGACATCCAAGCGCGGCGCCTATGCAAGCCCGTTGGCAAAGTCTTATCATGGCGCGTTGAAATCCTTCGCGCCTGGCGCCGCCGAGTGATCGCAATGCCCCGAACGATCCGAACGCTCGCACGTGAAGAAGTGCAAACCCTTGTCGATTGGGCGGCGGCGGAAGGCTGGAATCCCGGCCTTAACGATGCCGCGCTGTTTCAGGCAGCCGACCCGCAGGGCTTCATCGGCGCCTTTATCGATGGCGAGATGGCGGCCGGCATTTCGGCCGTTGCCTATGGCGACGGTTTCGGCTTCATCGGCCTCTACATCTGCCGGCCGAACAGGCGTGCCCAAGGTCATGGCAAGGCGGTCTGGGATGCCGGCATAGCGCGGCTCGGCAACCGCACGATCGGCCTCGACGGCGTTGTCGAACAGCAGGTCAACTACCGCAGCATGGGTTTTGCACCGGCCTACCGGACGATCCGGTTCATGGGGTCACCGAATGTGCCGGCAGCCGTCGGCAACGACATTCGCGCCATAGGGCCGGAACTCGTGCCGGACATACTGGACTATGACCGCCGCTTCTTTCCCGGTCCGAGGCGATCCTTCCTGGAACACTGGCTGCGCCCGCCGCATATGGCGCTTGCGATCCTCAAGCACGGCGCCATTGCGGGATACGGCGTCGCGCGCCAATGCCGGGACGGCTGCAAGATCGGCCCGCTCTTTGCCGGCAGCCTGGACGCGGCAAGCCATCTCTTCGCCGCGCTCGCGCACATGTCCGGTCCCGGAAACGTCCATCTCGACGTTCCCGAAACCAGCCGGCAATTTGCAGACTTGCTGTCGTCCGCAGGCCTTCAACCGGGCTTCGAGACGGCTCGGATGTACAAGGGAAAGGCGCCGCAGCTCGTGCAGTCCGGAGTTTTTGCGATAACGACGTTGGAGTTGGGGTGAGGCGGTACAAGCCGACTTCCAGTGCAAAGTCGGGCAACAGGACTACGCGGTCTATTTTTCCTGAACTGAAATGCCGGAATCGTCGATGCGAAGTTCCACGCCTTTCGGCCTAGTCTCCTCGCGATAAACGTAAATCCCCAACGCAATAACGGCGACGGCCAAAGCGCCGATGATGAGATAAAGATAGTTCTGCTTCATCCGCTGTCGTTAACAACATGGTGTGGGCGAGTCTAGCAGTTCGGGTATCAGGACGGCGGCCGGAGACGCACGTCGATCAGCCATCCAGCCGGTCGCGCAGCATGCTCCAGGGGAGCACCATGTTTGGTGCATGCCGCATCAGGCTATGGAACGGGATCGGCGACGGCGGCGCAAACGGCAGCGGCAAATCCTGAGGCTTTATTCCATCAGCCCAATCCGCAAGCACCTTGCCCATCGCAGTGGTCATGGCGATGCCGCGTCCGTTGCACGCGAAGCCGGCGATCAGCCCGGGGCCGAGATCGACGAGGTGCGGCAGGAAGTTGGGCTCGACGGCAGCCATCCCCGACCAGCTGTATTCAAGCGGCGGGATGTCCGGGAGATCGAGATATCTGGCAAGCCGCCGCCAGATCGCCCGCGGCACCCGCGTGTCGGCACCGGGGCCAAAAACATGCATGCCGCCGGTGATCAGCCTGTTTTCGCCGTCGAAGCGGAAGGTGAAGAGATTGCGTCTTGTGTCGCCGACGCCTTGCCCGCCAGGAAGCAGGCGAGTGCGCACTTCGCGCGGCAGCGGCGCCGTCGCGATCTGGAAGATTTTCAGCGGGATGTAGGTTCGCTCAAGCGTGCGGTTCAGCGACCCGCCATAGGCGTTGGTGGCGACCAGCACCTTTCCTGCCCGTACCGAACCGGAGGCCGTCTTCAAAGCCCAACCATCGCCTATGTGATCGATCGACGCGACACGCGTATTCTCGAAGATGCGCGCTCCGGCCTTTTCCGCCGCGTCGGCCAATCCGCGCGCATGTTCGACCGGATTGAGGACGCCACCCGATCTGTCGATCCAGCCGCCGAGATAACCGCGAACGCCGGTCAGCTCTTCGACCGCCTGTCCGTCCAGCGCAACAGCCGGCCTTCCGCGCCTTGCCCATTGTTCGGCGCGCGATCTGGTCTTTTGCAAAGCGGCCGGTGAATGGGCTGGTTGTATCCAGCCGCTCTGGACGGAATCGCATTCGATGGCATGCCGCCTGATCAGGTCGAAGACGAGGTCGGCGCTCCCGGCGGCGAAATCGACAAGGCGTTCACCGCGTTCGGGGCCGAGCTGGGCAATGATATCGTCGGGGTCTCTTTTCGCGAAATTCGGCACGACGAAGCCGGCATTCCTGCCGGTTGCCCCCCAGGCGATGATTTCCGCCTCGAGGACGGCAACCGAGTTGCCTTTCTCGGCACTGTGCAGCGCGGTGGAAAGGCCTGAAAAACCGCCGCCGACAATTGCCAGATCGACATCGAGTGCGCCTTCGAGGGTGGGCCGGTCGCGGCGACTGCGGCTGACGGCATGCCAAAGGGAAACGCCGTGCGGCCCGGTCACGCCGTTCATGAGCCGCTCTCGCTCGGGGCCACGCGTCGACGTTTGCCGAACCTTGGACGCCGCGGCCTGTCGCCAAACAGGCCGTTCGGCCTGACCAGAAGGATGACGCACAGCATCACGCCGATGGCGACGATCTGCAGCGAAGCGGCGCGGGCCTGCTGTTCCGGCGAGAACAACATACTGGTCAAGGCTCCCGATCCGGCCCATATCGCCCAGACCAGGATGCTGCCGATGACGGCGCCGATGTTGCTGCCCGAGCCACCGACGATCAGCATCACCCAGACCTGGAAAGTCAGTGCCGGCAAATAATTGTCCGGGGCGATGAAGCCGGTGAAATGCGCCTGCAGCGCACCGGCAAGCGCCATGATGGCGCCACCGACGGCAAAGGCCTGGACGCGGTAGAACCGTGCGCTTTTGCCTAGGGATATCGCGGCCCGCTCATCCTCGCGAAGCGCCTTCAACACGCGCCCCCACGGGCTGCGCGACAGATGCTCCAGCGCGAGATAGACGATCAGCGTCACCACCGAGACGATCGCAAGGTTCGAAAGGTTGAACAGCAACGGCGTTTCGGCAAGGCCGCCGAACGGACGCGGAATAAAGCCGATGCCGAACGGCCCGCCGGTCAGCTTCTGGGCATTGAGCGCTACCAGTTGCACGACGACGGCGACGCCGAAAGTAGTGATCGCCAGATAGTCCGATCTCAGGCGTAGCGTGGCAATGCCGGTGATGGCGGCGGTGACGCCGCCCAACAGCATGGCGCCAAGCCAGCCGATAAGGATCGGCAGGTCGAAGCCGCCCAGGCGCGCGGCATCGTCGGGCGTGGTCAGCAGCGCCGAGGTGTAGGCGCCGATGGCAACGAAGCCGGCGACCCCGACATTGAAAAGCCCGGTCAGCCCCCATTGCAGATTGAGCCCGAGCGTGATGAGCGAAAAGATCAGCGCGGTGGTCAGGAAGAAGGCGCCGTAGCCGAGCAGATCCATCAGCGTTCCCTCACTCCGAAAAGGCCGATGGGCCGCACGAACAGCACCGCCATCAGGATGATGAACGAGACGGCTGCCCGCCATTCGGCGCCGATCAAATGCACGGCAGCCGCTTCGGCCATGCCGATGATCAGGCCGCCGAGAACGGCGCCAGGCACGCTGCCGATGCCGCCGAGGATGGCGGCCGCGAACATCGGCAGCAGCATCTCGAAACCCATGAACGGGCGGATCTGGATGAGAATGCCGATCATGACGCCGGCGACGCAGGCCAGCGCGCCGCCGATGATCCAGGTGACGCGCACCACCCTGGCGACGTCGATGCCGACGATGCGGGCAAGTGCCGCGTTCTGGCTCAATGCCTGCATCGAGCGGCCGGTCTGGGTCCGCGTCATCAGGAGATGCACGCCGAGCACCAGCACGGCGGTCAGCAGCAGCAGCGCGATCTGGTCCGGGGTGATGCGGATGCCGAAACCTATCGGCATGGCGATCTGGATCGCCCGGCTGAAATAGGTCGGACGCGAGGTGAAGATGAATTCGAGCAGGCTTCTCAGCGCCATCGAGGCGCCGAAGCTGGCCATCACCACGATGATCGCCTGGCCCTTGGCCCGCAGCCGCGCGAACAGCACCATGTCGAGCACCAGCGCCAGCAGGCCGGTGGCCGCCATGCCGATGATGAGCGCGACGATCAGCGGCCAACCGAAGGAGAGGGGCGCGATCGGCGCGATCTTGCCGAAAATCGCGCCAATGGCGCCAACCACGGCGAGCGTCGCATAGGCGCCCCAGGCCATGAAGTCGCCATGGGCGAAGTTCGAGAAGCGCAGGATCGAATAGGTGAGTGTCACGCCGATGGCGCCGAGGCCGATCATCGACCCTGCCAGCAGTCCGTCGACGACGAATTGCAGGTTCATGCCGCGCTTCCTTGTCCAAGATCGAGGCGGCGCTGGCCAAGATAGAGTTCAGCCACGACCGGGTCGTTCCAGAGCTCGGAGGCGACGCCCTGGTGCCGCTCCCTGCCCTCGACCAGCACATAGGCGCGGTCTCCAATGGCAAGCGCTGCCTTGGCGTTCTGTTCGACCAGCAGGATGGTGACGCCGGACTTTCGGATGCCGGCCAGCATCTCGAACACCGTCGCCACGAACTTCGGCGACAGGCCGGCCGACGGCTCGTCGAGCACCAGCACCTTGGGATGGACGATCAACGCCCGGGCGACAGCCAGCATCTGCCGCTGTCCACCCGACAGATTGCCCGCGGCCGTTCTGCGCTGACGGGCGAGATCGGGAAAGGCCGCATACATTTCCTCGATGCGGGCGGGGACCTCGCGCGGCCTCAGGATGCCGCAGGCGACCCTGAGATTGTCCTCGACCGACATCAGCGGGAAGATGTTCTCTGTCTGTGGCACGAAGGCAAGGCCAAGGCGGACCATGATGTGAGCGGGCGACGCCGTGATATCCTTGCCGTCCAGCAGCACCGTGCCGCCGGTGATCGGGACAAGGCCGGCGATGGCCTTGATAAGGCTCGACTTGCCGGCGCCGTTGGGACCGAGAACGACGACGATCTCGCCCTGGTCGACGGTGATCGAAGCGCCGCGCACGATCGGAACGCCAGGCTCGTAGCCGGCTTCGAGATCGCGGACATCGAGTACCTTTTGGCTCATGCCGTGCCTCCGAGGTACGCCTCGATGACGCGCGGGTCGCGCGCCACCTCCTCCGGGGTGCCTTCGCACAGAAGCTGGCCGCTCGCCATGACCAGCACGCGGTGGCAAAGCCGCGTCACCATGTCGATATTGTGCTCGATCAGCAGGAAGGTGATGCCGCGCGCATTGATGTCGCGGATGCGATCGATAATGACCTCGAGCAGGGTTGCGTTGACCCCGGCTGCCGGCTCGTCGAGCAGGATGATCGCCGGGTCGGCCATCATCACGCGGGCCAACTCGAGCAGCTTGCGCTGGCCGCCTGAAAGCACGCGCGCAGGTTCGTGCGCGAGGTGAGCGATCGTGACGAGCTCGAGCAGTTCGACGGCTCTTGTCTCGGCAGCCCTTTCTTCGGCAGCGACCCGCCGGGGCGTCAGGAAATTGGCGAGCAGTTTTTCTCCAGTCTGTCCTTGCGCGGCCAGCATGACGTTTTCGATCAGCGTCAGGTTAGGCAAGGGCCGGGGGATCTGGAACGTGCGGCCAAGGCCGCGGCCGATGCGGCGATGGGCTGCTTCCCCCGACACCGATACGCCATTGAGGAGGATTTCGCCGCTGGTCGGCAGAATGCTGCCGGCGAGCAGGTCGAACATCGTGGTCTTGCCGGCGCCGTTCGGGCCGATGAGGCCGAGTATTTCACCCGGCCGGACGTCAAACGAGACATTGTTGACCGCGACGAGGCCGCCGAAGCGCTTGACGACGTTCCTGGCCGTCAGAACCGGCGTGCGGATCTCCTCCTGCCGTTCCGTCGTGTCGCCCATGAATCCCTCAGGCCGAAAGCGATCTTCGCCGCCAATGATTTGATTTGTGATCACACTTGCTTTGATCACGCTATTCGGCTTTAATTTCTTCCGCAAGCCGAAAACGGCCAAGACCGGGATTGCCCATGCAGAAGGCCGCCATCGAAAAGAACAATGAGGTGATCGCAGCCCAGCTTACGCCGGTCGGCCGCGAGACCGTGCAGGATCGCGTCTATTCGGAGCTGCGCCGCGCCTTGATCGGCGGCCTTTTCGAGCCGAGCCAGGTGCTAACCATCCGCGGCCTCGCCGACGCGCTGGTCACAAGCACCATGCCGGTGCGCGAGGCGCTCGGACGGCTGATCACCGAGAAGGCGCTGGAGGCGCTTCCCAACCGTTCGGTGCGCGTGCCGCCGATCACGCTGGAGCGCATCGACGACCTCTTGCGGGCCCGCTCCCTGATCGAGGGCGAAGCGATCGCCCTGGCCGCCACGCGCATGAACGCGCGCCAGATTGCTTCGGTCGAGGCCATGCTCGGCGAATGGGACGAGATGCGGGCGCTGAAGCACAAGAAGGATATCGACCGCGAGGCCACGCTCAACCAGAGCTTCCACTTCGAGATCTACCGTTGCTGCGGTTCCGCCGTGCTGATCCCGATGATCGAGAGCCTGTGGTTGCAATCCGGGCCTTGCATCCGCGTTGCCATCTACGCCTTCTCCGACGCCGGCGAGGTCGATACGGCCCACTACCACCGCAGCATCGTCGCAGCGCTTGCGAGGCAGGATGCGCAAGCGGCGCGCGAGGCGCTGGTGGCCGATATCAGCCGGCCCTTCGCCTTTCTGCGCGACAAGCTCCAATCCACAAGCAAGGAAGGATTGAGGGCATGACGGCGCCTGGCATCAGCATCACCGAGCCACGCTCGAAGCTTTCCGTGACCGCGCTTCTGTTGCCTGAAAAGGCGCCCGACAACGCCGCCTTCCTGGTGGCGTATCTCGAGCAGCCGCGCGTCGTTTCCGGCATCCATGCTATGTGGACGGGGCCGGAAATCTCCTGCCCGGTTCCATCAGCCGAACTTGAGGGCCAAACCTATGCCAGGCCCTTGCCGGCGGAGAACGCAACGCTGACGCCGCAGCCGGGCGACATCGTGTTGTCCTACGTGCCGCCGCGCATGTGGGGCGGCAACCCGAATGCCATCTTTGACGTCGGCCTGTTCTACGGAGCGGGTGCACGCCTGCTGTTCCCGATCGGCTGGCTTGCCGGAAGCGTCGTCGCGCAGGTGGTGCCTGAGGATCGCGACAAATTCGCAGCCGCTTGTGGCGTGATCCGCCGCAACGGTGCCTGCGACATCACCTTCACCCGGGTGGAGATCTGAATGGCTGAGACCGACGACAGTTTTGAGCTCTTCGACCTTCGTGTCGAGGCGGTTATCCCCGAGGGCAAGCCGATCTATTGCGGCGCCAAGCCCGGCGACTATTTCGAGTTGAAGGGCGAGATGCTGTCGATGCCGGCGGGGCAAGGTTTCTCGATCTATTCCATTGCGGCAGTGTTGCCGCTTCTGGCCGCAAAGCAGCGCCCGACCCACAGGAACGACTGGATGACGTCGGACGCCGAGATCGCTTGTCCGGATCCCAATTGTGCCAGCCGGCTGAGGATCGTCAGGACCGGCAAGCGGCGGTTCAGCCATGCCGAAACGACGGCGGTGCCGCTGCCGAAGGAGAATGACCGGAGATGACCGCCAAGGCTTTCGAGCTCAGCCCCGGCTATACGATCTCGCGCGTTATTCGCGGCGGCTGGCAGCTTGCCGGCGGGCACGGCGCGATCGACCGCCAACAGGCGGTAACCGACCTGATCGCCACCTTCGACGCCGGCATCAGGACCTATGATTGCGCCGATATCTATACCGGTGTCGAGGAGCTGATCGGCGCGGCACGCCTGCGCCTTGCCAATGAGCGTGGCCTTGATGCTGCCGCCAAAATGAAGGTGCACACCAAGCTGGTGCCTGACCTGGAGAGGCTTTCCAATATCAGCCGCGACTACATCAGAGGCATCGTCGAGCAGTCGCTGCGGCGGCTGAAGACCGAGCGGCTCGATCTCGTGCAGTTCCACTGGTGGGACTATGCGCTGCCCGGCTACGTCGAAGCGATGGGCTGGCTCAACGAAATCCGCAGGGAAGGCAAGGTGCGCAACATCGGCACCACGAACTTCGACACGCCGCGGTTGGCAGAGATCCTGGCGGCCGGTGTGCCGCTGGTCAGCCAGCAATTGCAATACTCGGTGCTCGACCAGCGGCCAGCCAACAGCCTTGCAGCGCTCGCCAGCCGGCACGGCGTCAGTTTCCTCTGCTACGGTTCGGTGGCGGGCGGCTTCCTCAGCGAAAAATGGCTTGGCGCTGCCGAGCCGCAGACGCCGCTCGAAAACCGATCGCTGGTCAAATACAAGCTGATCATTGACGACTTTGGTGGCTGGGAGCTTTTCCAGGAGTTGCTTCGCACACTGAAGGCCGTCGCCGACCGCCACGGCGTCGATATCGCCACCATCGCCAGCGCCTGGGTGCTGGAGCAGCCGCAAGTGGCGGCCGTCATCGTCGGCGCCCGCAACCAGGCGCACGCCCTTGCCAATGCCAGAATCATGGACGTCGCGCTCGATGCCGACGACCGGGCGAGGATCGCTGCCGTGATCGCGCAAAGCCGTGGGCCGCTGGGCGACGTCTACACTTTGGAACGCGACCGTCACGGCCGCCACGGCTCGATCATGCATTACAATTTGAATGCAGGCAGGAAATGAACGCGGCCATGGACGAAAAGCCCTCCTTGCTTTCCCGCGCCAGCGCCGAGGTGGTCGATCTCCACCGCTTCTTCGTCGACTGGTTCAATGCGGCGAGTGCGGACAATTCAGATTTCATGCGCTTCGAACGCGTCATGGGCGAAGGCTTCTGCATGGTTGTGCCGGATGGCCAGGTCCTCGATCGTGACGCGGTGCTCGACCATGTCAGGGCAAGCCGCGCCACATGTGACGGCCATTTCACCATCTCGATCGAGGAAATCAGGGCCGGCTGGCAACAAGGCGACACGATCGTCGTCAGCTACATCGAAGCGCAGCAGCGCGCCGGCAAACATAGCCGCCGCCGCTCGAGTGCCGTTTTCACCACCAGTTCATCGGCGCGCAACGGCGTCGAATGGCGACATCTGCATGAAACCTGGCTGCAGATGCCGGAAGGCTGAACAGGCTCAAGACATCAATGAGAGTCGTGCAACGAAAGGGGAACAACAATGAAAAAGACCATACTTCAGATCACCACCGCGCTCGCTCTGCTGACAGCGGCCGGCGCAGCGCAAGCCGCCGATTGCAAGATCACCGTCGGCCTCGTCATGGAACTGACAGGCCCGGCTGGCGAGTACGGCCAGGCCGGCGCCAAATCGGTCGAGATGGCCTTCCGCGACATCAACGATGCGGGCGGCGTCCGCGGCTGCGATCTCGCGACCGACACGCGCGACAGCCAGAGCCAGGGCAACATTGCGGTCGACGCCGCAACCCAGCTCGTGCAGGTCAAGAAGGTGCCGGTGATCATAGGCGGCATCATCTCCTCTGTGTCGATCCCGATCCTGACCTCGGTCACCGCGCCGGCCAAGATCGTCCAGGTGTCGCCGGCTTCGTCGTCGCCGACGCTGACGGCGCTCGGGCGCGACGGCAAGACCAACGGCATCTTTTTCCGCACCATCACCTCGGACGCTCTGCAGGGCGTCGCCGCCGCCAAATATGCCATCGACAAGGGCTTCAAGAAGCTGTCGGTCATCCACGTCAACAACGACTTCGGCGTCAACATGGTGGCGGAATTCTCGCGTGCCTATAAGGCGCTCGGTGGCACCATCGTCTCCGACACGCCTTACAATGAAAAGCAGTCGAGCTATGCCTCGGAGGTAACCGCGGCCATGGCCGGCGAACCGGACGGGCTTTACCTCGTCAGCACGCCTGTCGATGGCGCAACCATCGCCCGTACCTGGATTTCGCAGGGCGGTGTCCAGAAATTCCTGCTCAATGACGGCATGAACAGCCCGGATTTCATCGAATCCGTCGGCGCCGACTATTTGAAGGATGCCTATGGCACTTCCTCGGGCACCAGCCCGACCGCATCGACCGAATATTTCACCAAGAACTACAAGGAATTTTCGGGCATTGAGCCGTCGAACCCGGCGGCCGACCGGTCCTATGATGCCGGCGCCATTGTCGGCTTGGCTATCGCGATTGCCGGCTCCGAGGATCCGGCCAAGATCAAGGACGCGATGTACAAGGCGGTCGATCCGGCCGGCACGCCGATCTATGCCGGCAAGGACGAGTTCGCCAAGGCGCTCGGCCTGATCAAGGACGGCAAGCCGATCCGCTACGAAGGCGTCATCGGCCCTGTAGCCTTCGATAAGTACGGCGACATCACCGGCCCGTTCCGGCTCTGGAAGATCGTCGACGGCAAGGTGACGACCGATGGCGAAATGACGACGGATGACGTCAACGCCTTGCAGGCGAAGCTTCAGTAAGCCCCCTATGTCTTGTCCGGCATTGATCCCATTTCATTGAGGTTGATGCCGGACACTTGCATGTCCTGTTGGTTAGGCCGGCCTGGAAACGACCACCGCACCAGCCGTCGGCATGATCCAGCGGCAGGCATAATAATCGGTGATGCGATTTATGGTCCCGCCAGCGGCTTCGATCCGAACCGGATGGGCCGGCTTCCAACCGTCTTCGCCATGGTGGAGCACGAGCAGCACCGCCTCGCCATCGATCATGCCAATCGCCATTTTCCAGGCCGTCGAGGCTCTTTCATATTCGACGAAGTAAGGTGATTCCGACAGCCTGCCCTTGAAGCAATCCGCGACCCGCAATTGTGCGTCGGCGCTGGTCAACGCCCGAACCCCGTCCCAGTCGCGGCGGTTGAACAGTTCGACATAGCGGCTGAGCAATTCCAGAAGTTCCGGATCGCGTTGGGGCTCCGAACGCACGATTGGCTCGCCTGACAAGGCGCCCAATTTGGAGCGGCCACGGCCCAACGCGGCCTTGACGCCACCCACGGTCGAGCCGACGAGATCGGCGATCTCTTCCAGCGAATAGTCGAAGACGTCCTTGAGCAGGACGCAGGCGCTTTCCTTGGGCGGCAGGTGGATCACCAGCCGTTCCATCGCGCGATCCGCGCCCTTGCCCGCCGGCTCGACCGGCAGGATGATCTCGTCTTCGACGAAATTGGCCTCCGCATGCTGACGCACCTGCCGGCTTCGCAGGAAATCGATGCAGCGATTATGTGCAATGCGAAACAGCCAGGGGCGAAGAGCAGTCGCATCGTCCAGCTTCTCGATCTTCCGATAGGCCTCGAACAGCGCCTCTTGCATCACGTCTTCGGCGTCGAGCGTCGAACCGGTCATACGTGCACAGTAGCGGTGCAGCCGTCCACGCAAATGCGCGACTGTCTCCAGGAAGCCGGCGTAGCGGACGTCGAAAAGCCCGGTCGGGTCAAGTCTTGGCTGCATCTTCATCGGCATTCAATTCGGCGGCGGATCACAGCGGGACATAGGTCAGCGTAATGACCCCGTTCTTGAAACGGTGCGTATCTATAAGCTCCAGCTTGACCAGGGACGGGTCGACATCCTGGAAAGCGCGTTTGCCATGCCCGACGCGGGTCGGCACGATCGAGAGTTGATACTCGTCGACAAGCCTGTTGGCGAGCAGCGTCTGGTCGAGATTGCTCACTCCATACTTCAATATGTTGCCGCCGGTTTGCTGCTTGATCCTGGCGATTTCGGCAGCGACGTCGCCTTCGATCAGCGACGCGTTCCAGCTCACTGCCTTGAGGCTGCGCGAAGCGACGAGCTTGTTCAGCCCGTTCATGCGGTCCATGTACTTGCTGCCTTTGACCTGCGGCCAACGCGCCGAAAACATTTCATAGGTGATGCGGCCGAGCAGGAAAAAATCCGCCTCGCCGGCCTTTTCATATGAGTGTTCCTTCATCTCCTCGTCGAAGAAGGGCGAGGCCCATTCCATTGGTGCTTCGATGACGCCGTCCAGCGAAATGAAGCTGCCTACGATTAATTTTCTCATCGCGTGTCTCCGGTTGCGCAACAGGCATTCCGTCGGATCCAAAAACCGGCGCAAACGAACCGGCCCGACGGATGACCACAGGATGCAGTGCCTAAGACGTTTCCGGTTCGACGTTGGATACGCGTGAGGATCGTATGAGCTAATAAAGCGGCTTGGCCATGTGCCGGGGGGTCGGCCATTCCGTCGTTATCCCCGGCTGCACCGGCCGCTCGAGATAGGTCGACAGCACGACGTAGCTTCGGGTCGAGGTGACACCAGGCGTTTCGTAGAGGCGCGACAACAGGCCTTCGAGTGCCCGCGTGTCCTCGGTGCGGACCTTGATCAGCATGCATGTGTCGCCGGCCACCGAATGAATCTCCTCGACTTCGGGGTGTTCGGAGATTGCCATCAGCTCCGGCGTCTTGCCCCACCCCTTGGTGTCGATATGGACGAAGGCAAGCAGCGGCTTGTGCACCGCTTTTGGATCGATGATGATCGCGGTGTTGCGGATGGCACCGCTGCGCCGCAGGCGCTTGACGCGTTCATGGGCTGCCGGCGGTGAAAGGCCGACGCGGTCGCCGAGCTCGGCATAGCTGATCGTGGCGTCGTCGACCAGAACGCTTAATATTTTTCGGTCGATTGCATCGATATCGCGGGCGGCAGGCCTGTTCTGCGGAATGCCATCTGTTTCTTCATCCATAATGAAATTCCCTATTGATGCAGAATTTAGTACGGCCAATATCGCCATATGTCGAACAATGATCAAGTCGCAACATTTACGGCAAGGCCGCCTATCCCGGCGCTCGCTTACCTCCTCACCGGATGCATTGCCGTGATCGGCTCGAACTCGCTGGTGCTCGGTCCGATCGCACCGGCGGTTGCCGCGTCCTTCGGCACAAGCGTGCCGGCGGTTATGATCGCGTCCGCCGCGTTCGGGCTCGGTACGTCGGCGAGCGCTTTGTTCCTGGCGCGCTATATCGACCGGCTTGGTGCCCGCCGCATGCTGCAAGGAGCGTTGCTGCTGCTGGCGATAGCGCTCGTCGCCAGCGCTGCTGCGCCGACGGTGACGGCGCTGGTCGCGGCCCAGCTTCTCGCCGGCATCGCTGCAGGTGTCGCCATGCCGGCAATCTACGCCAGCTCCGCCGCGATTGCACCGCCCGGCCGCGAAAGCGGCACCATAGGCGTCGTGCTGACCGGCTGGACGCTGAGCATGATCGCCGGGGTTTCGCTGTCGGCCGTACTTGCCGACCTGGTGCATTGGCGCGCCGTTTTCGCGGCGGTCGCGGTGCTCTCAGCACTCGCATTGGCAAGCCTGACGCTGACGTCGCTGAGCGATGTCAGGAAGAGCGGCCCGGCGCCGACGCCGCTGGGCGCTTTGAGCGTCCCCGGCATAGTGCCGCTTCTGGTTGCCTGCGCCGCATTCATGACCGCGTTCTACGGTGTCTATGGCTATCTTGGCGATCACCTTCACAATGGCTTGGGACGGCCGGTCAGCGCCAACGGGCTGGCCGCGCTCGCTTATGGCGCCGGATTTGGCGCGGCGGCACTTCTTGACGGCGTTATCGACCGCCTGGGCGCGCGGCGTGTCATGCCATTTGCCTACCTGCTCGTCGCGGCCGTCTATGTCGCGATTGCCGCGGCGAGCAGTAGTTTCCATCTGACCATAGCGATGATAGCCGTCTGGGGCCTTGCCAATCATTTCGGCCTGAATGTCCTGGTGATGCGCCTGTCCGCGCTCGATCCTGCGCGGCGCGGCACGATCATGGGCTTGAACAGCGCGGTGACCTATCTCGCGGTGTTCGTCGGCACCACGGCGTTCGGACCGCTTTATTCCACATTCGGTTTTGCGGCGTCGGCGGTGGTTGCAGCCCTGCTCATGCTGATCGCTGCTGTGGCAGCCGCGTGGCGTTCGCCGAAGCTATAGCGCAGCAAGGCTTGCGTCTCGGCCCCGTCCATCGATAGATGCTTGGTGGATGGACAATACAACGCTTGAGACAACCGCCGATCCCTTGCCGCACGAGCTGGCTTTTCTCGGAGAGCGGCTTGCTGCGTTCAACGACAGTGATGTCGGCGCCTCCCGCAGGAAGGCAATGGCCGTGTTCGTGCGCGATGAGCACGGCGTAATTGTCGCCGGCATCTCGGGATACACCGCCTGGGGCTGGCTCTATGTGCAATGGCTCTGGGTCGATGAAAAACTGCGCGGCCACGGCATGGCCGGCAGGATGCTCGAGGCGGCCGAGAGGGAGGCGATCGCGCGCGACTGTCACGGCGCCTGGATCGACACGTTCAATCCCAAGGCGGCCAAGGCCTATGAGCGCCACGGCTACCGGCCGTTCGGTGCGCTCGCCGACTTTCCCATTGGCCGCAGCCGCATCTTCTTACAGAAGAACCTGAAACACGATTAGCCGGCGAGCCGCCCTCCGCGCATCGGCTGCGGCACGCCGGTCGTGCTGGGGAAGCTGATCGGCAAGCCCCTAAGCACGCGCACTGCCAGGAAGGCAAAGCACTCCGCCTCCACCGCATCGCCCTTCCAGCCCAGCGCCTCGGCCGGAACCGCTTCGACGCCGGCGCGGCTGGCAAGCATGGCCATGATCGTTGGATTGTGGCGACCGCCGCCGCTGACCACCAGCCGCTTCGGCCGGTGCGGCAGAAGATCGAGCGCTTTGGCGACGGCGGCCGCGGTGAAGGCCGTCAGCAGGGCTGCCCCATCCGCGGCGTTCATTCCGTCCGCCATCGAGGCGCCGAAATCGAAACGGTCCAGCGATTTCGGGTAGGGTTTGGTCAAGTAAGGGTGCTGCAGGAGCTTGGCCAGCCGCGTCTCGTCGACCGTCCCGGCGCGGGCCAACGCGCCGTCGCGGTCCATTTCGCCAAGCCCCTTCGACTTGATGAAGTCGTTCAGCGGCGCGTTGGCCGGTCCGGTATCGAAGGCGACGACATTGTCCTTGCCGTCCCACCAGGTGATGTTGGCGACGCCACCGAGATTGAGCACTGCCGTGTCTCCACTGGCATCAGCGTCGCGCAGCAGCGCGGCGTGATAGGCGGCAGAGAGCGGCGCACCTTGGCCGCCGGCGCGCATGTCGGCCGAGCGGAAGTCATAGGCGACCCTGGTGCCAAGGATCGCATGCATCAGCTCGCCGTCGCCGAGCTGGCGGGTCTGGCCCAGCCGGCCCACTTGCGGGGCACGGTGCAGCACGGTCTGGCCATGGAAGCCGACGACGCCGATATCGGCCATGGTCAGGCCGTGACTTTCGACAAGATCCCTGACCGCGGCGGATTGGGCGCGCGTCAGTGCCTCCTCTGCCTCACGAAAAATCGCCGGTTCCGGTCCGGTGAAATTCCAGATCCTGGCCTGGCGCAACGTCTCCTCCAACAGGCTGCGGATCGACCTGGGGTAAGGCGCCAGCGTGTAGGTGCCGAAATCCGCGATCCGTTCGCCGTCGGTCTTGATCAGCGCGACGTCGATATTACCGTCCAGCACGGTGCCGGTCATCAGGCCGACAGCCCACATTGGTGCGCCATTTTTAGCAATCATGACTTGTCAGGCTCCGTTGACGAGATCGCCGATCGATTGCCTTAGCGCTGCGATCCCGCTGTTGAAATGACGTGTCGGATGGATCCGGTTGGTGAGCAAGGTCCATGCTCTGCCTTTGTCGAAGTCGACCCAAAGCCCGGTGCCGGTGAAGCCGGTATGGCCAATTGTGCCGGGGCTGCACAGCCGGCCGCCGGACCAGCCTTCGTAAGGCCGCTCCCAGCCATGGGTGCGGGTTGCCGACAAGGGCGTGCGCATCAGCGCTATTGAACGCTCGGATGCGCCGCTCCCGTCCAGCAGCCCTAGCGCAAAATCGAGGATCGCGGCCGCCGTTCCGAACAGCCCGGCGTGACCGGCCCCTTGCAATGCCGAGCAATTGTCGTCGTGGACCTCGCCGCAGAGAACACGATGGCGCCATGTGCAGTCTTCTGTGGCCGCCGCGCGATCCGGTTCGGTGGAGAACGCGAAGCCCGGACCGGGATCCATGTAGCGAATGGTCTTGCCGGACAGGCGCTCCAGGACGAAGCCGAGCAGAATGAAATTGATATCGGAATAGACCGGCTCCCCGACCTGCCACTCGCGCTGCAGGACAAAGGCGCGCAACAGCTCGGGATCGCGGCCATAGGTGTAGATTGGAGCAACGGCGGGAAACGGCGTCTGATGACCGAGACACTGGCGAAACGTCACCTTCCGTTCCCAGGCTTTTTCGTCATATTGGCGAAGGTCGGGCAGGACCGAAATCAGCGGCGCGTCGAGGTCGATGACGCCTTCTTCCGCCAGTGCAAGGATACGCGGCGTGGTGAAGATGACTTTGGTCAGCGACGCCAGATCGAACCATGTTTCGATATGCATCGGCCGTATCTTCGGCACGACTTGGGCTGAGCCGACTGCCCGGACGATGCGTTGACCGTCCCAGTCGACCATGCCGAGCACGCCGCCAGGAATGCGCGACGCAGCCACGGCCGTTTCGAGCGGGGCGAATGCACGGTCGAAGAGATCATGCTCGATCAAATGCGGCCTCCGTCTGAAAAGCAGCGAGGGGGCTGTCCGTCTGACTCTGCATGCTTTCGAGCGACAATCATCACGCTTCCACCCGTGCCCTATGGTCCGGCCCGAATTGCTGCCAATTGGCCGGGCCCGGCTCAAATCCCAGCGGGCGCACGAGCGAGGGAACCTGGCGCGTGTCCAGCTCGAAACGTTCATGCCGCCGGTCTATGGTGGGAACGGCCGCGATAAGCTGTTTGGTATAAGAGTGCTTCGGCTGCGAGAGCACCGATCTGGCATCGCCGATCTCGACGATCTGGCCGGCATAGATGACCGCAATGCGATGGGCGATCCGCTCGACGACAGCCATGTCATGCGAGACGAACAGGTAGGCCAGCCCGAATTCACGCTGCAGCTCGACCAAAAGCTCCAGCACCCTGGCCTGCACCGACACATCGAGCGCCGAAACCGCTTCGTCGAGGACGACAACCGAAGGATTGAGCATCAGCGCGCGAGCGATGCACAGGCGTTGCCGCTGGCCGCCGGAGAATTCGTGCGGATAGCGCTGCAGGCTGTTTTCCGGAAGGCCGACGCGTTTCAGCAGCGCGGCCATTTTCGCCCGCGTTTCAGCAGTTATCCGTCCGCCGCTAGCGATCACCGGCTCTGCGAGGATGCTTTCGATGGTGAGTCTGGGATTGAGCGAGCCATAGGGATTCTGGAACACCATCTGCACGGGAAGGGCGCTCTGCCCGGCGACGGCCTTGCGCGTGCTGGCCGAGATTGTGCCGCGTGTCGGGCGCACCAGCCCCAGAATCGCGCGGGCGGTGGTGGACTTTCCGGAACCGCTCTCGCCGACGACCGCCAATGTCTCGCCCGGCATTAGCTCGAAATCCACACCGTCCACCGCGTGCACGGTACCGCTGGCGCGGCTGAAAAACCCAGCCTTGACTGGAAACCGCACCACGAGGCCATCGACCATCAGCGCCGGCTCGGCAGCTTTTTGCGTTTCGCATTGCACGTCCTTGCGTACGGCACTGCCGCCGGCGAAATGCGGCACCGCATGAAGCAGATGCCGCGTATAGGGATGCTGCGGATCGTCCAATATCTGGTTCAGCGCGCCCTGCTCGACAGCTTCCCCGCTTTGCATCACCATGACCTTGTCAGCGATGCCTGCAACCAGACCGATGTCGTGGGTGATGAAGATCATCGACATCCCGGTTTCCTGCTTCAACTCGGCGAGCAGCGCCATGATCTGCGCCTGCACCGTAACATCCAGCGCCGTCGTTGGTTCGTCGGCAATGAGCAGGCGCGGGTTGCAAGCGAGCGCCATGGCGATCATCACCCGCTGCAACATGCCGCCCGAAAGCTGGTTGGGCGTATATTTCAGTCGCCGTGCAGCGTCGGGAATACGCACGCGGTCGAGCGCGTCCTTGGCCGCCGCCGTCGCTTGCCGGCCGGTCAGGCCGCGATGCAGGCGAAACGATTCCTCGATCTGCCTGCCGATGGTCAGCACCGGATTGAGCGAGCTCATCGGCTCCTGGAAGATCATGCCGATTTCACCGCCGCGGATCTTCGTCAGTTGCGGCTCGTCCGCGGCGGTCAGGTCGAAAATGCTGTTGTCGACCCGCTTCAGCGTGATCGAGCCTGCGGTGATGCGGCCGCCGCCATAATCGACAAGGCGATTGATCGACAGCGCCGTGACCGATTTGCCCGAGCCGCTTTCGCCGACGATTGCCAATGTCTCGCCGTCGGCGAGATCGAAGCTGACGCCGCGCACGACCTCATTGGCTTTCGGGTTGCGGCCGAAGCCGACGCGCAATCCGCTGACGGACAGCAGCGGGATCATGCGAGCGATCTCCGCATCTTCGGATCGAGGACATCACGCAACGCATCGCCGAGCAGGTTGAAGCCGAGGATGCTGATCATGATCGCCACGCCCGGGAAGATCATCAGCCAGGGAGCTGTCTCCATCAGATTGCGGCTGTCGCTCAGCATCAGGCCGAGCGAGGCGGCGGGCGGCTGCGTGCCGAGCCCGAGGAAGCTTAAGCCGGCCTCGGTCAGCAGTGCCCAGGCCAGCGCCAGCGTCACCTGAACCGTCAGTGGCGCCACCAGATTGAGCAGCAGATGGCGTGTTACGATATAGCCCGCACTGCTGCCGAACGTGCGGGCCGCGTCGACGAACTCGCGCGCCTTGAGCGACAGAGCCGGACCTCGCACGACGCGCGTGAAGATCGGCGTGTAGACGATGGCAATGGCAATGACGCTGGTCGAGGTTCCCGGTCCAGCAACCGCGACGATCAGCAGCGCCAGCAGGATCGCCGGGAACGCCAGCACAACGTCCATGATGCGCATCACCAGGCCGTCCCAGCGGCGCCCGAACCAGGCTGCCGCCAGCCCGAGCACGGTGCCGGCCAGTGTCGCGAAGGCGACCGAAAAGAAGGCCACGATGAAGGACTGGCCGATCCCGGTCATCAGCCGGCTTGCGACATCGCGGCCGAATAGGTCCGTGCCCATCCAGTAGGTGCTATCAGGCGCATGCAGTCGCTCGACCCGGTGCTGCGTCAGCGGATTGTGCGGCGTCAGCCCCAGCATGCCAAGCACGGCAAGCAGCAGATAAAGCGCAACGATCGCACCGCCGATGCGGCCGCTGGGATGCGCAAATATAGCCCGCAATGTCGCCATCAGTGCTCGCTTAGCCGGATACGCGGGTCGAGCGCGACATAGGCGAGGTCGACGAGGAGATTGACGATCATGAAGTTGAAGGCGATGAACAGCACGCTTCCCTGCACCAGCGCGTAGTCGCGCTGCAGGATGGCATCCAGCACCATGCGGCCGAGGCCGGGCAGCGCATAGATCTGCTCGACGATGACAGCTCCGCCCAGGAGGTAGCCGAACTCTATGCCGCTCAGCGTCACGACCGGGATGAGCGCGTTGGGCAAGGCATGCCGCCAGATGACGCCGCGCGCCGAAACGCCCTTGCTGCGCGCCGTCCTGACATAGTCGTCGCTGAGCACATCGAGCATCGCCGAACGCGATATGCGGGTCACCGAAGCCGCGAAGGCAAATCCAAGCGTGACCGCAGGCAGCAACAGCTGGCCGAGATTGCGCAGCGGATCCTGCCACAGCGGCGAAAACTCGCCCATCGCCGGCAAAACGCCAAACCCCGCCGACAGCGTGTAGATGATCAGCAGGGCAAGGACGAAGTTCGGCGTCGACTGCCCGATCATTGCGACAACGCGCACGCCGAGGTCGGACAGCTTTTCGTTATGGGTGGCGGCAAAGATCCCCGCCGGCATGCCGACAACCAGGGCGATGACCATCGACAGCAGGGCGAGTTCCAACGTTAGCGGGAAACGCTCGAGGATGACGTCGAGCACCGGCCTGCCATAGGTGGACGAAATGCCGAGATTGCCTTGGAAAAGACCAAGCAGCCAGCGCCAGTACTGGATGAACCAGGGCTGGTCGATGCCGAAATAAGCTGCAAGCGCATCGCGCTGCTGCGGCGTCAGCAGGCCGGCTTCGGTCCCCAGCATTGCCGTGATCGAATCGCCCGGAACCATCCGGATCGCCAGGAACACCACGATGGACACGCCAAGCAGGACGAGAGGGAAGGTCGCCAGTCGCCGCATCAGATAGTTCACGCGAAGAATATCCTCTCGTCCGGCATCAAAGCAGCTACTGGATCGTCACCTTGGCGAGGCTGAACAGCGAGCCTGTCGGCACCGGTTCGAATCCTGCGATATTCTTCTGCTGTGCCGTGTAGCTGTAGGACGTGTAGAGCCAGATCCAGGGCGACATCTCAGTGATGTGCTTCTCGAAGTCGGCGAAGATCGCTTTGCGCGCTGCCGGGTCGGTCTCGGTGCGGCCCTTCTGCATAAGACTGTCCAGCGTGTCGTCGATATAGTTCGCCACCTTCTGCAGATTGCCCGTCTTGGTCCAGTAGCGGTTGTACATAGTGTAGGGATCGGCCCTGCCGCCGTTCAGCGCGACGGCCATGTCGAAATCGCCCTTCAGCCAGGCGTCGACATAGACGTTGAGCTCCATCATCTTGATGTCGAGCTTGACTCCGATTTCTGCGAGTTGCGACTGGATGACCTGGGCTTCCGCCGCTGCCGTCGGCGGCTCGCCGGTGGCGCCAATCACGGTCGCCGAAAAGCCGTCGGCATAGCCGGCTTCGGCCATCAACTGCTTGGCCTTCTCAATGTCGCGCTTATAGCAGAACAACTGCTTCGGATCGGTCGCCAGTGCCGGGATGGTCAGCGGGCCGGTGACCTTGCCTTCGCCGAGCGAGGCGGTGTCCAGCACTTCCTGCCGGTCGATGGCGCAGGAAATCGCCTGACGCACCTTGAGTTCGGTCATCGGCTTGCGGGAGGGATTGAGCTGCAGCACGTGATAGGCAAGCACCGGCACGCGGTTCAACTGCAGGCTGGCTTCCTTGGGCACCAGCGTGGCGACAAGCGGATCGTTGAGCAGGGCAAAATCGATCTGCTTGGTACGCATCGCCGCCAGTATCGCCGTCTCGTCCGGCAGCACGCTGATATCGATGCCGTCGACGCCGGTCGCGCCGCCTGCCCAGTCCTTGTTGGCGACAAGCACTTCCTTGGAATTCGGATCCCATTTTTCGAGCTTGAACGGACCCGAGCCGATCGTTGTCGTGCCGATCGAGCCGGCCGCGATTTCGCTTGCCGGGACGATCGCCGCATTGACGTCGCTCATCGCCGTCAGGATCGGCACGTCCGGCTGCGAGAGGTGGAACACGACGGTGGCGGGATCGGGCGTGTCGATGCTGGCGATCGAGAGAAAGTTGGCGCGCGCCGCAGCACCCGTCTTCTCGTCAAGTATGCGCTCGAACGATGCCTTGACGTCGGCCGAGGTCACGGCGGCGCCGTTCTGGAATTTTGCTTTCGGATTAAGCTTGAAGCTCAGCTCCTTGCCGTCCGGCGAGAACTGCCATGAATCGGCAATCGCGGGTGTGATTTGCAGGTTTGCGTCGAGCCGCACCAGCGGTTCGTAGATCAGCTCCAGCAGCCGCAGTGAGGAGAATGCCGTCTGCTTGTGCGGATCAAGACCGGTGGCGTCCTGCGACCACGCCATATGCAGCGTCGCCGCACTCGCCTGCACCGGTAGCGCGGCGATGCCAACCATTGCCGCGAGCGTCATGCCGGAAAGCAGTTTCTTGCCAATGTGCCGTACCATTGTCGTCTCCCATTATTGTTAAACCAGATGCCTTGCAGTTCCTCGGACCGCTTCAAAGGGACACACGCCCCGGAACATCGGCCCAGTATCCATGCGGTCTTACACCGTCTTTTCGCCTATCGCCTTGCGCAGGAAACCTCCCGCGTTGGCAAGCGCCTTACGTGCTTCTTCGACACCCATGCCGGTGATCGTCACCAGGATTGCCAGTTTTACATCATTGCCGGTCTGGTCGAGTGCCTGTCGTGCCTGCTGTGCCGCGCAGCCGGTCGTCTGCATCACGATCCTGACCGCCCTGGCGACAAGCTTCTTGTTGCTTGGATTGAGGTCAACCATCAGGTTCTGATAGCTCTTGCCGATGCGGATCATGCTGGCGGTAGACAGCATGTTGAGCACCAGCTTTTGCGCGGTTCCCGATTTCAGTCGGGTCGAGCCGGTGAGAACCTCCGGGCCGACCACCGGAGAGATGGCAATGTCGGCTATGCCGGCAATGGTCGATCGCGGATTGCAGGACAGCGCCACGGTGGTCGCTCCCACCTGCTTGGCATAGGTCAGGCCACCGATGACATAAGGTGTGCGCCCGCTGACAGCGATGCCGACCACCACATCGTCGGCGGTCAGCTTGATGTCCTGCAATGCCTTTACACCCTGTTTCGGGTCATCCTCGGCGCCTTCCGCGGAGCGCACCAGCGCGTCGTCGCCGCCGGCGATCAGGCCCACCACCATGTCCTCGGGTACGCCGAAGGTCGGCGGACATTC
The DNA here is from genome assembly GCF_040321435.1 of Mesorhizobium sp. M0410. Lineage (NCBI taxonomy): Bacteria > Pseudomonadati > Pseudomonadota > Alphaproteobacteria > Hyphomicrobiales > Phyllobacteriaceae > Mesorhizobium > Mesorhizobium sp. M0410. The sequence goes on from NZ_JAMYRN010000013.1 coordinate 113,375, forward strand.
CGAGGCGTCGAGGACGCCGAGCCGGCCGCTGGTGCCAGCGCCCACATAGACAAGGCGCGCACCCTTCTGGAACGCGCTCACGATCCGGTCCACGGCAGCAGCAATCTCAGGAATGACCTTCTCGACGGCGGCCGCAACGCCTTTATCTTCGTCATTGATCTTGCGCAGCACCTCGATGGTCGGCAACAGGTCGATGTCGATGGTTCTCGGGTTGCGGTCCTCGGAAACCAGCCGCTCCAACTCCGACATCAACCCGAGTTCGACCACTTGCTTACTCTCAGTCTGCCGTGAGCGGGAACGCGATGCCGTGCCGGGCGACGTCCAGTACCCGCGGCAGGCGACCGGCTGTCTTGTTTCTGCTTAGTTAACTTTTTAGAATTCGGTATTCCCGGTGTCAACGGATTGTAGGAATAAAATATTCCTCTTTGAGTAGCGCGTTACTCGCCGCAAAGCGACTTTCTGGCCAGGATTATGGCTCCCGAAACCGCATCGCCGTCGGCCGGCTTCAGCCGTCGGCGGACGTCGGGAGCGAGCCATGGCTCAAGCGGGCTGGACAACCCTCCGAGCAACGTAACCCGCGGCGCGCCTTTTTCGAACAGCACCCGCACGAATGTGTCGATCTGCTCGGCAGCGCCTTGCACGATCCGCCGACCGGCCGGATCGCCCTGGTCGGCATGGCGGATCACCATCGGCGCCATGGCGGCATAGTCCGTCGCACTGGCGCGGTCCATCCAGGCCACCGCCTCGAACGGGTCGTCCTTGAAGCGCTGCATCACCTCGGCCAGCAGCGCGGTCCGCTCGTGCCGGCCGTCATGGGCGCGCAAGGCGAACTGTACCGCTTCCAAACCTAGATCGGCGCCGCTGCCCTCGTCGGAAATCGGAAAACCGTAGCCGCCGACACGCAGGTCGCGCCCTTCGACAAAGCCGAGCCCGATCGAACCGGTCCCGGCTATGACGATGGCGCCGTCCTGGCCCGAATGCGCGCCCAGGCAAGCCGCGACGCCGTCGCTGACGAAGTCGAGACTTGCAAAGGGATGGGAGATCGCACGAAACGCCTCAAGCGACCCCTTGCGGCCGATGCCGGCAAGACCGACGCCGGCACGGATCCTGGCGATTTTCGTCGCCGTGAACCCTGCCTCTCTGATCGCAGCACCAAAGGCTTTGGCAACGGAGGCCCAGGCCGCCTCTATACCGAGCCGCGTTGTCGCCGGACCTGAGAGACCTTGCCCGAGCACGGTTCCCGCCTCGTCTTCGATACGCGCCCGACAGCCGGTTCCGCCGCCATCGACGCCCAGGAAATAATGCGAAGACGCCGCGCCGGCACTCATCCACTTATCCGCTCGATCTGGGCGCCGCAAAGCCGGAGCTTGCGGTCCAGCTGCTCATAGCCGCGATCGAGATGATAGACGCGGTTGATCGTCGTCTCACCCTGGGACACCAGCGCTGCCAGCACCAGCGAGACGGAGGCGCGCAGGTCGGTGGCCATCACTTGCGCGCCCTTCAGCTTCTCGCCTCCGCGCACCAGCGTCATGGTGCCTTGCAGCTTGATGTTGGCGCCGAGCCGCATCAGTTCAGGCACATGCATGAAGCGGTTCTCGAAGATCGTCTCACGCAATAGCGAAGCGCCCTCGGCACAGCACATCAACGCCATGAACTGCGCTTGGAGATCGGTCGGAAAGCCCGGATAGGGCTCCGTCGTCACATCGACGGCTTTGAGCGGCCCGTCTCTCGATACGATCAGCCCGCGGTCGCCCGGCCAGATTTTCACACCGGCTGTTTCGAGCAGCTGGACGACGGATGCCATGTGCTCGAGCCGCGCGTGGGTCAGCTCGAGCTGACCGCCGGTGATAGCCGCCGCGACGGCATAGGTGCCGGCCTCTATCCGGTCCGGGATGATGTCGTGCGTGGCGGCGCGCCAGCCTGTGCTGCCCGCGATCAGGATACGGTGCGTGCCGGCGCCCTCGATCCGCGCGCCCATGGCGTTCAAGCAGGCGGCAAGGTCGGCCACCTCCGGTTCGCGCGCCGCATTGAGGATCTCGGTTTCGCCCTTTGCAGTCGTCGCTGCCATCATCGCCGTTTCGGTCGCGCCGACCGATGGTGAGCTCAAAACGATACGCGCGCCTTTCAGTCCGCCCGGCGCGGACGCGACGATCAGCCCGTTTTCGATCGCAATGTCGGCGCCAAGTGCGGCAAGTGCGGCGACATGCATGTCGACCGGCCGTGCGCCGATCGCGCAGCCGCCGGGCAGCGAAACCCTGGCGTGGCCGAAGCGGGCAAGCAGCGGGCCGAGCACCAGCACTGTCGCGCGCATACGCCTGACGGTATCGTAGGTTGTCTCCTTGGAGACGGCAGCACTGGTATCGATTGTGGCGGCATGCGCCGATCTGGTGACTTCGGCCCCATGAAGGCCGACGACGCCAAGCATGTTGTCGACGTCGGTCACCGCAGGCAGGTTGGTCAGTTGCAGCGGATAAGGGCTGAGCAACGCCGCCGCTATTTGCGGCAAGGCCGCGTTCTTGGCGCCGGAGATCGTCACCGCGCCCTCAAGCCTATGCCCGCCGACGATCCGCAATTTGTCCATGGCTCTGACCTAATCCCGAGCTGTCGGCGTGTCTACGATCTTTCGTGGCCGAATCGTCGGCTTGCCCGAAGGCTGGGCCGCAACCGCACCGGTAGAGATTTGATGGATCATTCTTGGCTGTCAATCAGAGACGGAATAATTTATTCCTTGGTTTGGCATTGTCCGTGACTGGCAACAGGTGAACGCATGTCCATCCTGAAGAAAATCGAGGCCAAGCTCGAAATCATGGCGCCCGGCGACCGCGAGATCGGTCGGTATATCGTCGATAATCCCGACCAGATGCTGCGCCTGTCGACGGCGGCGCTTGCCGCTGAGATCGGCCGCAGCCAGTCGAGCGTCGTCAAGTTCAGCCAGAAGCTCGGCTATTCCAGCTATCAGGAGCTCAAGCTCGCCGTCAGCGAGGCCAAGTCGCAGGAATGGCACGTGCCGGCCGGCATGATCCACGGTTCGATCGAGGTCGGCGACAGCTATCTGGTCATCCTGCGCAAGCTGATCGGCAGCAAGCTTTTGTCGATGCAACAGACGGTCGCGGCCAACACCGAGCATGAAATCGGCAAGGCCCTCGAAGCATTGAACGGTGCGCGCCGCATTCATTTGGCAGGCGTCGGCGCATCCTCTCTGGTGGCGCGCGATTTCTCATACAAGCTGATGAAGCTCGGCCGCAACGTGCTGCACGACAGCGACAGCCATGTGCAAATGGCCAATGTCTCGACGCTTGGACGAGGCGACGCGTTATTCGCGCTCTCCTATTCCGGGGCGAGCATCGAAACCCTGCGGATAGCTGAACTCGCACATAAACGCGGCACCACCGTTATCGCCGTCACCGGGCTTCGCGACAATCCGCTGAGCCGGGTTGCCGACATTCGCCTCCACACGATCGCCGATGAAGAGCGCGCGCGCTCTTCATCGATAACCGCGCGTGATGCACAACTGACGCTAACCGACCTGCTGTTCATCCTGCTTGTGCAGAAGCAGCCTGACGCCAATGAATATGTCCACAACAGCGAATTGGCCGTCTCGGTGCTGAAGGCTTAGCTGTCTTCGGCATGGCGTTAAGGCCTCTGTTCCTCCCTGATGCTGCACGTCGACAAGAGCAGGTTTCGTCCTCCGAATAGCTTTCTTCAATGCGCTCACACGCTCTCCGGCTGGCAGAGCCGCGGGAGCGCCGATTGGTCAAACGCCGCCATGGCAAACCAATGTTGACAAGATCATCTGTTGTTTCATACATCGAGTTCAGCCTCGAATTTGGCGGGCCAGGTGAGACGATGGACGACCTTGGAGCACAAGAACAAGCGGTTCTCGACCTCATTGCGGCGAATCCGTTCTCCGGCCAGCAGGATATTGCAACCGCGCTCGGCATTGCCCGCTCGACGGTCGCCGCCCACATCGTGCAACTCATCAACAAGGGCTACATTCTCGGCCGCGGCTATGTCTTGCCGGCGTCCAAACGTATGGTCTGCATCGGCGGCGCGGTGCTCGACCGCAAATACCACGCCAGGAAGGATCTGATCTTCGAGACATCGAACCCGGTCGAAGGCCATCGCAGCTTCGGCGGGGTTGCCCGCAACGTCGCCGAAAACCTTGCCCGCCTCGGTGTCGACATAAGCTTCGTCTCGATCGTCGGCGAGGATGAAACCGGCCGCGCGCTGGTGCGGCATTTGCGTGATTTCGGCGCCGATGTCAGCCAGGTCATCACCACCACGGAGCGGCCGACGGCCGAATACGCGGCCATCCTCGACCGCAACAACGATCTCGTGCTCGGCATCGCCGACATGGAGATATTCGATCTGTTTTTGCCGTCCTATCTCGACCGTTTCTGGCCGCACCTGGCTTCGGCGACATGGGTCTTCATCGACTGCAATCTGCCGGCCGCGACCATCGCAGCGCTGATCTCGCGCAAGCACGGTGCGCGCTTCAAGCTCGCAGTCGACACGGTATCGTCGCCGAAGTCGGCGCGCCTGTCAAAGGACCTGACCGGCATCGATCTTCTGTTCACCAACCATGACGAGGCCAATACGATGCTCGGCGTGACGGATGCCGACAAGCGGCTGACGCCGGAGGGAGCAGCAGCAGGGCTGCGCGCGGCCGGCGCCGCCGAAGTGATCGTGACCGCAGGCGCGCATGGATTTGCCGTTGCGACCGAGAGCGGTGTGACGGCCATGCGCTCCGTCCCGGCGCAGGCCGTCGACATCACCGGCGCCGGTGACGCGATGATCGCCGGCACCCTGTACAAGGTGCTTTCGGGTGAGCCGGTCGCTCATGCCGTGCGCACCGGCGCGCTGCTTGCCACACTGACCACCGAGAGCGAATCCAGCGTCCACCCCGATCTGTCGCCGCGCTTCCTTGCCGCCGGCATGTACCGCCTTCCTGCCTGAAAGCGAGATGATATGAAACCTTCCCTTGTCCATTTGAACGATGAAGTCGCTGCTGCGCTTGATAAAGGCCGCGCGGTGGTGGCACTGGAATCGACGATTATCACCCACGGCATGCCATATCCGGCCAATCTGGAAACCGCTCGTGGTGTCGAGACCGTCGTGCGTGAAGACGGCGCCGTGCCCGCCACGATCGCAGTGGTCGCCGGCAAGATCAAGGTTGGCCTCGACGATCGGGAACTGGAAGAGCTGGCAGCGGCAAAGGGCGTGGTCAAGGCTTCCGGGCGCGATCTCGCCGCAATCATGGTGCGCGGCGGCTCGGCCGGAACCACCGTCTCGGCGACGATGCGGATTGCCGCTTTAGCCGGGATCGGTATTTTTGCGACCGGCGGCGTCGGTGGCGTGCATCGCGGCGCCGAAGCCACTTTCGATATCTCCGCTGACCTGACCGAACTTGGCCAGACCGGCACGACCGTCGTCTGCGCCGGGGTTAAGTCGATACTCGATATTGCGAAGACGCTGGAATATCTGGAAACTCAGCGCGTGCCGGTGATCGCCTATGGGAGCGATGATTTTCCGGCTTTCTACACCCGCTCCAGCGGGCTCAAGGCAGACCATCGCCTCGATACCCCCGACGAGGTCGCGCGAGCCATGCTGCTGCATGACGAGATGGAATCCGGCACCGGCATTCTCGTCGCCAACCCTATTCCCGAAGCGGACGCGCTCGATCCGGCGTTCATCGACGGCACGATCGCAGCGGCCGTGGCTGAGGCCGAGAAGCGCGGCATCGGGCGCAAGGAACTGACGCCGTTTCTGCTCGCCCGCATCAACGAGCTTTCACAAGGCCGCAGCCTGAAGGCCAACATAGCGCTTGTCCGCAACAACGCCGCGCTTGCTGCCCGCATCGCAGTTGCGCATGCGGAATTGAAGGGCGCGACCAGATAGAGACAGCGCCCGGCCAGCGCTACGTGCCTTCGATTTCAGCCCGGTGCGAGGTCGAAGATGCGCCCGGCATTGAGGATATTGTTCGGGTCGAAGGCTGCTTTCAGGCGGCGCATGGCCGCGATCTCGGCGTCGCTGCGCACGAGATGCAGCCATTCCTTCTTGTCGAGGCCGATGCCATGCTCGGCCGAGACGCCGCCGCCAGCCGCGGCCACACCCCGGTAGATGATCCCGTATGCGGCCGCCGGATCCACGGTGCGGACCTGGTAATGCAGGTTGCCGTCGCCGAGATGGCCGAAGACGTAGATGTCGGCGCTCGGGTCGACGGCTTTGATAGCGGCTTCCGTCTCGCGCAGGAAAGTCGCCATTTTCGCCAGCGGGATGCTGACATCGACGCTAATCAGGCCTGCTATCGAAAACAGAAAACGGTTGGCCTCCTCGCGCACCGCCCAGAGCGCCCGGAATTCGCGCGGCGATTGCGAGACGACGACGTCGTCGATCACGTCGTCCTCGACCGCCTGCATCAGCGCCGCGGCAAAGCGGTCGCCGTCGCGGTCCGACTCGCTGCCCTGTATCTCGGCCAGCACATAGACGGGCGAGCCGACGGGCAGCGGCGCCGGCGCCTCCATGCCGGCGATCATGGCGCCATAGAGCGGTGCGAAATTCACATCATAGGCCGAGAGCAACGGCCCAAGCTTCTGCCGAAGCTGCGCAAGCAGCGCAATCGCCGCATCGAGCGATGGAACTGCGCAGAAGGCATTGACCTCGGTAGCAGGTTTGGGATGCAGCCGCAGGCAGGCGCGCGTGACCACGCCGAGCGTGCCTTCGCTGCCGATGAAGAGCTGGTTGAGGTCATAGCCGGAATTGTCCTTTGGCAAGCCCTTGAGCGACGTGAGCACACTGCCGTCGGCAAGCACCGCCTCCAGCCCAAGCACCTGCGCCCGGTACATGCCGTAGCGCAGCACGCGGATACCGCCGGCATTGGTGGCGACATTGCCGCCGACGGTGGCCGTGCCGCGCGCGCCGATGTCGACGCCGAAAAGCAAGCCGGCCGCATCGGCCGCGTCCTGCACCATTTGCAGCGGCGCGCCGGCCTCGGCGACGATCGTCGCCGCCTCGCGGTCGGGCGCCGCGACCGCCGTCATGCGCTCCAGCGACAGCACCGCCTCGCCGGGCTGGATGCGCGCCGCGCCCGCAAGACCGGTGCGGCCACCCTGGATGACGAGCCTCTGCCCGGCCTCGTTGCACAGGCGCAGAATGTCCGACAGCTCGCCGGTCGTGCGTGGACGCAAGACGATCGCTGGCGGCGCGCCGTCCTTGCCGTCGGGATCTTCCCGGTAGCGTGGTCCGGCCTCCTCAGCCGAGACAATCGCTGACCTGTCCAGCCGCTTTTCCAGCCGCGACAGAAGCTCGGCAATTTTCTGCGACATGTGGCTCAAGGACATGAACGGCCCGGGCGCATCGACGCGGCCGGGAGAGGGAAGGGCGAGGGCTGTGAAAGCGGCCGTGGCTGATTTCTACTGTTCAGCAAATATGGGGAAAACCCGCCAAGAATACAGCCGGTTGCCTTCGCCATGCGTCGCTCCTGTAACCGGTCGACCATAGGCGCGGCCGGCTATTTGTCAAACCTTTGACCGCAAGCGCTTGCCTGCGGGCGGCCCGGTATTCTGGACCGAGGCAAACGCTCACTCATGCATCCCAGGCGCCTCAGCCTCGGCGCGAATGAGCTTGATGTCGGCTCCCGCCGCCCAGGCGCCGATATCCTCCCGCCGCAGTGCCGCCGCCATCATGTCCGGAAACAGATCCGGCGTGCAGGCGAAGACCGGAATGCCAAGTGCCGCGACCGAACCTGCCATCGCTGGATCATAGCCGGGCCGTCCCTGATCGGTCAGCGCCAGAAGCACGACGACATTGACGCCGGATCGAACCAGCGCCGCCAGCCGCCGCAGCAGTTCCTGGCCATTGCCGCCTTCAAAGAGGTCGGTGATCAGCACCAGATGCGACTTGGTGGGCCGCTCGATACGGTCGGCGCAATAGGCGACTGCCTGGTTGATGTCGGTGCCGCCGCCGAGTTGCACGCCGAACAGCACTTCAACAGGATCGCTGAGTTCTTCGGTCAGGTCGACGATTGCGGTATCGAAACAGACGAGCTTGGTGCGCACAACCGGCAGCGAGGCCATGACCGCTGCGAAGATCGAGGCATAGATCACCGAACTTGCCATCGAGCCGGACTGGTCGACGCACAGAACCACCTCGTCGAGATCGACCAGCCGTCGCTGCTTGCGTATGAAACCAACCAGCTTCTCCGGCACGATGGTCTTGTGTTCGGGTTGGTAGTGGCGAAGGTTCGCCGAGATGGTGCGCTGCCAGTCGATATCGCGCGAACGCGGGCGGTTGGTGCGCCTCGACCGGTCGAGCGCGCCTCGGATTGCCTCGACTGTCTTCTGCTCCAGCCTCTGCATCAGCTTGGCCACGATATCGGCGATGATCGCGCGGGCGATGTCCTTGGTCTTGGCAGGCATCACCGAGCGGAGCGAAACCAGGTCGGCGACCAGATTGACGTCCGCCTCGATCGCCTTCAGGAACTCCGGCTCCATCAGCATCTGCTTCAGGTTCAGCCGTTCGAAGGCATCTTTCTGGACGATCTGGACGACCTGCGCGGGAAAGAAAGAGCGGATGTCGCCCATCCATTGCGCAACGCGCGGCGCCGAACGGCCTAGCCCGCCGCGCCGTTTGCGCGGGTCGGCAGCGGCATTGGCGCCGTCGCCGTATAACGCGTCAAGAGCCGCCGAAAGCCGTTTGTCGTCGCTGGAAAGTGCCGCAGATGTCTCATCGTCGGCGCCGATCGCCAGACGCCAGCGGCGCTCTCTTCCGCCATCGGGCGATGGTGCGCCGGTTTGGGTCGCCTCTGCCTCGTCGTCCATCGTTATGTCCCGCTCTTGAGCAAGGGTCCAAGCCGCTCCAGGTGCCGACGCCAGGCCTCGCCGCCATCGGGCGCCGGTATCAGGCCGGCCGGCAGCCGAGCGGCGCGGCCGAGCACCGCTTCAATCAACCGCCGGCGCTCCATGCTGTCCAGATTGGAGAAGACGCGGCGCAGCAGCGGTAGATGCGCGATGAAAGCGTCCTCGTCGAGGGACTTCAGCCACGCATCAACCGCGCCGCGCAGACCTTCGTCATAGATCAGCCGCTGACCGGCAGTGCTGAAGAAGCCTTCGAAGAACCCGGCCGCTTCAATGACAGGAGTCCCCGGTGACAAGCGTCGCTCGAGCAGTCCGGCAGCGTCCTCGGCGGAAAGCCGGCCAGCTTCGTAGAGCAGGTGCGCGGCGCATCCTGCCGGCAGCGCCGTCGACCGCGATCCCTCCAGCACGGCAGCCAGTCCGTTACGCCATCCGTCCAGCACGTCTTGCCCGGGCTCGACCAGTCTGATCGCCTCATCGGCCTTGCGCATCGCACCGACCAGCGTCGCGGCGGCTTGCTCATCCAGATCGCGTACAGCATACGGAAGCGCGATCGCACCTTCGACGATCAGCCGCTCCATGAGACCGGACAGCCGGTTCGTCTCCGTTTTGCGGGCCTCGCCGTAACGGATGATGTCGGCGAGGGGCGGCACAGACGCCAGGATCTCCAGGCATTCGCTGCTGCGCGCCGCTCGCGCCTCCAACGCCGCAAGGCCGGCAGTCGATGCTTCCGACAGGCTTGCCGTGATCGCGTTCTGCACCAATGCCGCAAGCGTATCGAGCGTCGCCGCCGTTTCGATCATCTGGATCAGGCGGGCATTGGCAGCCTTTTCGATGGTCGGCCCGTAGATCAGGTTCTCGACCAGACGAACGGCATATTCCGGTTCCCACGCCAGGGTCCACCGCTCGCGGAAGGTGCCACGGCTGCGACCGGCATCGGTCAGTCTGCCCCAATGCACACCAAGCACGCTCAGCCGATGCAGCAATGTCGAGCGAAACAGCCCGCTTTCGCTGCGCAGGTCGACGGACAGTTCGCGCTCCAGCGCCTCGGGCTTCAGCCGCGCCGCCTTCTGGTTGCGCTGCAGATCCTCGATCAATGGCGCCAGCGGCGTGTCGGGCGGAATTTCACCGACGTCCGCACCCAGAAGCAACTCGGCCTCGACCAGCCCCCACAGCAACGCTTCGCCATTGAACAGGGTCGCGATCGCGGCGTCGCGCAATTCCTCGAACCCGGGCTTCGGCCGTTCGCGAATGGCGGCGAGCGCGCGGGCGAGCCGCTCCGCTTCGATCAGCGAAGCGGTCGAGACCAGATGGCCCTTCGCCCGCAGCAGCGCCGCGATCATGGCAAGCCACAGGGTTGCCGCATCGCGCCGACCGCGCGTGCGCCAAAGATGCTTGCACCAGCCGGGCGCGACGACGCCCGCGCCATAGCCGTATCCCAGCGCCAGGCGCGGTCCGGTCCACGGTGCCCATGTCATTGTGCTCTTGCGCCGGGCAATTCCCTTGATCAGGACCTGATCGTTTTTCTGAGTGTGGGTGGCTTGCAGCGCCGGCACATGCCATGCTCCGCAGACGACGGCGATCGGCCCCTCGAACTGCTTACGCGCCTTGGCGATTTCGAGCCGCATATGCGCCTCGCGCTTGGCTTCGAACTGCGCGATCGGACCCTCACCATTCCGCAGTGTCGTCATCGCATCGGCGATGGCCGCAAATATCGGGCCGGGTTCCGGGTTCTGTTCAATGATGTCCGACCACCAGCTTTCGCCGTCCTCATAACCGGCGGCGTGCGCCAGCATGGCAATCGGATCACGCGGAATCGGAGCCGCGTCACCATCCTCGGGGGCTTGGGTAGCTTCGGTCGCATCGGTGTCCTCCGCGCCACCGATCGCAGCAGTGGTGAACCGTGCCGACGATGGCAGGTCGATAAACTGCAACGTCGCCTTATTGCCCACAGCCCAAAGCGCCGCCTGGTATTCGGGCGAGAACTCGGCAAAAGGCCAGAAGCTTGTCGAAGCCGGATCGTCTTCCGGATAGCAAAGGAGCGCCACCGGCGGCTGCATTTCGGGGCGGGCCAGCATGGGCAGAAGCTCAGAGGCGTCGATCGGCCCCTCGATCAGCACGGCGACCGGGTTCAAATCCTGCAGTGCCTGCAGCAGGCTGTCGGCGGAACCCGGCCCGTGATGGCGTATCCCGAAATAGGCAATGTCGCCGTGGCTCATGGCGTCAGATCGCTGCGTTCAGCGCCGCGTAATAGCCGGCATAGTCGGGGCGCTTCTTGAGCACCGTTTCCAGATATTCCTCGAGCACCACCTTATCCTGCACCGGATCCTTCACGATCGCGCCGACAAGGCTGGCGGCGAGACCTTCGGCGCCGAGCTTGCCACTGTCGAACCACGCCGCCTGGCTGAGCCCGCCAACCATCGTGGCGATCGCTTCTGCGGTCGACAGCGAGCCGGAAGGAATCTTCAGCGTCACCTTGCCGTCGGCAGTCGCGCCGGAGCGCAATTCGCGAAAGATGGTCAGCACACGGGCGATCTCCTCGCCGACATTTTTTGGCACCGGCAGGTCGAGTCCGCCAGCCATCTCATCGACCCGTTTGGAGACGATCGCCACCTCTTCGGCCATGTCTTCCGGCAATGGCAGCACCACGACATTGAAACGACGCTTGAGCGCCGAGGAGAGCTCGTTGACACCTTTGTCGCGGTTGTTTGCCGTGGCGATAATGTTGAAGCCGCGCTGGGCGTAGATCGAGGTGTTCAATTCCGGGATCGGCATCATCTTTTCGGAAAGCACGGTGATCAGCGTGTCCTGCACGTCCGAGCCCATGCGGGTCAGTTCCTCCAGCCGGCAGAGCTTGCCGTTCTGCATGGCTCGGTAGAGCGGCGTCGGCACCAACGCTTCTTGGCTCGGGCCTTTTGCCAGCAGCTGCGCATAGTTCCAGCCATAGCGGATCTGGTTCTCGTCGGTGCCGGCCGTGCACTGCACGATCAGCGTCGAGTCGCCCATGATGGCGGCGGCAAGATGTTCAGATACCCAGGACTTGGCGGTTCCGGGAACGCCGAGCAGCAAGAGTGCACGGTCGGTGGCGAGCGTCGCTACCGCGGTTTCCATCAACCGGCGGCGACCGACATATTTCGGGGTTATCAGTGTGCCGTCGCTAGCCTTGCCGCCGAGCAGATAGGTCAGCACAGCCTGTGGCGACAGGCTCCAGCCGGCAGGTTTTTGCCTGTCGTCACCGCGCGCCAGCGCCTGCAATTCAGAGGCATAGGCCTGCTCGACCGGGAGACGGATGGCAGCGTTCATATGAATTCTCCGGATTGATCATGTGTCGGTTCGAGACTGATGTTCGGCCAGCGCCGCGTTGAGACGCAGGACACTGAGTGATGGGGCGGCGGGCGGCATACCGGCAGCGACGACCTCGTCGATCAATTTGGCTGCTGTGGTCGCTGTGGCAAGGTAGCCGATCGTTGCCAGTATATCGTCAGCGCCCCGCCGCACGGCTTCGTCGTTTCCCGCAACGGCGGAACGCAAAGCGGGAAGAACTGACCCGTTCGAAAGATCGTCCCATTCCAGCCAGCCAGCATCAATGCCTTCCGCCAGATTGATCGCGCTGAGGTAATTTGCTTGCTTGAGGATCAGCCGGACGAGAGCCCGTTTCCTGCGGCTGTCCAGACGCGGCACAAGGTGCAACACGAACAGCGCCGGTTTGCCGCCTTCGGTGACAAGCATGTCCGCCATATGCGTCACCGCCGCGTCGCTCCCAGAAGCGGCGACCATTCGGGCGATCAGGATATCAGCGTTGTTGTCGGCGCCGAACTGCCAGGCTCCGATGAATTCGGGTTCCGTGATGCCGAACCGTCTGGCGAGGTCGACCAGATTGCAGGTCTCGAACAATTCGGCGCGGCGCTTTTCCTGCGCCGGGGATTTGAGTTTCGCCGGCGTGTAGGTGGTCCGGCGGCGGATGAAGCCGGATTTGCCTTCGCCGATGAAGACGGCGAGTTCGACTGCTGGATCCTCCGCCCCGCCTTCGCTCGAATGGCCGTGCTCGCCCAACCTTGCCAGCAACCGGCCAGCCAGGTCCTGCACCTTGCCGGAACGGTCGGTGGCAAGGTTTTTCAGGAACGGCGCGTCCTCGGCATTGAGGCCGAAGCGCATAAGTTCGATGAGCGCAAGCCTGACCTCCGCAGGTTCGCCCGAGGCCTTGGCCTCGATCAGCATTCGCGCCGCGGCCGGTTCGCGCCGGCGCATATCGGCCAGCGCGATGCGGCGCGCGGCGGGATAGAACTCATCCCAATTTTCCGCCGTGAGTTTCTCTTGCGGGGTATGTCTTTCTCCATCCACGCTGGCTTGCCAGTCGATCCATGGAGCGTAGACATCCGGGCTGTTCTGATCCGACGAGGGCATCCAGTCCATTGGGTGGAGCACGAAGCCGCGGCTGGCGACAAGCGTCACCACGCGCGTCTTGCGCCTTGCGTCGGCGGCTTGTTTCAGGGCGGCGCGCAAAAGCGGCCGCAACCGCTCCGGCAGCAGTGGCAAGGCAAGCCCGGGCAGCGGCGGCCGCCGCTTGAGCGTCTTCGGCGCCGCCGGCCGCAAGGCGACGCCGAGCGCTTGCGCTGCAATTGCCAGGAGCCGGCGCTCCTGCTCGTCGGGACTTGCGCCGCCTGCGATTGCCTTCCAGGCGGCCGGAGCCAGATCGAAGGTGGCTCCGCCGGTGATCCAGCAATCGCGCATGGTCGCCAGGCCTGTTTGCTCGCCCTCATTCACGACAGGTCAAGCCTCCCGAACCCGCTTTGAGCCGCCAGAAGGTCAAGCCGAGCGCCGTCCCAGAGCGCTGCCGTGGCGGCAAGGTCGAGGCCGAGCAATGTCTGATTGACGGCGCCACTGATCGGCAAGGCGAGCCCTTGCGGATCATCGGCGGCCTGCCACCAGGCTGCGCCCCGATCGTCGACCAGGATCGCACCAGGCGGCAGCATGAGAGGGCTATCTGTGAGCCAGGGAGCGGCATCCTGATGGCACACATGCGCAGCCAGCGGATCCTTGGCGACGCCCAGGGTAAAATCGGGCCACGGGCCCGATGCGACGTCGCCCATGCGTTCTGCCACCAGCGCCCGGAGTGGCCGGCGTGATGGATAAAAGACCAACCGGGCATTGAAGCGATCGCCTGGCGAGAAGGCGTTGGATCGGCGTCCGGCCGAGGCGGGAAAATAATCGAGCAGCAGGGCAAATTGTGGTGTGGAGCTTTTCAGATCGAGCAGCCATGTCGAATGGCTGACCAAACCATCGCGCCGGGTCTCGATCTTCTCGCCGACAACCTCCCAGAGACTTTCGACTTGCATTGCATCGGGATTGGCCAGCACCTGTTCGCGGGTTTCGGATGTCGATACAAGCCGCTTCAGCTCGGGATCGTCGGGCGCCGACCGCCAGGCCTTGGCCAGCAGCACGAGCTTGCCGAGTTCGCGGATCGCCGCATCCGGTCGTTCTTCGCTGCGCAGCGCCATCAGCCGCGACGGAATCTCGTCGATACGGCCGGCGAGCGCCGCTGCCTTCATATCGACCAGCCGCGCAGCAATCCGCCGGCAACGGTCGCTGCTGGCGTCGACAAACCCGGAAAGACCGAGCCGCAACTGGTCGGCAATCCACTGGTCGAGTTCATCGAGCGCCGCCGACACTGTTTCTCGTGTGCTTTCCGCCCGCTTGCGCTGCGCCGCCTCGCGACGCTCGACCGTTGCGTTATCTTCAACGGCGGCGCTCTCGTCCGCCCGTGCGGCTTCGCCAATGCTCTTGGCTTCCGCGCCCGGTGCCGGTTGCTGCACCGGCTGTGACGCCGTCTTCCGGCGCCGGCCAAGCCAGTCATTCACCCATTCCGGCGTGGTATCGGCAGCGGCAAAACTGGCTGGCGCGGTGGCGGCGATCCACATCAGGGCCAGCGTGTGCTTGCATGGGAATTTGCGCGAAGGGCAGGTGCATTTGTAGCCGTGATCACCCGTGTCGACCACCACTCGATAAGGATTGGAGCCGGAACCCTGGCATTCGCCCCAGATGAGCGCCTGCTGCTCATGCTTTTCGAGCCGCGGCCAGTTCGTTCGTTTGGTGAGCTTGGAGGCGGCGCTCAGCGACGCCTGATCGGGAGCAAGCGCCTCAATGGTCTTCAGATCGAATTCCAAGCCGCGCTTCTCCCCGCCCCGACGCAGTATAGATAGCGGTTTGTGACGAATTATTATAGCTCTGGCATGGTGAAGATTGGGCATGCCTTGGCCCTGTTTGATGGGCCAGGACATGCCTCAGACGCAAATGGGGTCGACTGTTATTCGGCAGACAGAACGGGCTTTGGTAGCCGGCGGCCTAGGCGGAAGCGTTCAGGCTCTGCCCTTCAGGAACTCGATCACCATCGCCGCGGTCCAGGTAAAGCGATTGCCGCCGAGCGGCTCGCCGCTGAGGGGATCGTAATATTCGGCAAAACCGCTCTCGGCGATCAGGTCGAGACTGGATTGCGTGATCCGTTGTGCGATTTGGCTGTGGCCGGCGGCGGCAAGGCCGTCGGCGATCATGTAATTGACCACCAGCCAGACCGGGCCGCGCCAGTAGCGCTTTGGGTCGAAGCGTCCATCGCCAGGATCGTGCGAGGGGACGATGTAACGCGCTTTGCCAGCGATGCGCTCGATCGTTGCAGCGATGGCGGCTGCCCGGCTTTCCGGAATGGCCGAAAACACCGGCAGGATGCCGCCGACCGACGCGCTGTTAACGAGCTTTCCGGCCACTCGGTCGAAACAAATGTACTGGCCATGTGTGTCGCTCCACAGCCGTTCCATCGTCGAAAGCCCCTTTTCGGCACGGGCGCGATTGGCTTCTGCGATTTCAGTTTCGCCAAGTGTATCGGCGAGATCGGCAAGGTCGGCGGCGGAACGGATCAGGATGGCGTTGAAGCCGGGATCGACGACCTGGAAGGGCGAGGCATCGTGCAGCCGGGTGTTGTCCCAACCAAGTTCGCGGAAATGCTGCAGCAGCCAGATATAGCGATCGTACTGGGCCCTGGTCGGTCGATGCGCAGGGTCGGCGTGCAGGATGTCGCGGCGGGTGTAGGGCTCGACGCCTTCGGTCGGCACGCGCTCGAACGCCTCGTCCCAGTCGATCGAGTTGTCGCGGCCGGACTCCCATGGGTGAATTATGGCGACCAGCCCTTCGCCGTTCGGGTCGCGATTTTCGTAGAACCAGCGGTGCCAGGCGTCGATCTTCGGCAGCAGCGCGCGGGCGCGCTCGGCCGCCAGTTTCTTGTCCTTGGCCTGGTCGAACAGGCGGCGCACGGCAAAGCCGGCGACTGCCGGCTGGGTGATGCCCGAGGTGGCGGTCGGGCGGTCCGTTCGCCAGACCCCCGGCCCGGGGAAATAGCCGTCGTTCCAGACGTGGAAGACGATGTGCGGCACCATGCCGTCCGGCCACTGGTGAGCGAACAGCGTGTCGATCTCGGTCCAGGCTCGGGCCTCGTCATAGTGGGCAAGACCGAGGGCGGTCAGGCAGGAATCCCAATTCCACTGGAACGGGTAGAGGCCCTTGGTCGGTATGGTATAGGTGCCTTGGTCATTTTCCCTGAGCACCTCGACGGCGCGGGCGATAGTTTCGTCAATGGCAAGAGATATCATCGGGGCGTTCGTACTTTCAGGATCGAAGGGAGGATCAAAGGGCGTTCGTGGTTTCGGGATCGAACCAGCGGATGCGATCGGGTTTGGGCGAAAGCCGCAAGTGATCGCCGACGGCGACCGTGGCGTTCGATTCGAGAATGGCGCGAAACAGGCCGCCCTCGACATCGCAGGTGACCAGCGTGTGCGGTCCGAGCGGCTCGACGACGCGCACGGTGGCGTTAATGCCTTCGTTACCGGCGTCCACATCCTCGGGGCGAATGGCGAATTCTATCGTCTGCTTGTCCGATTTGGGGCCAGGTAGCGTCAGGCCGGCGACGATCCAGCTGCCGTTCGCAGTCTTCGTCGCCGGGATGAAATTCATCGGCGGGTTGCCGATGAAGGAGCCGACGAAGCGGGCCGCCGGATTGCGGTAGACCTCTACCGGTGAGGCGGCCTGGACGATACGGCCCTGATGCATGACGGCGATGCGGTCGGCAAGGCTCATCGCCTCGACCTGGTCGTGGGTAACGTAGATGGTGGTGGTCTTGGACGCCGCCAGCACGCCCTTGAGCTCGGCGCGCATTTCGAGCCTGAGCAGCGCGTCGAGGTTCGACAGCGGCTCGTCCATCAGGATCACATCGGGCTCCATGGCGAGCGCGCGGGCGACGGCCACACGCTGGCGCTGGCCGCCGGAAAGCTGGCCCGAATAGCGCTTCAAAAGTTGCTCGATATGCATGAGCTCCGCGGTGCGGTTGACGCGCCCGTCGACCTCCTGCTGCGGCAGCTTCTTCATGCGCAGGCCGAAGGCGATGTTCTCGAATACCGTCAGGTGCGGAAAGACCGCGTAATTCTGGAACACCATGGCGATGCCGCGGGCGCGCGGCGGCAGATGGTCGACGCGACGGCCGCCGATCCAGACCTCGCCCTGGCTTGGCGTTTCCAGCCCGGCGACGATCCTCAGCAGCGTGGTCTTGCCGCAACCTGAGGCGCCAAGCAGCACCATGAATTCCTGGTCGGCGATGGTCAGGTCGATCGAATGCAGCGCGGTGAAGCCGCCGAAACGTTTTGCCACCTGCTTGATGACGATCTCAGCCATCGGCGTTCTCTTTTGTGCGCGTCATCGGTTGGCGATCCCCCACATGGCGAACAGATATTTGCGGACGGCGAAGATGAAGATCAGCGCCGGGATAACCAAGGCAGCACCGCCGGCGAATTTGAGGTAGAGCGGCGATTCGCCAAGGCTCTGCAGCAGGAAGGCGGTCAGCGTCCGGTTCTCGATGGTGAGCACGGCGGCGGCAAACACCTCGTTCCAGGAGATGGTGAAGGCAAACACCGCCGACGCCGCGATGCCCGGCAGCGCCAGCGGCAGAATGACTTTTCGGAATGCCTGCAATCTCGTGCAGCCGAGTGTCCAGGCAGCTTCCTCCAGCTCGACTGGGATGCCGGAGAACAGCGAGAAGGTAATCAGCACGGCAAACGGCAGCGCCAGCGTGGTGTGGACCAGCGCCAGCCCGATCGCGGTATCGTCGAGGCCGGTGCGGATGAACATCACCGCCAGCGGTAGCGCCAGCAGCGGCAGCGGGAAGGCGCGGGTCATCAGCACGAGGAAACGGAACGTTTCCTTGCCCCGAAATTCGAAGCGCGACAGCGCGTAGCCCGCGGGTGCGCCGAAGCCGATCGAGAGGAGCATCGTCAGCGTGGCGACGAGAACGGAGTTCCACAGCGCCTTGGCGACGCCGGCGAAATTGATGAAGAAAGAAAGGCTGCCGAAATCGAATGACGGGAAGAAGCGCTTGGGAAAGGCGGTCACCTCTTCCGGCGACGACAGCGCGTTGACGATCAACAGATAGATCGGCAGCAGCACCCAGACGCAAAGCAGGATGACGGTGGCGACCAGCAACCAGTTACCGGCTTTGCGGGCCTCAGGCGCGGCGATCGAGAGTTCCGCGACCGTGCTCATATCCGCGCCTCCTTCGGCACACGCAGCACCCGCAGGAAGAACAGCGTGAAACCGATCGAGATGGCGAGGATGAACAGCGCCATGGCGGCGGCGACATTGCGGTCCTGCAGCGTGAACTGCCAATTGTAGGTCTCGCCCATCAGCACCGGCAGATTGGTGCCGCCGAGTGCTGCAACCACGGCAAAGACTTCAAAGGCAAGGATGACGCGCAGGATGATCGCCGTCTGCAGGCTTGGGCGCAGCAGAGGCAGCGTGATCTTGATGAAGCGCTTCCACGGGCTAGCGCCAAAAACCTCCGCCGCCTCGTAGTATTCCCGGGGGATCAGCCCCATGCCGGCGACCAGAATGACCATCATGATGGCGGTCGCGCGCCAGATCTCGGCCAGCGCCACGGCGATGAAGATCGTCAGCTTGCTCTGATAGCCGAGGAACATAACCGGCCTGTGGATGACGCCGAGATTGGAGAGCAAGGTGTTCAGGAAGCCGGACTGGTCGAAGATGGCGAGCCAGATCAGCCCGGCGGCGAGATCGGAGATGCCGAGCGGAATAGCGAAGATGTAAAGCGCAGCGCTGCGCCCGGTTTCAAGCCGCGACACCACCGTTGCCATCAGCAGCGCCATCACCAGTTGGATCGGCACGACGATGGCGCTCAGCAGCAGCGTATTGCGGACAGTGACCGGAAACTTCCAGCTGCCCGCCATGGTGCGGAAATTGTCGAGCGTAAAACCGCCGTCGCGGGTGAACGCCTCGAAGGCGACCAGCGCGAACGGGTAGAGGAAGAAGACGCAGAGGAACAGCGTCGCCGGCATCAGCAGGAGATAGGGAAGGGCCTTGCCGTGCATGGAGCGCTCTCTATTCGACGCTTGTAAACGGGTGGGCGCCCGGCGCGCTGGAAATCCGGACGCCCAGGGAGGATTCCTAATCGACCGGGCAGGCGCCTTGCGATGGTTTGTCGGGCGCCCAGCACGGCGCCTTCGCCTGTTCGATGATCGCTTTCAGCGCCGTCGCCTGTTCGTCGAGCACGCCGTGCACATCCTCGCCGCCGAGCACGATGCGCTCGAAGCTGTCGGTGTAGATCTGATTGAACTTGCCGCTGAGGCCGCCAAGTCCCATCGGCAGCAGCGCCGGCAACGCATCGGGAGCTGCTGTCATGGTGGCGATCACTGGGCTGAAAGCCTTCACCGAGGCCGGCATGTCGTCGGGCAGCTTGACGTTGACGATGGGGAAGAAGTTTGTCGCCTTCAGCGTCGCGATCTGGGTTTCCGGTTTCAGCATATAGGCGACCAGCGCCTTGGCCTTGTCCATGTCAGGCGAGGTCTTCGGGATAGCGACACCGGCCACCACCGGCATGTAGCCGCGGCCTGCCGGGCCAGCCGGCGCCGGAAAGGCGACGAAGTCATTGGGTTTCTGGTTAAAGGCGTCGGCAAGCCGCGCCACGTGGTCGAATGCCACCCAGACTTCGCCGGTCAGCAGCGGCTCCTGCATGAAGGCATAGTTGGTCGAATTCGGGTTGGTGTACTGCCACAACTCCTTGAATTTGTTCCACGCCGTCTCGGCCTCCGCCGAGCGGAACTTGGTCACCATCGAACCGGTATAAGACGGAAGGAGAAAACCCTCGAAGAAACGATGCTTCAGCCCTTTCGGGCCGGCCGGAAAACCGAACTTGGGTGAACCAGTCTTTTCCGCGATGTTTTTCGCCCACTCGATCAGTTGGTCATAAGTGATGGTGTTGAGATCGGTGCCGGCCGGCAGATATTGCAGCGCCTGTTTGTTGGCCGCCATCAGAAAGGTGGCCTGCATCCATGGCAGGTACTTCTGCTCGCCGGTGCCGAGCATGCCGAGCTTCTTGTAGGTCTCGTTGACCTTGACGCCACCGAGATCGACGCCGGACAGATCGACAAGGTTCGCGCCGACGGTGGAGAAGTCTCCGTGCAGGCCGCCGAGCACGCCTATGGTGCCGGAGCCGGCCTGCAGTTCGGCCTGAAGGCGGGTGAGCCAGGGCCCGTCCTCGGCGACCTGATAGTCGACCTGGCCGTCAAACCCCTTCAGCACTTCGCTGCGCATCTTCTGTGTCTCTTCCACTGGTCGCGCCTGTGTCGACCAGAACAACACTTGCTGGGCTTGTGCTGCGCCAGCAGCAAGCGACAACGCCAGCACCGCACCTGCCAATGTCCTCAACGCATTCATCGTCATCTTCCTCCCTGGTTGTGCGCCGCTAAGGCGTCAGTTCCGTCCTGTAGGTGTCGGGCCATGGCTTGCCCGCGAGACAAGTATCGGCCGCACCAGCCGCGTCAGCGGCTTGGTCGGCCTGTCGCCGATGACGGTCAGCAGCATCTCGCCGATCTCGCGCGCGCACTGGCGGATCGAGGCGTCGAAAGTGGTCAGCCCCGGCGGCGCATAGGCGGAGGCGGCTATGTTGTCGAAGCCGATCACCGACAGGTCGTGAGGAATGGCAAGTCCGGCGCGCCCTGCCTCTTCCATGACCGTCAGCGCCAGCTCGTCGAACAGCGCGACAATGGCCGTCGGCCGCTCGGCAGCGTGCAGCAGCCGGTTGATCGCCTGGATGCGGGCACCGCGATCGAAACGCGGCGCCGTCGCCACATCGAGCCTGACCGACGGATCGCCCCGGCGGGCGATCGCGGCGGCGAGCCCATCCTGCCTAAGATGGCGAAACGTCATCGGCTCGGAAATCGTCACCAGGCCGAAATGCCGGTGTCCGAGGTTGTAGAGCATGTCGAAGGCTTCGCCGAAAGCATGCGCGCCATCGGTATCGAGCCAATGGTAGGCAAAGTCGCCGTCGAGCAGCCTGCCATGCGCGACGAACGGGAAATTGCGTTGGCGCAAATAGGCAAGCCGCTCGTCGACCTCGGCGATACGGGTGACGATGACCCCGTCGGCGCGGCCCGATTCGACGACATGGCGAAGCACGGAAAGTTCCGACTGGCCCTGCGCCGCTGCGGCCAGGATCAGGTCGGAGCCGTGCGAAACCAGCCCTTCGCCGAGCCCTGTGACGAATTCGCCGAGGAAGGAATCGACCAGATTGGGGCCGCGGATCGGCAGCACCATGCCGACAAAGCCGCTGCGGCCGGAGACCAGCGTGCGGGCTGCGGTATTCGGCACATAGCCGGCCAGGCGCGCGGCCTCGGTGACACGTTGGCGCGTTTTCAAGGCGATCTGCTCGTGGCCGGCAAGGGCCCGCGAAACGGTGGTGATTGACAGGCCGAGCTGCGCAGCAAGTTCCTTGAGGGTCGTAACGCGGGCCGGCATCGTTCCTCCCGAACGAAGTTTGAAACGTTTGTAATCACTTCAAGCGAAATTGCAAACGTTTTAAATGGTGCGCGGTCGATGTGATTTCTTGCCCGTTGGGTAGCGCGGCCCTATCGACCCCGGCCCGCAAGCTCCTAGTCGGCGATTTAAACGCAGCGGTTGCTTGACTCGGGCGACGCCTTGTGAAAAATTTTGCAGCAACTGATAAAAATATCAAAGGGCGGAAATGGTTGGTTTTGGCAACGGCCTGCTGCGCGACGATGAGACAGGTATGGCAGCCCGTGCCGCCTGGCTTCACTATGCCGGCGGCCTGACCCAGTCGGAGGTCGCCAAGCGGCTCGGCCTGACCAGCCTCAAGGCGCATCGCCTGATCACCAAGGCCAATCAGGAAGGCCTGGTCAAAGTCTATATCGACGGCGAAGTCTCCGAATGCGTGGAGCTTGAGGACGAGTTGTCCGGCTGCTACGGCCTCGACTATTGCGAGGTAGTTCCGGACTTCGATGCCGAAGACCTGCCGCTCAAGGCGCTCGGCATCGCAGGCGCGCAGTTTCTCAAGCGCGAGATCGAACGCGGCGAAGAGGCGCTGATCGGCGTCGGCCACGGCCGCACGCTTGCCGCCTGCGTGGAGTATCTGCCGCGCATATCGGCCGGCCGGATCCGTTTCGTCTCGCTGCTTGGCGGCCTGACGCGCAAGTTCTCGGCCAATCCGCATGACGTCATCCACCGCGTCGCGGAACGGACCGGTGCGGAGGCCTATGTGATGCCCGTACCGATGTTCGCCAACACGGTCGAGGATCGAACCGTGTTGCTCGGGCAGAAGGGCGTCAGCGATGTCTTCGACCTCGCCAAGTCCGCCGACTTGCTTATCGCCGGCATCGGCACCGCCGAACGTGAGGCCTCGCTTGTCGCCACCGGTATGATCGAGAAGGGCGAGATGGAGGAGATCCGCCGCAATGGCGGCGTCGGCGAACTGCTCGGGCATTTCTTCGACAACGCCGGAAAGGCCGTTGCGACGACGCTTTCCGACCGGGCGCTGGCGCTGGCGCGCGAAGACATCAGCAACCGCAGGATTGTCGCCGTTGCCGGCGGCAAGGTGAAGGTTCGCGCCATCAAGTCAGTGCTGGAGGGCCGCTATCTCAAAGGCTTGATAACCGACGAGCGGACGGCGCGATCGCTCGTGGAACAGACGCCGGTCGGGTAGCCGGCAACCATTTCGTTGAAACTACCCTGTGGAGGAGAAGAGAAATGCGTGAGAAAGAGAAAGACCTCATCGACGCGTTCCTGCGTGGACAAGTCGACCGCCGTGGGCTGATCAAGGGCCTCGGTACAATGGGCCTTGCCGCCAGCACCGCCGGCACACTGCTCAATTTCGGGCAGACCCGCGCCCTGGCGGCTGATTTCGACTGGCAGGCGCATAAGGGCAAGACCATCAAGCTGTTGCTCAACAAGCATCCTTACGCCGATGCGATGATCGCCAACCTCGACAATTTCAAGCAGTTGACCGGCATGAATGTCGTCTATGACGTGTTCCCCGAAGACGTCTATTTCGACAAGGTTACCGCCGCGCTGTCGGCCAGCTCGCCCGAATACGATGCTTTCATGACGGGCGCCTACATGACCTGGACCTACGGCCCGGCCGGCTGGATCACCGACCTCAACGAATGGATCAAGGATCCGGCCAAGACCAACCCGAAATATGCCTGGGACGACTTCCTGCCCGGCGTCAGGAAGTCCTGCGCCTGGAACGGCCAGCCTGGCGGAGTGCTCGGTTCCGACGACGCCAAGCAGTGGTGCATTCCGTGGGGTTTCGAACAGAACAACATCACCTACAACAAGGGCATGTTCGACAAGGTCGGCGTCAGCGTTCCCGGCAATATGGATGAGATGGTCGCTACGGCGGCGAAGCTCACCAAGGACGTCGGCGGTGGCGTCTACGGCATCGGCGTGCGCGGCTCGCGCTCCTGGGCGACGATCCACCCGGGCTTCCTGTCGGCCTACGCCAATTTCGACCAGAAGGACCTGAACGTCTCGGCTGACGGCAAGCTGTCGGCCGCGATGAGCACCGCCGAATCCAAGGCTTTCCACAAACAGTGGGTCCAGATGATTCAGGAGAGCGGCCCGAAGGACTGGTCGACCTACACCTGGTACCAGGTCGGCACCGATCTCGGTGCAGGCGCCTCGGCGATGATCTACGATGCCGACATTCTCGGCTACTTCATGAATGGCGGCGATAACAAGATGGCCGGCAAGCTCGCCTTCGCGGCGTTCAAGGCCAATCCCGCCGCCAAGGCACCGACGCCCAATATCTGGATCTGGTCGCTGTCGATGTCCAACTTCTCCAAAGACAAGGACGCCACCTGGTACTTCATGCAATGGGCATCCGGACCCGAGCATGCACTGTTCGGTGCGACCAAGATGGACTTCGTCAATCCGGTCCGCCAGTCGGTCTGGAACGACCAGATGTTCCGGGACAAGTTGAACAAGAGCTATCCCGGTTATGTCGA
Organism: Mesorhizobium sp. M0410; assembly: GCF_040321435.1. Taxonomy (NCBI): domain Bacteria; kingdom Pseudomonadati; phylum Pseudomonadota; class Alphaproteobacteria; order Hyphomicrobiales; family Phyllobacteriaceae; genus Mesorhizobium; species Mesorhizobium sp. M0410. Next base: position 137,574 of record NZ_JAMYRN010000013.1, read on the forward strand.
GATGTTCGACGTCTCGGCGCCGGGCGCCAGCATCAAGTTCACTCCGCAGCCGCTGTTCTTCGATCTCACCACCGAATGGGCGGCGACGCTGCAGAAGATGGTGGCCAAGGAAGTGCCGGTCGACGAGGGCCTCGACAAGCTGGCCGAGAGCATCAACGGCCAGCTCAAGGAAGCCGGGCTCGGCTAAGGGGCGGCAAAGGCTGGCCCGTCGCGGGCCAGCCTTTGAGATGTGATACGTTTGCGACGCGGTCCCGAAAGGTGCCGCCTGCTCGCCCGCCCGGCCGCCTTGCTCCCTTGGGCGGCCGGGACGGCGAAGCAACAGGATGACGGAGCAGCAGATGACTGCGGCGACAATACAAAGAAACACGCCGTCGGGCTTCAGGATCAGCAAGCGTGTGCTGCCTTACCTCCTCAGCCTGCCGGCCCTGCTGGTCTGCATCGGAATCCTGATCCCGTTCCTGACCTCGGTGGTCTATTCGTTCCAGCGCTACCGGTTGAGCCAACCCTGGGCGCGGCAGTTCAACTGGGGCGACAACTATATCTCCTTCTTCACCGACCCGAAGTTCTGGAACACGCTGGAGATTTCGCTGCTCTACGCCGGCATCACCGTCGTGCTCGAGCTGCTTCTCGGTCTCGGCATCGCCATGCTGCTGCAGAAGCGCTCGACGCTAAACAACTTCATCTCGATAATGCTGTTGATGCCGCTGATGACGGCGCCGGCGCTCGCCGCGCTGATGTGGAAGCTGATGACCAATCCCGGCTTCGGTGTGCTCAGCTATCTCGCTAGCCTGATCGGGCTGCAGGATTTCCGCTGGGCCTCGTCTCCGTCGACGGCATTGCTCACCGTCGTCCTTGTCGACATCTGGGTCTACACGCCTTTCATCATGATCCTGCTGCTTGCCGGACTGCGCAGCCTGCCGACGCAGCCCTTCGAGGCGGCAGCACTCGACGGCGTGCCGCGCAGCTTCGTCTTCTTCCGCATCACCCTGCCGATGCTGACCCCCTACATCCTGACAGCGACGCTGTTCCGCCTGCTCGATTCAATCCAGCAGTTCGACATCATCTACGCCATGACCCAAGGCGGGCCGGGCGATACGCTGACCGTCTTCCAGGTGGAGGCCTATCTCAACTTCTTCCAGTCGACCAATGTCGGCCGCTCGGCAGCACTGATGATCATCCTGTGGGCGATTACCTATTTCCTCTCGAACATTTTCATCAAGAACTGGCTGCGGCTGCGCGAACGCGCCCGCGGCCATGCATAGGAGGCTGGCATGGAACACACCTCCCTTCTCGAACGCATCCTGCGTGGCATAGCCCTGGCACTGGTCGTGATCTTCTTCATGTTCCCGATCGTCTGGATCCTGATGATGTCGTTCCAGACCAACGAGACAATCCTGCGGATCCCGCCGCAGCTTGTCTTCGAGCCGACGCTCGCCAACTACACCGCCTTGATCACAGGCAAGCTGATGACGGCAGCCGGCACGCTCGACATCGCCTTCATGCGCAATCTCTGGAATTCCGTCTTCCTGTCGGTCACCTCGGTTGCCGTCGCGCTGCTGCTCGGCGTTCCCGCAGCCTATGCCTTTGCCCGGCACAAATTCCGCGGCTCGGAGGACATCGCCTTCACGCTGCTGTCGTTCCGGTTCGCGCCGGCGCTGCTGGTGCTTTTGCCGCTCACCCTTTATTTCCAGAAGCTCGGGCTGGCCAACACCTATATCGGGCTGATCTGGGTCTACCAGCTGATCTGCCTGCCGCTGATCCTGTGGATCGTGCGCGGCTATTTCGAGGATATTCCGGCCGACATCGAATACGCCTACCGCATCGCCGGCCATTCCTGGTTTGCCACCTTCCGCAAGATCGCGCTGCCGCTCGCCGGGCCGGGCATTGCCGCTGCCGGCCTGCTCGCCTTCATCTTCGCCTGGAACAATTTCGTCTTTGCGCTGGTGCTCGCTTCGGCCGACAAGCAGCCGGTGACGGTCGGCGCGCTGGCGTTCATCACCTCCTCCGGCATCCAGTACGGCCAGATCTCAGCCGCGATCGTGCTGTCGATCACGCCGACGCTGGCGCTCGCGCTTTATGCGCAGCGCTATCTCGTCGAAGGCCTGTCGCTTGGCGCGGTGAAAGGATAGTCCGATGGCAAGCCTCGAACTGCGAAACATCGTCAAGCGCTACAAAAGCCAGACCGTTCTCGACAATCTGTCGCTGACCGTCGCCGACGGCGAAACGCTGGTCCTGTTCGGGCCGTCCGGCGCCGGCAAGACGGTGCTATTGCGGCTGGTCGCCGGCGTCATCGACCCCGACGAGGGAAAGATCCTCATCGGCGGCGAGGACATGACCGACGTCGACGCCGAGTTCCGCGGCGTCGGCATGGCGTTCCAGAACTTCGCGCTGTTCCCGCATATGACGGCGTTCGACAACATCGCCACGCCGCTGCAGGCGAAGCATTCGTCGCAGGGCGCGATCAAGGCCGGCGTCGAGAGCGTCGGCAAGCTGTTGAAGATCGGCCATGTGCTCAGCCACAAGCCGCGGGCGCTGTCCAACGGCCAGAAGCAGCGCACCGCGCTTGCCCGCGCCCTGGTCGGCTCGCCGCCGCTTCTGCTGCTCGACGATCCCTTGCGCAACGTCGATGCCAAATTGCGCTTCGAAATGCGGCTCGAACTGCCAAGGCTGCTCGCCGATCGTGGCGCAACCGTTGTCTACGTCACCCAGGACTACAAGGAAGCGATGGCGCTTGGCGATCGCATCGCAGTGATGTCGCAAGGCGTCGTGAAACAGCTCGGCACGCCCGAACAGATCTATCGCGAGCCGGCCAACGTCGAGATCGCCCGACTGTTCGGCGACCCGACCATCAACCTGCTCGACGTCAAGCCGTCCCGGGATGCCAAGGGCGTCTATGTCGGCCTGTCCAATGTCCAGGTCCATCTGGCCGGCGCGCATGAGGCGGCGGTCGGCCGTGACTGCGTGATAGGCTTGCGGCCGGAGGCGCTGGCCTTTGTTGACGAAGGCACGTCCGGCGCCATCCCGGTGACGGTCGAGGCCGAGACGCCGCTCAACGAGAAGATCGTCACCCTGGTGCGCACCGTGCGCGGCCGTGAAATCCTGGTTTCGCGTCCGTCCGGGATACCGGGTCAATCCGAGGGTAGGGCGCATATCGCTGTCGACAGCAAAAGCGCCCTGCTGTTCGATCGTGCAAGCGGCGAGCGCATCGGCTCGAAAAATGTCGTCAATTTGCGCAGTGGAGAAGCGGCATGAGCCCGAGCGCAATCACCATTTCGGGCGTCGACAAGTTCTACGGTCCGATCGACCGCGGCGTGCACGCCGTCAAGAACCTGACGATGGAAATCGCCAAGGGCGAGATCGTGGCACTGCTCGGCTCATCCGGCTGCGGCAAGACCTCGACATTGCGCATGATCGCAGGCTTCGAAGAGGTCTCGCGCGGCACAATCTCGGTTGCCGGCCGCAAGGTGCACACGTTGCCGCCGGTCAGGCGCAACGTCGCAATGGCCTTCGAGGGCTATTCGCTCTACCCGCCGCTGACCGTGCGCGAGAACATGGCCTTCGCCCTCAAGGCCGCCAGGCTGGCGAAGAGTGCGGTCGATGCAAAGGTTGCCAACATCGCCAAGCTGCTCGAGATCGAGGACATTCTCGAGCGCTATCCGAGCTCGATCTCCGGCGGCCAGCAGCAGCGCGCCAGCCTCGGCCGGGCGCTGATCCGCGAGGCCGACCTGCATCTGCTGGACGAGCCGATGGGCCAGCTCGAGCCGCAGCTTCGCGCCGTGCTGCGCGGCCGCATCAAGCATTTCATCAAGGAGCGTGGCCTGACCGCGATTCTGGTCACCCACGACCAGACCGAGGCCAATGCGCTGGCCGATCGCATCGCTGTCATGGAGGGCGGCGTGCTGCAGCAGTTCGATACGCCTGACAGGCTCAAGGAGCGGCCGGCAAACCTGTTCACCGGCACCTTCGTTGGCGAGCCGCCGATGAATGTCTTCGAGGCCTATGTCGGCACGGCTGCCGGCAAGATCAGTCTCAAGCTGCCCGACGGGCTTTCGCTCGACTACGACAAGGATGCGTTCAGCGGCCCGGTTCGCGACGAATTGCTCAACCGGCAGCGCGTCGTCATCGGCGTCAGGCCCTATGCGGTCCGCCGCTCGAAGGATGGTGTGCCGGCGACGGTTTCGGCCAATCAATGGCTCGGCGACCAGACCCATATCGCCGCCGATTTCGCCGGCGGTTCGCTGGTCCTGGTCGAACATGACCGAACCCGCTTGGAGCTTGGCGCGCCGATCAAGATCAGCATCGATCCGAAAAACCTTCACGTCTTCGATCAGGCGAGCGGCAATGCCATTTCGCACGGCACGGAGCTTGCTTGATGCAGGATGTGCTGATCGGCATCGACGCCGGCACGTCTGTCATAAAATCCGTCGCCTTTGACACGGCGGGCAGGCAGATCGCGTCCGCCGCGCTGCCCAATAAATACGAGACACTGCCGGGCGGCGGCGCCGAGCAGGACCTGACACGCACCTGGGCCGATACCGCGACGACCTTGCGCGAGCTTGCCGACAAGGTGCCGGATCTCGCCAGCCGGACCATTGCCATCGCCGTGACCGGGCAGGGCGACGGTACCTGGCTGATCGACAAGGATGGCGAGCCGGTTGCCAAGGGCTGGCTGTGGCTCGACGCGCGCGCTGCCGCGGTCGTCGAGGAGATCCGCGCGCGGCCGGAGGACCGGCTGCGCTTCGAAAAGACCGGCAGCGGACTCGCTGCCTGCCAGCAGGGATCGCAGTTCGTGTTCATGAAGCGCCACATGCCCGCGATGCTTGCCAATGCAGCGACGGCGTTCCACTGCAAGGACTGGCTCTATTTCAAGTTGACCGGCCATCGCGCCACCGACCCGTCCGAGGGTACCTTCACCTTCGGCGACTTCCGCACGCGCGGCTATTGCGATGATGTGCTCGAGGTACTCGGCGTCACCGATCTCCGGCATCTGTTGCCGCCCATCGTCGATGGCACCAGGCAAAGCACCTCGCTGTCGGTGGCAGCAGCCGATGCGACTGGCCTGCTCGCCGGCACACCGGTCGTTCTGGCCTATGTCGATGTCGCCTGCACGGCGCTCGGCGCCGGCCTGTTCGATCGCGAACGCAAGCCGGGATGCTCGATCATCGGCTCCACCGGAATGCATATGCGGCTTGCCGAAACGCCGGACGAGGTTCTGCTCAACGAGGCTGCAACCGGCTACACGATGACGATGCCGGCACCCGGCGTCTTTGCGCAGATGCAGTCGAACATGGCGGCAACGCTCAATATCGACTGGGTCCTTGGCCTCGCCTCCGGCATTCTCGCCTCGCAAGGTATTACGCGGACCAATGGCGAGATGATCGCGCTGGTCGACCAGTGGATATCGTCGTCCGAGCCAGGCTCGCTGCTCTACCAGCCCTATGTCTCGGAGGCCGGCGAGCGCGGCCCGTTCGTCGATGCCAATGCCAGGGCCGGCTTCATCGGCATTTCGTCCAGGCACGGCTATGCCGACATGGTCCGCGCGGTGTTCGAGGGGCTGGCTTTCGCGGCACGCGATTGCTACGCCGCCATGGGGCCACTGCCCAAGGAAATCCGCCTGACCGGCGGAGCGGCCAGGAGCCCGGCTCTGCGCAAGATCCTGGGTGCTGCGGTCGGCGCCGACATTCGCACCAGCGAGCGCGAGGAGGCCGGTGCTGCGGGCGCCGCAATGATTGCTGCGGTCTGCGTCGGCCAGTACGCATCGATGGACGATTGCGTCAGTGAATGGGTCACTCCTTTGCTCCGTGCGGCCGAGCCCAGCGACCGGAAACTTGCCGGTGCCTATGAGGCGATGGCTCCGTCCTACACATTGGCGCATGAGGCGCTGCGGCCGGTCTGGCGTTCGATGGCCGCGTCCAGGCAAACCGACTTGAATTGAGAAGAGCATGCCCAAGAAAATTGCGATCATCGGCGACCGCTTCATGCTTCCGGAAGTGTTTCGCGAGAAAATCGAGGCGGCCTGCGGCGACAACCTCGACATCCGCAGCATTGAGACCGCTTGGCCCGACGAGCCGATGCAATTCGGCAATGCCGCGCTTGGTCTGGGCAAGGTCAAGGAGTATTTCGGCGATCCCGACGAGGTGGTGGACTTCATCGGCGACGCCGAAATCTTCGTCACCCAGCTTGCGCCGCTCTCTGAAAGCATGATGCAGCGCCTGCCCACGCTCGAGCTGGTTGCGGTATCGCGCGGCGGGCCGATCAACATCGACATGGCGGCCGCCAAGGCCCATGGCATTACCGTTGTCAATGTGCCCGGCCGCAACGCCAGCGCCGTGGCCGAGTTCACCATCGGCGCCATTCTCGCTGAAACGCGGCTGATCCGCGTCGGCCACGAAGCCTTGCGCAAGGCCGAGTGGCGCGGCGATCTCTACCGCGCCGACCGCACCGGCCGCGAGCTCAACGAAATGACCGTGGGCGTCATCGGCTATGGCAATATCGGCACCAGGCTGGTTCGGCTGCTGCGTGCTTTCGGCTGTCGCATCCTGGTCTGCGATCCCTATGTGCAGTTGAGCGTCGAGGACCGCAATGCCGGCGTCGAGCTGGTAGCGCTGGACGATCTGCTGTCGCGCTCCGATGTGGTCACGCTGCATTCCCGGGTCACCGAAGAGACGCGCGGTCTCATCGGCAAGGACGCCATTGCCCGGATGAAGCCAGGCGTAATCTTCGTCAATACAGCGCGGGGACCGCTGGTCGACTACGATGCACTCTACGAGGCGCTCGTCTCGGGACAGATCGGCAGTGCCATGTTGGAGACGTTCGCCGTCGAGCCGGTGCCTGCCGACTGGCCCTTGCTGCAGCTGCCGAACGTGACACTGACGCCGCATATCGCCGGCGCGTCGGTGCGCACGGTGACTTATGCGGCCGAGCAGGCGGCCGAGGAAGTGCGCCGCTTCATCGCCGGTCTGCCTCCGGTCAATCCATGCTGACGACAGGGCATAGAGCGAGATGAACGGTGAAACCGAAATCGTCGACCTCTTCGTCATCGGCGGTGGCGTCAATGGCGCCGGAATCGCGCGCGATGCGGCGGGCCGGGGCCTGTCGGTCATTCTTTGCGAAAAAGACGATCTCGCCGAGGGCACCAGTTCGCGATCGGGAAAGCTCGTTCATGGCGGTTTGCGCTATCTCGAATATTACGAGTTCCGCCTGGTGCGGGAGGCGCTGATCGAGCGCGAGGTGCTGCTCGAATCCGCGCCGCACATCATCTGGCCTATGCGCTTCGTGCTGCCGCACAGCCCCGATGACAGGCCGGCTTGGCTGGTCCGGCTCGGCCTGTTCCTCTACGATCATCTTGGCGGCCGCAAGCGGCTGCCGGCCACCCGCACGCTCGACCTGCGCACCGCACCCGAAGGCGCGCCGATCAAGGACGCCTTCAAGCGCGGCTTCGAATATTCCGACTGCTGGGTCGACGACGCCCGCCTGGTCGTCATCAACGCGCTCGACGCCGCGGAGCGTGGGGCCAGGATATTCACCCGAACCGCCTGCATTGCCGCCCGTCGCGAAAGCGGCCTGTGGTCGGTGGAGATGCGCGACGGTCGAACCGGCGTCAGGACCACAGTCCGGGCACGGGCGCTGATCAACGCCGGCGGTCCCTGGGTCAACGACATCGTCAACCGCGTGGCCGGCCAGAACTCCAAGCGGAACGTGCGCCTGGTCAAGGGCAGCCACATTGTCGTGCCAAAATTCTGGGAAGGGCGACAGGCCTATCTCGTCCAAAACAGCGACAAGCGCGTGATCTTCATCAATCCCTACCAGAACGATCTGGCGCTGATCGGCACCACCGACATCCCCTATGACGGGCGGCCGGAAGACGTGACCGCGGATGCCGGCGAGATCGATTATCTGATCAAGGTGGTCAACCGCTACTTCAAGCGCCAGCTTGCGCGCGGCGACGTCGTTCATTCGTTTTCCGGCGTCAGGCCGCTCTATGACGACAATGCCGACAATCCGAGTGCGGTGACCCGCGATTATATTTTCGAACTCGACGCTTCGGCAGGGCAGGCGCCGCTGCTTTCCGTCTTCGGCGGCAAGATCACCACCTTCCGCAAATTGGCCGAGCACGCGCTGGACCGCATCGCCCCGTTCTTTCCGAAGATGGGCAAGCCGTGGACCTCGAAAGGGCATCTGCCGGGCGGCGATATCGCCAATGCCGATTTCGAGCAGTTCCTCGGTGACCTCGGCCACGAATATCCTTGGATGCCCGCCTCCCTGGTCAAGCATTATGGCCGGCTCTATGGCACAAGGACGCGTGATCTGGTCGGCGCGGCCGGTTCGCTCGCCGAACTGGGCCGGCGCTTCGGCAAGGATTTTTTCGAGCGCGAAGCTAACTACCTGCTCGAGCACGAATGGGCCGAGACCGCGGCCGATATTCTCGAACGACGCACCAAGCACGGCCTGCATCTGTCCAGCGCGGAAAGAGAAGCGTTCGAGGACTGGTGTTCGAATCGGCTGGCGAAGGCCGGCTGATGGCCTTTACGCTGTCCCTCAACACCAATCCGCTGGTCAACCGTTTTGCCGAACCGGACGACCTGATCGATACGATCGCCTACGACATCGGCATCCGCGACGTGCAGCTCACGCATGAGTTCATCAATCCCGGCTGGCCGGCGGCAACGATCGCTAAATTCACCCGCCTGTTCCGCTCCGCTCTCAACCGCACCGGGGTGCGCGTGACCTCGGCGATGACCGGCCCTTACGGCCGGCTCAATCATTTCGGCCATCCCGATGCCGACGTGCGACGCTACTACGTCGACTGGTTCAAGACCTTTGCCGAAATTTCGGCCGAGCTCGGCGCCGGCGGCATGGGTACGCAGTTCGCGATCTTCACCCATCGGGATTACGACGATCCTGAACGTCGCGCGCGGCTTTTCGACATCGCGCTGGCGTGCTGGCGTGAGGTTGCCGAGCATGCCCAGGCCGCCGGCTTGATCTACCTGTTCTGGGAGCCGATGTCGGTCGGCCGCGAGTTCGGCCATACGATCGAGAGCTGCCGGACGCTGCAGCGCGAGATCGATGCCGCCGGCATGGCGATCCCGCTCAAGATGATGGTCGACATCGACCATGGCGACGTGACGTCGAGCAATCCGGACGACATCGACCCTTATGCCTGGGCCGAAGCCTTTCCAAAGCAATCGCCGATCATCCACGTCAAGCAGTCGTCGATGAACAAGGGTGGCCATTGGCCGTTCATTGCCGCCCACAACAAGGACGGCCGCATCACACCGGAAAAGCTGCTGGAGACGATTCGCCGTGGCGGCGGCGTCGACAACGAGATCTGCCTCGAATTGTCGTTCCGCGAGCGCGAGCCCGTCGACCACCAGGTCATCGCCATGATCCGCGAGTCGGTCGGCTATTGGGCGCCCTTCATCGAGGCCGGCAGGGCCGATCTTTTGCCGCGAGCATGATGGATGAGCAGGAGCCGATGCGGCCCCTGCTCATCCAGAACACATCAGCCGAATTTAGGGTCGAGGCTGCCGGATTTATAGCGCCTGGCCATTTCCGATAGCGGCAGCGGCTTGATCTTCGGTGCGTTGCCGGCGGTGCCGAATTGCTCGAAACGCTCCTTGCAGAGCTTTCGCATGGCGGCCATCGCCGGCGTCAGATATTTGCGCGGGTCGAATTCGCTCGGGTTCTCGGTCAGCACCTTGCGAATGGCGCCGGTCAGCGCCATGCGGTTGTCGGTATCGATGTTGATCTTGCGCACGCCGTGCTTGATGCCGCGCTGGATCTCCTCGACCGGCACCCCCCATGTCGGCTTCATCTGGCCGCCATATTTGTTGATGATCTCCTGCAGCTCTTCCGGCACCGAGGACGAGCCGTGCATGACGAGATGCATGTTCGGCAGGCGGCGGTGAATTTCCTCGATGACGTTCATGGCGAGCACAGCGCCGTCCGGCTTGCGGCTGAACTTGTAGGCGCCGTGGCTGGTGCCCATGGCGACGGCCAGCGCATCGACACGGGTGTCGCGCACGAATTGTTCGGCCTGCACGGGATCGGTCAGCAGTTGGTCGTGGCTGATGACGCCCTCGACGCCATGGCCGTCCTCCTGCTCGCCGCCACCCATCTCCAGCGATCCGAGAACGCCGATCTCGCCTTCCACCGAGACGCCGCCCCAATGCGCCATGTCGACGACGCGGCGGGTGATGCCGGAATTATAGGCGTAGTCGGCCGGCGTCTTGCCGTCTTCCTTCAGCGATCCGTCCATCATCACCGAAGTGAAGCCGTGCTGGATCGCAGTGACGCAAGTGGCTTCGTTGTTGCCATGGTCGAGATGCATGCAGACCGGGATATCGGGATGGATTTCGACCAGCGCGTCGATCAGCTTGGCCAACACCACATCGTTGGCGTAGGCTCGCGCGCCGCGGCTCGCCTGCAGGATAACCGGCGATTTGGTCTCCTCGGCTGCCTCCATGATGGCGAGACCCTGTTCCATATTGTTCATGTTGAAGGCAGGCACGCCATAGCCGTATTCGGCGGCATGGTCGAGCAATTGTCTCAGTGTGATGCGAGCCACTCAGTAGTCTCCCGTATCCGGTTTCGGGCCAGTGTTTGCGGGCTGTTCGGTTGTCGTCGAGCCCCTGATGCTTCTGGCCGGATTTCCGCGGCACCGCAACCGCTGGGCGCTCGGCCGGCAGCAATTCTTGTTACAGCACGCGACCAGAAGCGTCATGATATCCCATAGAGATATAACATTATCACAAAAAATTTGGTGGCTTGTGCGACGTTTGCTGTTATATCTCGGACGCGGGGTGTACGAGGAAACCGCGGAAATGAAGAGCGACGGCCGTCGGCAAGGCATCATGGATTTTCTGATGGACATCGGCACCGCCAGTGTCGACGATCTTGCCTCACGTTTCGGCGTGTCGAAGATGACCGTCCACCGCGACCTCGACGAGCTCGAGGAAAGCGGTTTTCTGCGCAAGGTGCGCGGCGGCGCCTCGATCCAGCCGAGCAGCCTTTTCGAGAGCGATTTCCGTTACCGCCAGAGATTGGCTGGCGACGAGAAAAAGCGCATCGCCGTCGCCGCCGTGAGGATGATCGAGCCGGGCCAGACGGTGATTATCGACGACGGCTCGACTGCGGGCGGCGTTGCTCGGCACCTTGCCGATCTGCGTCCGCTGACGGTGATCTCGAACAACCTGGCTGTCATCCAGGATTTGGCGGGCGTTGCCGGCATCAACCTGATTGCGCTTGGCGGCCAATACAGCAAGAAGTTCCACGGCTTCTTCGGCCTGCTCGCCGAAGACACGCTGAAATCTTTGCGCGCAGATGTCGCCTTCCTGTCTTCATCGGCCATCCATGGTGCCTCAGCCTTTCACCAAGATCAGGAAGTGGTCCAGACCAAACGGCTGATGATGGCTGCAGCAGCGCGCAAATATCTGCTGGCCGATCACGGCAAGTTTGGCCGCACCGCCTTGCACTTCCTGACCGATCTTAAGGCCTTCGACATGGTCTTCACCGGCCGCGAGCCGCAGCCGCAGATGCGCGCCGCGCTGGATGGCGCTGGCGTTTCGCTGACCGTGATCGCAGAGTAGGAGGGCGCGTATGGTTTATTGGGTTGGCACCAGCTGGAAAATGAACAAGACGCTCGCCGAGGCGATGGCCTTCGCCGAGGCGCTGGCGAAGTTCGTCCCCGGTTTCGACGAGCGCATTCAGCCTTTCGTCATCCCGCCCTTCACGGCGGTCCGCGAGGTCAAGAAAGCGCTGTCGCCGACACGCATCAAGGTTGGCGCGCAGAACATGCATTGGGCCGACGCCGGTGCCTGGACCGGCGAGATCTCGCCGGTAATGCTGAAAGACTGCGAACTTGATATGGTAGAGTTGGGCCACAGCGAACGGCGCGAGCATTTCGGCGAGACCGACAAGGCTGTCGGGCTGAAGACTGCAGCGGCGGTGAAGCACGGTCTCGTGCCACTCATCTGCGTCGGCGAGACCTTGGCTCAACGCAACAGCGGGCAGGCCGCTGCGGTACTGGCCCTGCAGGTGCACGGCGCACTGCAGTTTCTCGAAGGGGCGGCGAAGGCGGCGACGATCCTGTTCGCCTATGAGCCGGTCTGGGCGATCGGCGACAAGGGCGTGCCGGCAAGTTCTGCTTATGCCGACAAGCAGCAGGCGCTGATCAAGAAAATCGCCCGCGACCTGCTGCCCGTGGTGCCGCCGGTGCTTTATGGCGGCAGCGTCAATCCGCAAAATGCCGCCGAATTGGTCGGCCAGCCCAATATAGACGGCTTGTTCATCGGCCGTTCCGCCTGGCAGGCGGAAGGCTATATCGACATCCTCAAACGCGCCTCGGCGGCGATCTGAAGCATCGACCAGGAAGGAAACCGAACATGAAAATAGCCATTGGAGCCGACAGCGCCGGCAAGCCGCTGCTCGACGTCATTGCCGCTCACCTTGCCACCAAGCCCGGCCTCACGGTCAACGATCTCAGCCAGGCGGGCTACTATGCCGACCTGTCGCAGAAGCTCGCCCAGACCATCCTGGACGGCGAGAACGATCGCGGCATCCTGTTTTGCGGCACCGGCATCGGCGTATCCATTTCCGCCAACAAGGTCCCCGGCATTCGCGCCGCACTCACCCACGACACCTATTCGGCCGAGCGCGCGGCGAAATCCAACAACGCCCAGATCATCACCATGGGCGCGCGCGTCATCGGCCCGGAACTGGCCAAGTCGATCGTCGACGCCTGGCTCGCATCGGAATTCGATGAGAAGGGACCATCGGCCGGCAATGTCCAGGCCATCGACAGGCTCGACGCGGCGAAGCGGGGCTAAGCCAGACTGTTCCGCATCGCCCTGACGATCGTCACGGCCGACGCGGCGCCAGGATCGACGTGGCCGAGCGAGCGCTCGCCGAGACGCGAAGAGCGGCCCTTGGTGGCGATCATGTCCTTGGTCGCCTCGGCGCCGCTTTCGGCCGCGGCAAGTGCCGCATCCAGGCTCTCGGACAGGCTCTTGCCGGCTTCCTGTGCGACACCCGCTGCCCGCGCTGCCGGCAGCCATGCGTCGACCATGGTCTTTTCGCCGAGCTCGGCCTTGCCGCGATCCTGGATGCCTTGTGCCATCGCCCGGAACATGGCGATGACGTCAGCGTCCTCCAGAATTGCCTTGCCTTTGACGGCGGCGGCACCGCGCATGAAGGCGGTCGCATAGAGCGGGCCCGACGAGGCGCCGACTGCGTTGAGAAACGACTTTGCCGCGGTGTTGAGCAATGCCGTCGGCTCGGTCGACGCATCGATCTGGTCCAGCGCGTCGCGCACAGCGCCGAAGCCTAGTGCCATGGCGATGCCATGGTCGGCGTCGCCTATGACGCCGTCGAGCCGGCAGAGCCTGTCCTTGTCGGCGTCGATCGCTGCGGCGATCGCATCGAACATTTTTTTCAATTTGGCCGTATCGGTGGATGTCATGATGCTCTCTCAGCCGGCGCGGAACATGGCGCAGTCGCAGGGATGGTCGAGCATCTCCTGCAATTCGCCATCGAGATGCATCAGCGTCACCGAGGCGCCGGCCATTTCGAGCGACGTGCAATAATTGCCGACCCAGGTCGCGTGGACGGAAACGCCGATGTCGTCGAGCCTCTGCTTGACGCGCCGATTCATGATGTAAAGCTCCATCAACGGCGTTGAGCCGAGTGAATTGACGAGCACGGCGACCTTATCGCCGCGCGCCGGTGCCATCTCGTCGAGCATCTTGTCCAGCATCTCGTCGGTGATCTCGTCGGCGGTTTTCAACTTTCCACGCGCGATGCCTGGTTCGCCATGAATGCCCATGCCGATCTCCATCTCGTCCGGGCCGATCTCGAAATTGGGCCGGCGGGTCTGCGGCAGCGAGCAGGGCGACAGCGCCACGCCCATGGTGAAGGTGTGATCGTTGGCCTTCCTGGCGATACGCTCGCATTCATCGAATGACAGCATCTGGTCGCATGCGGCACCGGCGGCCTTGAAAATGAAGAAATTGCCGGCGACGCCGCGCCGCTTCTGCCTCTGGTCGCGTGGCGCCGAGGCGACGTCGTCGGTGGTCAGCACGGTGCGCACTTCGATGTCGTCCATCGCCGCCATCTCTGCGGCCATGTCGAAGTTCATCACGTCGCCAGCATAGTTGCCGTACATGAACAGCACGCCGGCGCCGCCGCTGGCCGCCTTGGCGCATTCGAGGATCGGGTCCGGCGGCGGCGAGGCGAAGACATTGCCGATTGCGGCGGCGTCGGCCAGCCCCTTGCCGACGAAGCCGAGGAAGGTCGGCTCGTGGCCCGAGCCGCCACCGATGACGAGACCGACCTTGTCGGGGCGTGGGCCGTCGCGGGCGATGATGGAGCGCGGACTTCCCTCCGCACTTCTGAGATGGCGCGGATGCGCAGCCAGGATGCCCTCCAGCATCTCGTCGACGGAGCGGTTACCGTCATTGATGATCTTCTTGGTCTGCACCAGCATCCTCCCTGGTTTTCGTGAGATACTACAGCGCCTTACCGGGATTTCCACCCGCGACGGAGATTTCATGCCGCGATGCGTTCGCGTGCCGCCAGCAGTTGCACGCAGGCACTGGCCGCCTCTTTGCCCTTGACCTTGAAATGCTCGAAGAAGAAGCGGTGATGGTCCGCGCTGTCATGGTAGTTGTGCGGCGTCAGCACCGCCGAAAGCACGGGCACGCCAGTCGACAATTGCACGTTCATCATGCCGTCGATGACAGCGCCCGCCACGAATTCATGGCGGTAGATGCCGCCATTGATGACAAACGCCGCGCCGAGGATCGCCGCATAGCGACCGGTCTGGGCCAAGGTCTTTGCATGCAGGGGAATCTCATAGGCACCCGGCACGTCGAAGACATCGACGGCAAAGCGTTTCTCCCCGAGAACCGCCAGTTCCGCCTCGAACGCTTCAACGCATTGGTCGACGATGTCGGCGTGCCAGCGCGCCCGAATGACGGCAACGCGGATCGTTTCATAGTTTTTCCGGGAATGCTGATTCATGGGTCCATCCTTCCGTTTCGAACCAGAATCAGGACGCACGATACGGAATCCGAACCGCGAAAGCGGACCGTCTTCCATTCGTTCTCTTCCATCCGGACTTTGACCGTCGGCTCCGGAATCACACCGGATCTGCTGACCCTTCCGATCATCTGGAAGGCGCTCGCGGGCTTGGGCCGAAACCCTTCACCGCCGGTGGGAACTTTCACCCCGCCCTGAGAACATTGACGGCAGATGTATGGGAGGGCAGGATGACGCTGTCAATCGCGGCGCCGACGGCGGATCATCCGCGCTCGGGAAACATCGTCTTCAGGCCTTCGCGCGAGGCCGTAGCGACACCGCGTTCGGTGATCAAACCGGTGACCAGCCGCGCCGGCGTCACGTCGAAGGCCGGATTGGCCGCCGGCGTGGCTTCCGGCGACACGCGGACCTGGGCGATCTCGCCGGAAGCGGTCTTGCCCCAGACCAGCGAGACCTCGTCGGGCGAGCGCTGTTCGATCGGGATTTCGGCCAGCCCGTCGCCCACGGTCCAGTCGATCGTCGGCGACGGCAGCGCGACATAGAACGGCACGTCGTTGTCGGCGGCCGCCAGTGCCTTGAGATAGGTACCGATCTTGTTGCACACATCGCCGTTGGCGGTGGTCCGGTCGGTGCCGACGACGACCATGTCGATCTGGCCGCGCTGCATCAGATGGCCGCCGGCGTTGTCGACGATGAGCGTATGTGGCACGCCGTGGCCGGCCATCTCCCAGGCGGTCAATTGGGCACCCTGGTTGCGGGGTCGCGTTTCATCGACATAGACATGGACTGGAATGCCGGCTTCCGTCGCCAGATAGATCGGCGCGGTGGCGGTGCCGTAGTCGACGGTGGCCAGCCAGCCGGCATTGCAGTGGGTCAGGATGTTGACTGGTTCGCCCGGCTGCTTGCGCGCCGCGATCGCCTTGATAATTTCGAGCCCATGGGCGCCGATGGCGCGGTTGAGGCCGACATCCTCGTCGGCGATCTCGCCGGCACGCCGATACGCAGCCGCGGCACGTTCTGCCAGGGGGAGCGTCAGCAGGAAGCGCTGCATTTCGTTCAGTGCCCAGCGCAAATTGATCGCCGTCGGGCGCGTTTCGTGCAAGGTTGCCCAGACGACGTCGAGTGCTGCATCCGACGGGTCGTCGGCCATCTGCATGGCGACGCCATAGGCCGCGGTGACGCCGATCAGCGGCGCCCCGCGCACCCACATGTCGCGGATTGCCGTGGCGATGCCGGCGACGGTATCGATCTTTTCGATGCGGAAATCATGCGGTAGCCAGCGCTGGTCGATGATCTCCACCGAACGCCCGTCGTCACTCGGCCAGATGGTGCGGTAGTGGCGGTCGCCGACGTTCAAATCCTGCTCTCCCGTTCGATCAGCGCGGCCAACCGGTTGACCTCGTCGATGCTGTGGATCTGGCGCCGGTTGACGGCGAGGTGACGGCCGAATTTCAGCGCCTTTGCCTCACATCTGGCGCGCAGATCCGGATCGGCAATAGTCTCGAAATCGGCATTGTGGGCAAGGCCGAGAATGCGCCGGTGAACCTCGACGCCGGCAAAGCCGAGCAGATCGGTCCAGATCGACTGCAGCATGTGGTCGAGCGCCTGCTCGGCGCCAAGCCTGTCGCCTTGATCTTCGAACAGGCTCTTCTGGTAGAGCATGCCGGTACGCTCCGTCCGCCACAGATGCGAGAACTCGGCGCGGAATACCGACCATGTCTCGACCGTAACGCCGAGCAGATAGCCGCGCATGGCATCGCGGCTTCCGCCCTGTTCATGGCCGCGCTGCGAGAAGAACGCCATCCAGAAATTGGCGAGCAGCATGCCGACGTCGAAGGCGATCGGCCCGTAGAAGGCGAATTCGGGGTCGATCATCCGCGTTTCGGCATCGGTGACCATGATCGAGCCGGAATGCAGGTCGCCATGCAGCAGCGTCTCGGCATTGGCAGCGAAGATGTGCTTCATGCGCTGCGCCTCGACCTTGAGATCGCGGTCGGCGCGCAGCTCGGCGACAATGCCGTCGAGCTGTGGGCTGGTGTGCCGGTTCATCTTGGCATCGAAATACGGATCCGAGAAAACCAGGTTCTCGGTGATGTCGCATAGTTCGACATTGTCGGCGAACAGTGCCAGATCGGCCTTGCGGTCCTTGGTCGCCATATGCAGGTCGGAGCCGCGAAACAACGTGCGGGCCATGAACAAGCCGATGTCTTTCGCCATGTTCGGCAATTGCCGGCCTTCGATCAGTGCCCGCCGCAAGATAATGTGCGGCGACAGGTACTCCATGATGATCAGCGCCTGGCCTTCATCGAAGTGGTAGATCTCAGGCACCGAACCCGGCGCCCGTGCCTGTTGCCGCGTCAGCGCATGGTATTCGAAGAAGGAGCGTTTTAACGGCAGCGGCCAGCTGTCGCCGACCAGCCGGACGTAGGGCAGGGCCTGCTTGACGACGGCCGCACCCTCAGCACCTTCGACGATGAACACAAGGTTCAGATTGCCGTCGCCGACTTCACGAACCTTCCACTGGCTCGTATCCTTGCCGATCTGCGAACACAGGGCCTCGTTGGCACCGAGACGGCCCGCCAGTGTCTCGACCGACAGTGCTTCGAACGGCGATTTCCCAGTCATCCTCACCTCCCGCTCATGTGCTCCGATAATAGCGGAGCCATGGCGGCCGGGCCAAGCTAGGAAGCCTTCTGGCAATTGTCAATCGTGTTGACAATTGCCGATATAGCCCATAGCGTCACGGTCAGGGAGGAACGAATGGGCAATGATGCCGTGTTCCGCGTCGACGGCCTGAGGAAATCCTTTGGCCATATCGAGGTGCTTGGCGGCGTCTCGCTCGAATTGCATGCCGGCGAAGTAACCGTGTTGATGGGCGCCAACGGCGCCGGCAAATCCACCCTCGTCAAGATCATCAGCGGTGTTTACGACCATGGCGGCGGCTCGATGTCGCTTGCCGGTCAGGACTTCGACCCGAAAACGCCGGCCGAGGCGATCCGCGCCGGCGTCGTTACCGTCCACCAGAACATCAATGACGGTGTCGTCGCCGACCTCGACGTCGCAACCAACCTTACCCTCGACAGGCTGAGCGGCAGCGGCGTGCCGACGCTGTTCAATCCGGGCCGGGTGCGTCGCGAGGCAAAGGCGGTGGCCGACCGTATGGGACTGGCCATCGACCTCAAGGCCCGGATCAGCGATCTCTCTCTGGCCGACCGCCAGATGGTGGCGATCGCCCGCGCCATGGCGCACCGGCCGAAAGTGCTGATCCTCGACGAGCCGACCTCCTCGCTGTCCAGCGCCGAAGCCGACCGGCTGTTCGCATTGCTCGACCGGCTCCGCCAGCAAGGCGTGGCGATCCTCTACATCTCGCACCGTATGTCGGATATCAGACGGCTTGCCGATCGCATCATTTCAATGCGCGATGGGGTTATCTCAGGTATCTTCGACAAGAAGCCGCTGGATTACGAAGGTGCGGTCAACGCCATGCTCGGCCGTAAGATCCAGCTCGAGCGGATTGTCGCCAGGAATTCGGCCAAAGCAATTTTCGCTGCCGATGCATTGCGGATTGCTGAAGGCGCCAGGCCGATTTCGCTGACCCTCGGCGACGGCGAGGTCGTCGCCATCACCGGCCTCGTCGGTGTCGGCAAGACCGCACTTGCCGAGACGCTGTTCGGTTTGCGCAAGCCGCTGTCCGGGGCCATGGTGCTGAACGGGAAACCCTATGCGCCGGCGTCGACCGGCGAAGCGATTGCCGCCGGCGTGTTTCTCGTCGCCAAGGACCGGGGCGAAAACGGCATCGTCGGCGACTTCAACATCCAGGAAAACATCAGCCTGCCGTTCCACAGTCGCATGTCGCGTCTCGGTGTTCTCAAACGCGGTATCGAACGCGCTGTTGCCCGCGAGCAGATCCAGGAGTTGGGCATCGTCTGCCGCTCCGAGAGGGACGAGATGGCGTCGCTTTCCGGCGGCAATCAGCAGAAGGTGATGGTCGCCCGCTGGATGTCCCAGGCGGCAAGGTTGTTCATCCTCGACGAGCCTTTTCAGGGCGTCGACATTTCGGCCAGGCGTGACATCGCCGCCAAGCTGCGGGCGAGCGCCCATGGCCGCGCGACGCTGCTGTTCGTCACCGAACTGGACGAAGCCCTGGAGACGGCTGATCGCATCCTGGTGATGTCGGAGCAGACGATCGTCGGCGAGCACCGCAACACCGATGTCGATCTCGAGCGTCTGCTGGCCGAAGTGGCGGGCGGGCCGTTGCACAGCGCAGCCTGAGAGCGGGAAGACGATGAGAATTGGAATGGAGAGGGTATGAATTCGGGTCGGATAAAGACGGTGCCAGCGTACGGGAGCGCTGAATGATCCTGCGCGACCATGCTATTCGCTACGGCTTCATCGTTCTGTTGTTCGGGCTGATCGCCTATTTCGCCGTCGCCGCCGATGGTTTCGTCTCGCCGCAAAGCGCCGTCTTCATCTTCCAGTCGGTCGCCATCACCGGCGTTCTGGCGCTCGGCGTCACCGCCACGCTGGTCGTCGGCGGCTTCGACCTGTCGATCGGCTCGGTCGCCACCAGCGCCATGATGGCGGCTGCCTACGTCATGGTGGTGCTGGAACAGAACGCCGTCGTGGCGGTCGTCGTCTGCCTTGTGATCGGCGCCGTCGTCGGCCTCATCAATGGCTGGCTGATCGTCTATACGCGGGTGCCGGACCTTTTGGCGACGCTCGGCATGATGTTCCTGCTTGTCGGCCTGCAGCGCATACCGACCGAGGGCCGTTCGATCGCCACCGGCATGACCATGCCCGACGGCTCGGTCGCCAACGGCAGCTTCGGCGCCGCGTTTCTGGCGCTTGGCCGCCATCGCTTCGACTTCTTCATCCCGAACCTCATCCCGGTGTCGGTCGTCGTCCTGCTCGTGCTGGCGGTGCTGATCTGGTTCTTTCTCGAATACACGCGTTTCGGCCGCATGATGTACGCCGTCGGCAGCAACGAACGCGCTGCCGAACTCGCCGGCGCGCCTGTCAAGGCATACAAAATCTGGGCCTACGTTATTTCTGGGGTTTTTGCCTCGATCGGCGGCATTTTGCTCGCCGCCCGGCTTGGACGTGGCGACATCGCCTCGGGTAATAATCTGTTGCTCGACGCGGTGGCTGCGGCACTCATCGGCTACGCGGTTCTCGGCGCCGCCAAGCCGAACGCCTTCGGCACGGCTGTCGGCGCGGTGTTTGTCGGCGTGCTGCTGCAGGGCCTGACGATGATGAACGCGCCTTACTACACGCAGGATTTCGTCAAGGGCGTGGTTCTCGTGGTCGCCCTTGTCTTCACCTTCGCCCTGTCCGGCAGGGGCAGGAGATAGGTTTCGACCGGTTACATTTTGGGTTCAACAAGTGGAGGAAGCGACGTGAACATCACAAGAAGACTTTTGGGGAAGGCAGCGCTCGGGCTTGCCGGCGCAACATTGCTGATGCAGTTGCCGGCAATGGCGCAGGATCGGCCAGCGCCGTTCGACAAGCCGGGCGGCGTCAAGATAGCGCTGGTCCGCTATCTCTCGACCGGCGACTTCTTCCAGGCGTATTTGTCCGGTGTCGAGGCGCAGGCCAAGGCGCTCGGCGTCGACCTGCGCGTGCTCGACAGTCGCCAGGACGCGGCGCTTCAGGCCGACATGGTCGACCAAGCCATCGCGCTCGGCGTCCAGGGCATCATCATCCAGCACGGACTGACGGAATCGATGAAGGACGCCGCCCAGCGCGCGGTCGATGCCGGCATCAAGGTCGTCGCCTTCGACGTCAATGTCGAAAACCCCAAGATCCCGCAGATCGAGCAATCCGACCGCGACCTCGCGCGCCTGGCGCTCGAACAGGCGGTCAAAGACAATGGCGAGAGCTGGAAGGCCGGCTATGTCTATGTCGCCGGCATCGCCCCACTCGACCGCCGCAACGAGACCTGGGTCGAATTCAAGAAGAAATATTCGGGCATCAACGAAGTCGCCATGTTCGGCACGCTCGACAATCCGATCGCCAATTCGGTCGCCAACCAGGCTCGCTCGGTGTTGTCGGCTCATCCCGACATCAAGGTGATGTTCGCGCCCTATGACGAATTCGCCAAAGGCGTGAAGATCGCCGTCGACGAGGCCGGGTTGAACAAGGACATCAAGATCTATTCGGCCGACATCTCTACCTCGGACATCGCCGCGATGCGCGAGCCGGACAGCGCCTGGGCGGCAACCGCCGCCACCAACCCGGCCGTCGTCGGCCAGGTCTCGGTGCGTGCGCTGGCGCAGCTGTTGGCCGGTGAAGGTCCCGGCCACAACGTCATCGTGCCGCCGACGCTGATCACCCAGAAGGATCTGATCGACAAGGACATCAAGAACATGGAGGACCTCTCGGCCAAGCTGCCGCAGTTCGCCCATGCCGATGTCGCGATGCCGGCCTGGATGCCGAACCCGAACGCGAAGTAGTCTTTCGCTATCGGCAAAGGAAAAGAGCGGCTCGCGGGCCGCTCTTTTTTGTTGGCCCGGAGTTTAGATCTACCTCAACGCCGCTGCGATGTTGCCGCCGTCCACCGTCGTCACATCGGCGGTTGTCCGCTCGGCCAGCGCTTGATGCAGAAAGGCCTGGGCGACGTCTTCGGCCGTCACTTCCTGCCCGAGCAGGTTGCCGGACATGTACTCCTTCTCCGACACGCCGCGTGCGCCCGAGCGGCTGGCGATCATGGCATCGGTCAACAGCCCCGAACGGATGCGGTCGGCGTTGACGGCATTGGAGCGGATGCCATGCGCGCCGTAGTCGAGCGCATATTGCCTGGACAAAAACAGCGTTGCCGCCTTGGGAATGCCGTAAGCGCCGAACTTCGGCCCCGGATTGACCGCCTGCTTGGAGGTATTGAACAACAGCACGCCGCCGGTGCCCTGTTCGAGCATGATGCGCACGGCATTTTGCGCCGCCGACTGGTGTGCGAAGAAATTGAGTTCGAAACTCCTGCGCAAGGTGGCGTCGTCGATCTCGCCGATCCGGCCCTCCCAGGCGGCACCGGCATTCGAGACGAGAATGTCGAGGCCGCCGTAGACGTCGACCGCGTTGTCGAACGCAGCGCGCATCTGCGCCGGATCGGTGATGTCGGTGCCAATGCCGATCGAACCGTTGCCGGCTTTTTTTGCCGCCTCGGCAGCCCTTGACGCATCGAGATCGACGACGACGACATGGGCACCGTTGTCGGCGAACAGCTTTGCCGTGGCGGCACCGATCGCGCCGGCGCCGCCGGTGACCAGCATCACCTGGCCGGTCAGCGGCTTCGGCTTGTTGGAGGCGAGTTTGGCCTGTTCCAGCGACCAGTATTCGAGCGGGAACAGGTCGGCTTTGGAGAGCGGGCGGAAGTCACCGACGGCTTCGGCGCCGCGCACCGCCTCGATCCACATTTCGCCGACGTCGGAGGCGATCTTCGCGTCCTTGAGTGTGCGGCCGTGGCCGAACATGCCGAGGCCGGGCACCAGCGTCAGCCGCGGCATCGGGTCGAGCATGGTGCGCTTCACGTCGTCGAGCGCATCATTGGTTTCGAAATAGGCGCGATAGTCCTTGGCGAATTTCTCGACATGCTGGCGGATGACGGATTTGTAGTCGCCGACCTTGTCAGCGTCGGGCGCCGGCAGCGCCATCGGTCCGGTCTTGATGCGGATCGACAGGTCGGGTGTCGACACGCCGCGCCCGGCATAGTCGGCAATTTTTGCCGAATTGATGAAGTCGACGATCGCATCCGAGGTGCGGAAATCGCTGATCATGCGTTCGAAACGGCCTTCGCCGCGCGCCACCGCCACCGCGCCGCGCAGCATCGGTGCAATCTCCGCAGGCTTCGCCAGCCTGGCCGGCAGTGCCACCTTTTCGGTGCGCGGCTTGCCGTGGCTGGCGATGAAATCCTCGGCGACGTTCACATAATGGATCATCCGGTCATAGGCCTGCCTGGCATCGTCGCCGAAGGTGAAAATGCCATGCTTGTCGAGGATCAGGCCTTCGACCGTCGGATCGGCGTCGAAAACATCGGCGGCCGCCTTCGCCAGATCGAAGCCCGGCATGATGTAAGGCACGAAGCCCATCTTTTCGCCGAACACCTTCCGGCTCAGCGCCTCGCTGTCCTCCTGGTCGACGATGGCGAGGATTGCGGTCGAATGCGTGTGGTCGACGAATTTGTGCGGCAGAAAGGCGTGCAGCAGCGTCTCGACCGATGGATTTGGCGAGGACGGATCGATGAGGTTCGCCCGCTGCAGCGCGACCATGTCCTCGTCGGAGAGCTTCTTCAGCGACCGCGCCTTCAACAGCGGGCCGAGCTTGACCGCCGGCAGCCCCTGCGGCTCGATGACGCCCATGTCCCAGCCGCTGCCCTTGACGCAGAGCACGTCCCACTCGTCACCGATAAGATCGGTAGCCTTGGTCTTGCACGAGGTGTTGCCGCCGCCATGCAGGACGAGCCGCGGCTCGCCGCCCAGCAGCCTGGTCGTGTAGACGCGCAACGCCAGGTCGCGGGCCACACCCTTCTTTGCATAGTCGGCGACCAACTTCTCCGCCTCGCCGTCATTCCAGAGGTTCTTCATGTCAGCTTCGTCCGATTTCTTTTTGTTGTGAACAGGAATGCCGCGACGCTTTGATGACAATGCACCGGCGGCTGGAATTAACTATCAGGCGACCTTTTCTGCTGCCGCTCCGGCATGGTCGAGCAGCCGTCGTGCCATGCGCGCGCCGACGACGAGATGAGTGCAGAGCCCGCCGGCGATCGCCGCGACGAGCGGTTCGAACTTGCTCTCCTCCTGCACCACCACAAGGCGCTTTTCGATCTGGCGCAGCGATGACAGCTCCGCCGAAATCAGCCGGCGGTTGTAGCTGCAGTCGAGCGCCTGGCCCTGGGCGTCGATGATTTGCCCGGCAATGACGCCGGCCGCACCCGCCTTGCGCAATGCAGCCATTTCGCTTGGCGTCAGCGCGCCGCATTTGACCAGATGGCTGTCGGTATCCACTGAGCCGACCGAGTATAGCGCCAGGTTGCAGTCACCGATGCCCGACAATTGCTCGCGGATCACCGGCTCGGCGCGCAGGCCGCGTGCCAGTTCTTCCGTCGTCAGCACCAGCGGCGCGTAAAAATTCAGTCCCTTGGCGTTGAGCCGGCGGGCGATCTCCATGGTGCATTGGTCTGGCCGGTACGAATAGGGGGCGCCGAGATTGCCGCAGAGCTGCACCACGGTGACGTCCTGCAGATCGGCATAGGACATGATGTCGGCGATGGTGTAGATGGTCCGCCCCCAGGCGACGCCGATGCGGTCGCCCTTCCTGACCAGCTCGAGGAAGACGCTTGCCGCAAGTACCGCGATGTCGGTGGACGGGTCGGCGACATAGCCGTTTTCCGGCGCGATCCAGACGGCGTCGAGCTTCAGCGCGTCTTCCAGCTCCCGCGCCAGCACGTCGTCGGTGAAAAGCTGGGTCGAGGTCGAGATGTTGACGATGCCGGTCTCGCGCGCCTTGCGCAGATACATGGCTACCGAGGCGCGCGAAATCTTGAGCTGGCTGGCCACCTGGTCCTGGCGCAAGCCGTGTGCGTAGTAAAGCCACGCGGCCTTGTGGATAAGCTGTTCTGCCGGTCGGATCGCCATGCCATCTCCTCGCTGACATTATTCACGGCTCTCGACAAAAGTCAAACTACGCGCGGGCAGGTAATGCTCTCGCGCCGGTCGAATCTAGACCGTCATTGTGCCAAATGCGGTCTGTCGCGGCATCGTTGGTGGTGACGGACCGCAAACCTGTAGCTAAAGTTCTGGACGAACATCGGGGAGGACGGGATGGGCAATCCCTACGAACAGGATCTCGACAGGAACCCGGCCAACCATCAGCCGCTGACGCCGCTCACCTATTTCGAGCGGGCGGCAAAAACCTTTCCCGACCAGGTCGCCATCATTCATGGCCGCCGGCGCACGACTTATCGCGATTTCTGGAAACGCTCGCTGAGGCTTGCCTCGGCCCTTTCTAAGCGCGGCATCGGCAAGGGCGACACCGTTACCGTCATGCTGTCCAACACACCGCCGATGCTGGAAGCGCATTTCGGCGTGCCGATGACCAAGGCGGTGCTGCACTCGCTCAACACGCGCCTCGACGCCGCCGTCATTGCCTTCCAGCTCGATCACGCCGAAAGCAAGGTGCTGATCGTCGACCGCGAATTCGCCGGCGTGGTTCGGCAAGCGCTGACGCTGGCCAAGGTCAGGCCGCTGCTGATCGATTACGACGATCCCGACTATGCCGCCGATGCGCCCTATCCCAAGGGGGAACGGATCGGCACGCTGGACTATGAGGCGTTCGTCGCCGGCGGCGACGAGGATTTCGCCTGGTCGATGCCGGACGATGAATGGGACGCCATCTCGCTCAACTACACCTCCGGCACGACAGGCAATCCGAAGGGCGTCGTCTGTCACCATCGCGGCGCGGCACTGATGGCCTATGCCAACACCATCCATGCCGGCATGGGCAAGCACCCGGTCTATCTGTGGACGCTGCCGATGTTCCACTGCAACGGCTGGTGCTTTCCCTGGACGCTTGCCGTCCAGGCTGGCACCCATGTCTGCCTGCGCTGGGTGCGGCCGAAGCCGATCTACGACGCCATCGCCGATCACGGCGTTACCCATCTGTGTGGCGCGCCGGTGGTGATGTCGGTGCTGATCAACGCCAGCGACGAGGACAAGCGGCAGGTTCCGCAGACCGTCACCTTCAACACCGCCGCGGCGCCACCGCCTGAGGCGGTGCTGTCGGGCATGGCCGATGCGGGCTTTGCCGTCACCCATCTCTACGGCCTGACCGAGACCTACGGCCCGGCCGTCGTCAACGAATGGCATGGCGAGTGGGACCGGCTGGAGAAGGGGGCGAGGGCAGCGAAGAAGGCCAGGCAGGGCGTACGCTATGCCGCGCTCGAAGGCCTGACCGTGATGGACCCGCAGACGATGCAAGAAACGCCGGCCGACGGCGAGACGATCGGCGAGGTGATGTTCCGCGGCAATATCGTCATGAAGGGCTATCTGAAGAACCGCAGAGCGAGCGACGAGGCTTTTGCCGGCGGCTGGTTCCATTCGGGCGACCTCGGCGTGATGCATCCGGATGGCTACATCCAGCTCAAGGACCGTTCCAAGGACATCATCATCTCCGGCGGCGAAAACATCTCCTCGATCGAGGTCGAGGAGGCGCTCTACAAGCATCCCGCCGTGGCTTCCTGCGGCGTTGTCGCCCGATCCGACGACAAATGGGGCGAGGTGCCGGTCGCCTATGTCGAGCTCAAGCAGGGCAAAGCGGCAACCGAGGCCGAAATCATCGAGCACTGCCGCGCGCTGCTCGCCCGCTTCAAGGTGCCGAAAGCGGTGATCTTCGCCGAAATCCCGAAGACTTCGACGGGCAAGATCCAGAAGTTCCGGCTGCGGGAGATGGCGAAGCAGCCTTAGCGCCTGATCCGAAAACGGAACCGATTTCGGAAAGCATCTTTTCAAAAATCCTTCGCACAAAAAAACGCGCGCTGTCGCAGGCGCGCCCGGCGCCAATCCCATGCGCTTCATGGGCCAACTCCGTCCAGAGATGTCACCCTCTGTCGTCAGCGGCCAAAATCGTGCCTTGACAGGTGATGGTTTTCAATTTACGAGTGACGAAATTCTAAATTCGTCAGTCGTAAATTTTGGCCAACGAGATGCTTGAAACCCTAGACACCACCGCCGATTCCGCCCGCCAGGAAAATGTCACGCGCATCCTGGATTGCGCGGAGCGATTGTTCCGCCACTACGGCTACGGAAAGACCAACGTCGCCGACATAGCGCGCGAACTTGGCATGTCGACCGCCAACATCTATCGCTTCTTCGCCTCCAAGGTGGAAATCCACCAGGCGGTTTGCGGCCGTATGCTCGCCACCTGCTACCGGTTGACCTACGAAGCCTGCCATAGCCCCGGCACCGCCAGCGAAAAGCTCCGCCGCTACGTGCATACGCACTATCAGTGGACGCTCGAGACCATGATCGACCAGGAGAAGGTGCACGAGATGGTCATCGTCGCCATCGAGCGCGACTGGCACGTCATCGAAAAGCACATCGACAGCATCCATGAACTGGTCGCGGAAGTGATCCGCGAGGGCATCGCTACCGGCGAGTTCGTCGATCAGGATCCGGTGATCGCTTCCCGGTGTTTCGGCGCTGCCATTATCAGCCTCTGTCATCCGCAGATGGTGGCCCAGTGCCTCGCCAAGAAGAACCGGGCAACGCCGGACGAGCTTGCCGACTTTGCCATCAGAGCCTTGAAGAAATGACCGTTGCCGCCCGTCGGGCGGCGATGCCGAGAATTCATCTCCACAGTTCGGGAGTACGAAAAGTGTCTTTGTCCAAGTCCATCACCAACGGGCGACCGGCCGCAGGCCTGGCATTGCTTGTCGTTGCCACCCTCGGCCTCGCTGGCTGCTCGCAGGAGAAAGCCGAGGTCACCGAGATCATCCGCCCGGTCAAGGTGGTCGAGATCGCCAAGGCGAGTGATACCCGTCAGCTTTCCTATTCCGGATCGGTGCGTGCCCGCACCGAGATGAGTCTCGGTTTTCGCATCAACGGCAAGATCACCGAGCGCCTTGTCGACATCGGTGACCGCGTCAAGCCGGGCGACGTTCTCGCCCGCATCGATCCCACCGACTACGAGCTTTCGGTGAGAAGCGCTCAGGCCAGCCTCGATGCCGCCGACCGTCAGGTCGAGACAGTCGAGCTTACGCGCAAGCGCGCCGAACAGCTCTACGCCAAGAATTTCGCGCCGAAGTCGCAGCTCGAGCAGGCGACGCTCACCTATAATCAGGCGGTCGCCACGCGAGACTCCGCCCGCTCGCAGCTTGCCCAGGCGCAGAACCAGGTCCGCTATACCGATCTCAAGGCGGACAAGAACGGCATCGTCACCGCCGTTGCCGCCGATGTCGGCCAGGTGGTCGGCTCCGGCACGCCGGTGGTGACCGTTGCCATCGACGGCGAGAAGGAAGTTCTGATCGCTGTTCCGGAAACCGATATCGCCGAATTCAAGCCGGGCAAGACCGTCAAGGCTGGCTTCTGGTCCGACGAGGCGCTGACGCTCGACGGCAAGGTCCGCGAAGTCGCCGGCAGCGCCGATCCGCAGTCGCGCACCTTTGCCGTTCGCGTCAGCCTGCCCAACGATCCTCGCGTGCTGCTAGGCATGACCGCCTCCATCGAAGCCGCGGCGGACAACCGGCAGCAGCTGGTGTCGATCCCGCTAGCCGCGTTGGCGCAAAAGGACAGCCAATCGATCGTCTGGACCGTCGACCGCAATGGCGGGACCGTCCACGCGCATCCGGTCAAGGTCGCCGCCTTCACCCCCGACGGCGTCAGTGTCGCCGATGGGCTGAAGCCGGGTGACGTGGTCGTCGCCGCCGGCACGCAGTTCATGACCGAGAATCTGAAAGTCAAGCTGACCGGTGATGCAGCGCAACAGTCGGCGTCTGCCGATGACGCTGCAAGGCGCTTGCGCTGACGGCCAGGCAATTCACGGTTTCCGGGCGGCAGGCCTCCCCCGATTTTCGAGATCTCAGGTCGATGTAACCCCCACGTCGATCCTCGCGTCCCACCGCGATGTAGATCTCTCAACTCGGAAAGCCACGCCGCCCGGAAGCCCACATCGGAAGTTCCTTGGGCATGCGAAAGCGCGTGCTCTGTTGATCAAATTGAAACGGACTGACGCCGATGACCATCGACACCAATGAAAAGCGGTCTTTCAATCTTTCGCGCTGGGCAATCGGCCATCCGAGCATTGCCCGCTTCCTGTTCGGGCTGATCATCGTCGCCGGTGCGCTCGGCCTGATGCGCATGGGCCAGAAGGAAGACCCCGATTTCACCTTCCGCGTCATGGTCGTCCAGGCGATCTGGCCAGGCTCCTCGATCAAGGAGATGGAGGACCAGGTCGTCAACAAGATCGAGCGCAAGCTGCAGGAAACCCCACACCTCGATTTTGTCCGCTCCTACACCCGCGCCGGCAGCGCCATCATCACCTTGCAGGTTAAGGGCGACACCAATCCGGCGCAGGTCGCCGATGCTTTCTATCAGGTGCGCAAGAAGGTCGGCGATATCGCCAATGAGCTGCCGCAGGGGCTGCTCGGGCCTTACTTCAATGACGAATTCGGCGACACGTTCATCACCCTGCATTCGATCAGCGGCGACGGCTACAGCTATCCCGAACTGAAGAAATTCGCCATCCAGGCGCGTGACATGTTGCTGACGACGCCCGGTGTCGAGAAGGCCGTGATCATCGGCGACCAGCCGGAAAAACTCTACATCGACGTTTCATCCAAGGCGCTTGCCGAACGTGGCCTGACGTTGACCGACCTGCAGAATGCGATCCGAGGCCAGAACAATGTCGACCCGGCAGGTTCTGTCGACACCGGCCAGCGTTCGGTGCGCATTTCGGTCGAGGGCGATGTCACCAGGGCGGCCGACATCCGTGAGCTTCGCCTGCGCGCCGGCAACCAGGTGACGCGCCTTGGCGACATCGCTACCGTGACCTCGGGCCTCGAGGATCCGTACCAGCGCAAATACCGTTTCAACGGTCACGACAGCGTCCAGCTCGGCGTCGTCATGGCCAAGGGCTTCAACGTCACCGACGTCGGCAAGGACGTCGAAGCGACCTACAAGCGCTTCGAAGAGGCGCTGCCCTATGGCGTTGCGGTCGATCAGATTTCCGACCAGCCGCACGTGGTGAAAGAGGCGGTGAGCGAATTCATGGAAGCGCTCGGCGAAGCGCTCCTGATCGTGCTTTTCGTTTCGTTCCTGTCGATCGGCTGGCGTTCGGGCCTGGTAATCGCGATCGTCATTCCGTTAGTCCTGGCGGCTACGTTTGCCATTATGTACGAGCTCGGCATCGACCTGCAGCGCATTTCGCTCGGTGCGCTGATCATCGCCCTTGGCCTCTTGGTCGACGACGCGATGATCGTCGTCGAAATGATGGAGCGAAAGCTCGAGGAAGGCTTGGTCAAGGTCGAGGCGGCGAGCTTCGCCTACTCCTCGACCGCTTTCCCGATGCTCACCGGCACGCTGATCACCACGGCCGGCTTCATTCCCGTCGGGTTCGCTGCCTCGACGGCCGGCGAATATGTGCGCACCCTGTTTTACGTCGTCGGCATCGCGCTGGTCGTGTCCTGGTTTGCGGCAGTCTATTTCACGCCGTGGCTCGGCCACATGATCCTGAAGCAGCGCAAGCACGCCGGCAACCATCACGATGTCTTCGACACGCGCTTCTACCGCCGTCTTCGCTCGACCGTGGGATGGGCGGTGCGCCATCGCATCATCGTCCTGGTGATGACGCTGATGACGTTTGCCACCAGCCTGTGGGCGTTCCAGTTCATTCCGCAGAAT
The DNA here is from genome assembly GCF_040321435.1 of Mesorhizobium sp. M0410. Classification (NCBI taxonomy): domain Bacteria; kingdom Pseudomonadati; phylum Pseudomonadota; class Alphaproteobacteria; order Hyphomicrobiales; family Phyllobacteriaceae; genus Mesorhizobium; species Mesorhizobium sp. M0410. Next base: position 167,996 of record NZ_JAMYRN010000013.1, read on the forward strand.
TTCTTCCCGCAATCGTCGCGTCCGGAAATCCTCGTCGATCTCTGGCTGCCGGAAGGCACCAGCATCAAGGAAGTCGAGACCCAGGCCAAGGCGCTCGAAGCCAGGATGATGGACGACAAGGACAAGCGCTTCATAGCCACCTATATCGGCGAAGGCGCGCCGCGCTTCTTCCTGCCGCTCGACCAGCAGCTTCGCAACCCGAACTTCGCCCAGCTTCTGGTGATGGCCAATGACGAACCGGCCCGCGAGCGGCTGATCGTCAAGCTGCGCACCATCCTGGCCGAAGATTTCCCATCGATCCGCGCCAAGGTTGATCGCCTGTTCCTCGGTCCGCCGACCGGCTGGCCGGTGCAGATGCGCGTCATGGGTCCCGATCGCCAGGAGGTGCGACGCATTGCCGACGAGGTAAAGGCGAAGTTCCAGGCAAATCCGCTGCTCGGCGCCATCCACGACGACTGGCTGGAGCCGGTGCCGGCGATGAAGCTGGTGATCGACCAGGATCGTGCCCGTGCGCTCGGCGTCACCTCGCAGCGCATCCGCCAGATGCTGCAGGCGACCATGTCGGGAGCGCCGCTCGATGACTTCCGCGACGGCGAGGAGACGGTTTCGATCGTCGCCCGTGAGCCGGAGGCAAGCCGTCACCTGCTGTCGGCGGTCGACTCCGTCTATATACCGACCGATTTCGGTGGCTCCGTGCCGCTGTCGCAGGTCGCCAAGATCGTCCCGGTGCTGGAGCAAGGCGTCGAATGGCGGCGCGACCGCTTGCCGACCATCAGTGTACGCGCCACGCTTCCGGATGGCGTGCAGCCGAACGATGTCGCCATGAAAATGTACAGCGAGATGCAGGGCCTGCGCGCCAGCCTCGCCCCCGGCTACAAGATCGAGATCCAGGGCGGCGCCGAGGATGCGGCCGAAAGCCAGGCCTCGATTGCGGCGAAAGCGCCGATCATGCTGGCCGTCATCGTCGTGCTGCTGATGATCCAGCTGCAGCATTTCGGCAAGGCGATGCTGGTGCTGGCGACCGGTCCGCTCGGCATTATCGGCGCGGCCGCGGCACTTTTGATCAGCGGCGCGCCGTTCGGCTTCGTCGCCATCCTCGGTGTCATCGCCCTGCTCGGCATCATCATGCGCAACTCGATCATCCTGGTCGATCAGATCGACCAGGACATCGCCGCCGGCGTGGAGCGTTCCGAGGCCATCATCGGCTCGGCGGTGCGCCGGTTCCGGCCGATCGTGCTGACGGCGCTGACGGCGGTGCTGGCGCTGATCCCGATCTCGCGCGGCGTCTTCTGGGGGCCGCTCGCCTACGCCATGATGGGCGGCATTCTCGTCGCCACGGTGCTGACCATCCTTGTCCTGCCGGCAGCCTATGCGCTGTTCTTCGGCAGGGAGCCCAAGAAGGTGGTGGAGCAGCCGGCCGAGACGGAAGAAAAGAACGAAAGGCCGCAACTGGCCCTGGCGGCCGAATAGCGCTGTTGGCAAATGTGACCTCCGGCGGTTTAATCCGCCCACCAGGCGTAGGCGCCGGAGGAGGACGTTATGACCATGCCTCAGACAGCGGCGGCGCTGCGGCTGCCGATCGACGGGCGCCATCGCCGGATGTTCATCGGCGGTGGGTGGGTTGATGCCCGCTCCGGTCGGACCATGGAGAGCCGCAACCCCGCCACCGGCGCGGTCATCGCCACAGTGCCGCGCGCCGACCGCCAGGACATCGACGTCGCGGTGACTGCCGCCCGCAAGGCGTTCGAGGGGCCATGGAGCCGGTTCAAGCCTTATGAGCGGCAGGTGCTGCTGCTAAGGATCGCCGACCTCTTCGAAAAGCACTGGGAAGAGATCAGCCGCTCCGACACCACCGACATGGGCATGCCGATCATACGCACCCGCGCCAACCGCAACCGCGTCATCGGCATGCTGCGCTACTATGCCGGCATGGCGACGGCGCTGCACGGCGAGACCATCGACAACTCGCTGCCCGGCGAAATCGTCTCTTTCACCCGCAAGGAGCCGGTCGGCGTCGTCGGCGCCATCATTCCCTGGAACGCGCCAACGGCGGCGTCGATCTGGAAGATCGGCCCGGCGCTGGCGACCGGCTGCACCATCGTGCTGAAACCATCGGAAGAGGCGCCTCTGACGCCGCTTTTGATCGCCGACATCATGAACGAAGCCGGCGTCCCGGAAGGCGTCGTCAACATCGTCACCGGCACCGGCGCCGAGGCAGGCGCGGCACTCGCCGAGCACACCGGCGTCGACAAGATCGTCTTCACCGGCTCGACGGCAACCGGCCAGTCGATCGTGCGCGCCTCGGCTGGCAACCTCAAGCGCGTCTCGCTGGAACTCGGCGGCAAATCGCCGGTCATCGTCTGCGCCGATGCCGATCTCGACAAAGCGGTGCCGGTGGCGGCGATGTCGGTGTTCGCCAATTCCGGCCAGATCTGCATCGCCGGCTCGCGCCTTTTCGTCGAACGCGCCGTCCATGACGAGTTCGTCGAGCGGCTGGCGGCATATGCCAAGGGTCTCAGGGTCGGCGACGGCATCGACCCGGCGACCGAAATCGGCCCGCTCGTCTCCGAAAAGCAGTTACAACGGGTCACCGGCTACCTCGAGGCCGGCACCGCGGAAGGGGCGAAACTCGTCACCGGAGGCACCCGGCTTGTGGAAGGCGCGCTTGCCGCCGGCAATTTCGTCGCGCCGACCGTCTTTGCCGGAGTCTCGGACGACATGAAGATCGCCCGCGAGGAGATCTTCGGGCCGGTGATTTCAGCCTTGCCGTTCGACACGTTGGACGAGGCGGTCGAGCGGGCCAACAACACGCCTTATGGCCTGGCTGCAGGGGTCTTCACCCAAAATCTCGCCACCGCCCATCGGCTGTCGCGAAAGATCCGCGCCGGCTCGGTCTGGGTCAACACCTATCACGCGATCGATCCGGCCGTGCCCTTCGGCGGCTACAAGATGAGCGGCTACGGCCGCGAGGGTGGCGCCGAACACCTCGACGAATATCTCAACACCAAGGGCGTGTTCATCAAGATCGATTGAGCCTGGCGCCGGGCCTAAAACGAAAAACCCGCCTCAGCGGCGGGTTTCGGGGCGAATCAGCACCATAGTGGAATTAATAGCATAGCTGCCGGCACAAAGCAAGAACAAAATGCAGGGACCGGGCGCATCGCGCGCCCGATCCCTCAAGGCAGGGTTCAGATGACAAACAGCCAGTTGGCGAGCAGCATCACCGCGACGCCGGCGACCAGCGTCAGATAGGGCAGCATCCCGGCCTTTCGCACTGTAAGGTCGGACGAGTTCATGCCGAGATCGGCCAGCATGTGGTCGGGGAATTTGCCCTTGTCCTGGATGTAATGCCGGAAACAGAACACCGGGATGATCAAGGCTGCCGTGATCAGCCCGGCCCACAATGCCATCGGGTTCCAGACCTTGGCTCCGGCGCCCATGAAGACAGCGTTGACGTAGGCAAAGATCGCGCCGAGGCCGAGCAGCCAGCTCGGGGCCTTCCAGGGCCGCGCGATGTGGCCATTGTCGATGCGGTGGATCCAGCCGGCATTGAGATTGAGGAAGTTGAAGATGATATAGCCGCAATTCGACACCGCGAGGATGAAGAAGAAGCTTGTCGCGTCGGCCGAGGCGATGGCCAGCACGATCAGGTTGAAGACCAGGTCGGTCCACATCGCCCGCGTCGGTGCGCCATGCTCGTTGACATGGCTGAGGTAGCGCGGCAGCCAGCCGTCGACCGAACCTTGGTAGAGCGTGCGCGAAGAGCCGGCCATCGCCGTCATGATGCAGAGCACCAGCGCCAGGATCATCAGCATGACCAGCAGGCTGTGGATCAGCTGTCCGCCGCCGACCATGCCGGCCAGCGCATCGGCAACGCCGGAGCCGTCGACGATCGGCGTCGCCAGCATGCCGTTCAAGCCGAGCACGCCCTGAAAGGTGAATGGCACCAGGATGAACAGCAGCATGCACAACAGGCCGGAGTAGAAGATCGCCTTGAAGGTATCGGTGCCGGGGTTCTTGAATTCGGAGGTGTAGCAGACGGCGGTCTCGAAACCGTAGGTCGACCATGCCGCGATGAACATGCCGCCGAGCACCAGCGTCCAGCCGGCGATATTCCATGCGCCGGGCTCCGGCGCATAGGCTGCCGCGAGCGGCACCAGCGGCGAGAAATTTGCCCAATCGATCTGGCCGGTGACGATTGGCACCACGCCGACGATCAGCATCGGGATGATGACCAGCAGGCCGATATATTTCTGCACGTTGGCCGTGCCCAGGATGCCGCGGTGCTGGATCGAGAAGATGATCAGCATCAGCACCGCGCCGATGAAAAAGGTGGCGTTGAAGGTAAAGGAAACCGGGCCAAGCGTGTGACCGTAGAGCGTCCAGTTACGGATCGCCGGCGTCGCCGCCGCGGTGACCGCGGTGATGGCGTCGGCGGCGCTGGTTCCGGCATGGGCCGCGATATAGGCGGCGACTTCCGGCGAAGTGTCGGTGAACAGCGGCACCGGCGCCAGTGCGTTGAGGATGTAGGCGGCGGCGATCGAGCAGCCGAGCGACAGCACCGGCGACCAGGCGAACCAGTTGCACCACACCGAAAGCGGCGCGATGAATTTCGAATAGCGCAGCCATGCGGTGGCGCCATAGATCGAGGCGCCGCCGGATTTATTCGGGAACAGCCCGGCGATTTCCGCATAGGTGAAGGACTGCAGGAAGCCCATGACCATGGATACGGTCCAGATCAGGAAGGCCAGCGTTCCGGTAGTGCCGGCGATGCCGCCGATCGAAAACAGGACAAGGGCCGGAACGCCGCTTGCGACCCAGAAGGCGCCGCGCCAATCGATGTTCCGGTGCAGCTGCCCTTCGGCAGGCGGCACCAAGGTGGTGACTATCGTGCTCATTTACGTGGATTCCCCATTTTTGATGTTCCCATCGGCAACAGCCGCAATCTCGCGAGGCGTCATCGACGCTCACGTTGAACGGCCCCAAGCGTTTTCCGCTCAGTAGTATTTTTTTCTTAGCAGTGAAGATTGACCCAACGCGCTTTCACGTCAAGCGCTTTGTGACGCTGTGCACATTGCGTTTGTGAAACAGTCGAGCTTCGTTGGCGCTGCCAACAGGTGCGGTCTCCCTTCTCCCACGACAGCAACGGAGAAGGGAAGAACCAGGGCAGCGTCGATCAGGAGCGCGGCCTGGTCTTTTGCGGGTCGTAATGGGCAAAGGCGACAACGCGCGCCGGCAGCCGCTTGCTGTGGCCGTCGAGCTTGCCGATCTCGACCTCGGTGCCGACCGCCGAATGCGCGACGTCGAGCCTGGCCAGCGCGATGGTCTTGTTTAGCAGCGGCGAGCGCATGCCGGAGGTGACCACGCCGATCTGGGCGCGGCCGACATGTACGCAATCGCCGTGGCCGACGGCGACATTGGCGTCGATGTCGAGGCCGACCAGCTTCCTCTGCGGATTTTCCTTGCGCCGGATCAGCGCCTCGCGGCCGATGAAATCGTCGCTCTTGGTCTTCAGCGGTACGGTGAAGCCGATGCCGGCCTCGAACGGATCTGTTTGGTCGGAAAATTCGTAACCGGCAAAGATCAGCCCGGCCTCGATGCGCACCATATCGAGCGCCTGCAGCCCCATCGGCTTCAGGCCGTGCGGCTGGCCGGCCTGCCAGATCGCGTCGAAGACCTTGTCGGCGTCGCGCGGGTGGCACCAGATCTCGTAGCCGAGCTCGCCGGTGTAGCCGGTGCGCGAGACAATGACGGGAATGCCATTGCCGCCGCCGATGCGGGCGACCGCGAAACGGAACCATTCAAGCTCGTCGATCGACGGCTGCAGCGGCGAGGTCCAGACGATCTGCCGCAGGATGTCGCGGCTTTTCGGTCCCTGCACGGCGACATTGTGCATCTGGTCGGTCGACGAGCGCACCAGCACGCTGAGGCCGAGTTTTTGCGCCGTTTCCCGCAGCCATTCGCCGGATAGATCGTCGCCGCCAACCCAGCGGAAATTATCCTTGCCGAGCCGAAGCAGCGTGCCGTCGTCGATCATGCCGCCGTGCTCGTAGCACATGGCGGAGTAGACCACCTGACCGACGCCGAGCTTCTTGATGTCGCGGGTCAGCGTGTATTGCAGCAGCGCTTCCGAATCCGGGCCGGTGACCTCGAACTTGCGCAGCGGCGACAGGTCCATGATCACGGCGTCCTGCCGGCAGGCCCAGTATTCGTCGATCGGGCCTTGCCTGGCAAAGGAATTGGCCAGCCAATAACCCTTGTACTCGACGAAGTTGCGGGTGTGCTTGGCAAAGCTCGAATGAAAGGCGGTCTCGCGGGTCATTTTCGGTTCCGAATCGGGCGTCATGCGTCTGGCGATCGCTCGCGAGAATTTGTGCTGGCCGGAATAGGTTCGCACATGGATGTCGGTCAGGTCCCAGCCATTGGCCGGCGTGGTGTCGTCGGGGCAGGCGGACGAGACGCAGACGATGTCGGTGAAGGCGCGCAGCAGCACATAGTCGCCCGGCCGCGACCACGGCTCGTCCGAAACCACGACGCCATGCGCGTCGATCGCCGTGTTGAAGAAGAAGTTGATCGCCATCCAGCCGGCGCGGGGCGTGACGCCCTTGTCGGCCAGCGCGCGGTTGAAATTCTCCGAGCAGTTGGGATGGCCGGGATAGCCGATGTCGTCGTAATATTTGGCAGCGCAGGCGAGCGCGAACGCGTCGTGCCGGCCGCAAGTGTCCTGCACCACCTCGACCAGCGGCTCCATGTCCTGGTCGTAGTATTTCGAATGCAGGCCGGGCATCGGATAGCTCGAGCCCATCAGCGTGCGCGTCGTCGTCACGTCGAGCGGATGATCGCGGCCCTTGTCCAGCTTGCGCGCCGAAAAGCACTGGAAATCCGTGCATTGGCGACCGTCGACATCGATGATCTGCAGATAGTCGCCCGCGTTGACGAAGTAGGCCTCCGCCGTCGCCGAATGGACGCGCAGGTCGAGCACGGGATCGGCCAGCGGGTCGGCGAGCCTGGATTTCTCCGCCGGGCGGATGGTGGCGCGCCGGACGATGACGCTAAGCGGCGTCGCGGTATCGTGGCCGTCGACCAGCATCGGCCCGCCGGGCGCGGCAATCAGCATCGAACCGTCGCGGGCGACCGTAAAAGCCTGTTCGGTACCGGCAGGGGTGGCGCCGCCGAAAACGCGAACCCCCTTTGCCTGATCGAGCTGCACCTCGCGCCGCTCGAGGCCTCGGCGCAAGGAAGCGAGGCTATCGTCGCCCTCGGCCAGCATCGCCTTGATGCCGGCGGCATTGCTGTTCGATTGCTCTCCGAGAATGCCGGGATCGGTCGCGCCGCTGCTGTCCCATGCCAGCAGCTCGCAAGCCTGCCCGCCCTCGACATTGCGCACGCTGATCGTATCGCCGGCCTCGACCTCGATTAGCACCGCGCCGTTGCCGTGGACGGTGTAGCGCTCCATCCCGGCCGGCAGCGCGATCTGGCCTGGCCGCAGGATCAGGCTCGGCCGCGGCGGTCCGGCGACGACGGCGGGGTAGGGCGACTGGCTCATCTCAACCCTGGTTTCGAGAAACAAGTTTGCCTGTGTGTGAAATTATTTTAGCGGGAAGAATAGGGCAGAAGAGCCGGAGTTGGCAAGGTGAAGGTGGAGCGCGCGCCTCTTCCTTCTCCCCTTGTGGGCCTGATGCGTAATTCGCTGATTGTGATTCTCTGAGACGAAGCTCGGAGGGAATCGCGATGGCAGTGAAGCAGATGGGCCAGTTGAGCTTG
>NZ_JAMYRN010000014.1:0-162509 GCF_040321435.1 Mesorhizobium sp. M0410
TAACTACGCTCGAAAGGACGACCTTAAGAGCGCAGCTTCGCTACCGGGCCATGCTCGCGCAAGGCGGCCCTCGCCGGAGGCGTACGATCTACACGACCTAGCGCGATTTGGAGCCAACCGGCCTGGGACCTGGGCGGCCGCCTCGCCGCCTCTGGCTCTGCGCCGCAAAATCGGGCCGGTTCCGCGTCCGCATCGAATGACGCCGGTTAGAGGTGGTCTCGGAACGGGGTGCTCGGCATTTATGATCCGACCGAGCGCCAGCGAGTGATCGTCGGCGGGCTGGACGGCGGCATCATGTTAGGGGACTACGGCCTCCAGGCGCGCGAGGAATGCCGAGACCTCGGCGCCGATGTCGGCCGGTTCAGTCACCGTGGGTGACGGCCTAGCTACTCCCCGATCATCCGCGATTAATTCAAATTTGTCTGTAAATATTGACGATTGCGCGACCTTCACCTCGTAGACGGCAATGGGGTGGTTAGAGAGGGTCCTATGACAAGCGATTTTTCCGCCGCCCGAGTGCATTTAGATCGAGCGTATGACTACCTTTGTGGCGATGACCCGATGAGTCGAAGGGGACGCCAAGCCTTGGACCTGCTAATTGAGGCGGTTGCCGTCGAAGAGTTCAAGCAGCCACGCCAAAACGCGGAGGTGCTAAGGTTTCCGATTGGGCGCCGCTCCTGAGGCAATCTCCACGGCCGCCATGTAGCCTCAGGTGAGGCGCTCACCGGACGGTTGCGCCGCCACTATGAACCATGGTGAGCAAATCCTCCAGAAGGCCAAGAAGCCCGCCCCGCATGAGCCGAGGCGGGCAATAGAAAATGGGGTGCCCAAGCGCGTCCATGAAACAGCGCCGCAGGTAAAATTCAGCAGAATGTCCATCCTGGCGCCTTCAACGGCGATGCGCAGCCAGTTCTTGGGCCGGTAGGGCACGTTGTCGCGCGCATATGGCCGGGAGGAACCATCAGGCGCGACATAGGCGCGACAAAAGCCGAAGTGGCCCGTGTGGCGCGGCCACATCCAGTTATCCGTTTGGCCGCCGAAGTTGCCGATGCGGAGCGCGGGCGCATAGACGAGGCGCACGTCCTCAATTTCGAGCTTCTGGAGGAGATAGTAGGAGGCGCCGCCATAATGGGCCCCTACGTCGCAACGGTGATTGGGCTGTCCTTCACATGCGGCGATCAGGGCCTTTTTGTTCGTGGCGAGCCGCTCACAGCGGGCAAACCCGTTCAGCTTGTCTGAGAGGCTCTTGAGCATTTCGGCGGTCACATCCCGCATGTCCTCGATCACATAGATGCGGCTGCCGGGCGCCGCGGGCAATTCTTCACCCAGTTCAAGCTGTCGAGCGATCCACTGTTCGTCGACAAGGTTGGCGACATCGTCGGGCTCTACCTGTCACCGCCCAACAGGGCAATGGTTTTGAGCGTCGACGAGAAGAGCCAGATCCAGGCACTCGATCGGGAGCAACCGGTCCTGCCGATGATGCCGGGCGTGCCGGAGCGCCGGACCCATAGCTATGTCCGACACGGCACCACTCGCTGTTCGCGGCGCTCGATGTGGCGTCCGGCTTTGTGATTGGCAAATGCTACAAGCGGCACAGGGCGACCGAGTTTCTGGACTTCCTCAAGCAGATTGACGCCAATGTGCCGCCCGATCTCGATGTCCACGTCATCATGGATACCACAGAACCGCGCTGGTCAGGTTTCTGTCGCGCCGGCCTCACTACCATGTCCACTTCACGCCCACATCGGCATCCTGGATCAATCAGGTCGAACGCTGGTTCGCTGAACTGACCCGAAAGCAGCTGCGACGCGGCGTGCATACCTCAACCAGCCAGCTCGAGGCCGATATTCGCACCTTCATCGAGCGCCACAATGAGAACCCAAAGCCCTATCGATGGACCAAGTCCGCGGACGAAATTCTCTCGTCCGTCAGGTGTTTAGGCCGAGCAGACCTTATGTGGCGAACTTTAGGTTCACATGACTAGCTAGCTGAAAACTTTGCAACACATCCCTTCGCAGTTGGGCATCATCTGCTCCGGCCGATCAATTGGCGGGGTTGAGCGATCGAGGCGCTCTTGCGCTCGATCCAGCCAGTGTAAATGTAGCGATCGGCCCGGTAGGACGAGGACGAAAAGTAAATAACCTGATCGGTCGCGTCGAAGGCGGTACGGTCGATTTGCAGTACCGCAGTGCCGCTAGGCACGTCGAGTGCCTTTGCCAGTTTGGCACGCGCGGTGCCGGCCCTTATCTCCTGCCTGGCTCGCGCCAGAGTCACACCAAGTTGCCGCTCGAGAATCTCGGTGAGAGAGGTGTCGGCAAGGTCCACTTTTTCGATCTGGCGCCCTATTGCCGCAGGAAGCGAAACCGTCTCAACAGCTACGACTTCGTCGTCAATCGTTCTCACGCGCTCGATGTTTAGTACTCGTTCATCGGTTGGCACATTAAGTGCGGTTGCAACCACGGCGTCAGCGGAACGCCAGTCGACCGTCACATGCCTGGTACCCGGCCGGAAGCCACGCGCTACCGCTTCTTCCGAAAATCCTGAAAAAGTGAGCAGGTCCCGGCCGATGTGACGCTTGGCAACAAACGTCCCCTTGCCAGCGCGTCGATAAAGCAAGCCGTCACCGACAAGGGCAAGCACCGCCTGTCGCACCGTATTGCTGCTGAGTTCGTGCTGTTTCATCAACTCCATCTGAGTGGGGAGCTGATCCCCAGCATTGAAGACCCCGCTCTCGATCTGAGACCGAATGATATCCGCGAGCTGAATATGAAATGGAGTTCTACCGGGCTGAACCATGCGGTCTCCTTAAGCCGAGATCACGCCTTGGCCGAAGAGATCGCCGAATTCGCCGGTCTGGGCGTCCGAGCCATAGGTACAGCCTCGCGCAGCTTGCCGATGACGATGGAGCGGTTTGCCCCGCTGTTCTCCGCGATCTGGCGCGCGGGAGCTTCGATGGCGCGCCGCACGATATCGGGGCGGTATCTCTGGTCGGCGTTGTCGGCGGCGACCGCCTCGAGTGCCTTGGCGGCTCTGAGCAGCGCCACGCCGCCGGGCAGGATGCCCTCCTCGACCGCGGCACGGGTGGCATGAATGGCGTCGCCGACCCAATCCTTGCGTTCCTTGACCTCGACCTCCGTCGAGCCGCCGACGCGGATGACGGCGACACCCCGGCGAGCTCGGCCAGCCGCTCCTGCAGCTTCTCGCGATCCAGTCGGAGATGGTCTCCTCGATCTGCGTCTTGATCTGGGTGACACGCCTCTGGATCTGCTCCTTCTTGCCGGCGCCGTCGACGATCGTGGTGTTCTCCTTCTCGACTGTCACCCGCCTGGCGCGGCCGAGCATGTCCAGCGCGACATTCTCTAGCTTGATACCGAGATCCTCGCTCATGGCGGTGCCGCCAGTCAGGATCGCGATATCCTCCAGCATCGATTTACGGCGGTCGCCGACCTCGAGGTCCAGTGGCTTAGGCTGGCCGGTTTCATTGCGTGCGTCAGGACCGGCGGCGATCACTTCGCCCTCCTGCAGCTTTTCCTTCGCGATGTCGGGAATGGTGATGCCTCGCTGGCCGTCTTCTCGTCGGCTTCGATGCGGCGGACGAGGATGCGGTCATCCAATGAACGGAACGTCATGTCGTTCTCCTTCAGGACAAACAGATTGCAACAGGCTACCCCGATTCGGACCGACAGGGCTTGGTGCAGGGCTCGCGCGACCCTTTTTCGGCATCGCGCGCACATGCGGATTAATTTTGCTCCGTTCTCCAAGAGTGGACTGGCCTATGAAGTTCCGACCCTTATGCCCTGCTGTGTTGATTGCGCCATGGGACGCATTGACCGTTGTCTCGATGCGGACGAGACGAAGTTTCACAGGGCCTATCCTGAGCCTATGAAATACGTCTTCGGCGCGTTCAGGGCCTGCGCTCGCGGGACATGGAGCTGAGGCCGTCTCCAGCAGCAAGGCGTTGAGTTCCTCCAGGTTCTTGAAGCGCAGCCTTGGGGTGAAAAAGCGCTCGCGCCCAGCCTGACCTGGTTCTCGACCCGACCCCTCTCCCAACCCGACGCTGAAGTGCAGGCCACCGGCTCGATAAGATAGTGGCCGATCCCAATGCATGGCCAAACAGCGGTATCGACGCCCTCATGCCATGGAATTCCCAGCGCTGAATGGCCTCAGCTCCCGCTTACGCTACATGCGGCGATATGCGCTTCATCTGATTGCCACGCGGCACCCGAGGACGGACGTTGGCAGGCTTGGTGTACGTTCAATGACGCGTTCGATTTGGGCCGCTGCATCAAGTCAATCGCTCGAAGACGACGTTGATGTCAGTCATTGCAGCAAGCCGGTATGATCTGCATTCCATTACATTGATGATCCGATCCCTATTGCCCTTTAGATAATGCTCGTTTGGCTCGCATTGGATGACAGCAGGTCTGATGCACTCGTAGTCAATGGCCTTGACGAGATCGTGATCCAGTCCTTCGCAATCGATCGATAAGAAATCGATCTTATTGGCATAAGGGGCCAGTAGTTCATTGATACCGATCGCGCTCACCTCGATATGTTCTCGGATACCTCCTATACCGTCGAAGTCCCCGAAACTTTCAACGTGTGCTTTATCCACCGACGAAAGCTCATGGGCGTTTCCGATGAAGAGCGTCGCAGACGCTTGCGGAGCGGGCAAGACAACGGATCGAACGAGAACGTCTTCCGGGCGAGCAGTCCTGATCAGCGCTTCCAATTCAGGATTGGGTTCAACCAGAACACCTCGCGCGCCCCGTTGGTACATAAGAAAGGTATTTGAGGTCGAGATGGGGTGATTAGCGCCGATCTCGACATAAAACACACTGGCCCAAGATCTTTGACTCTTGCAGAGTTTTGCAGCCAGAATTCCTTCGACAATAACGTCTTCTCCGGCTTGTGCGTAACTAGCCGGCGCGAAGTGCTTTATCCGAGAGTTCGGGAGATTGAGCCTAGTGACCTCTTGGTTTATTGACTGGTTTTCGAAGTGGGACAACATAGCTCGACCTCCAATGTATTGGACAGGGGACCGCTACGACCGGTTGTCGCGACGGCCCCTGCTCATAATCCCCGCAATCAGCGTGCCACGTGCCGAATGCGGTGCTCCTTACTCAATAAGAGTGAAACACGCGCGCCCGCTGGAATGGCCGCGACACTTTTGTCGGGTTCGCGACATCAGCGCCACCGTCCGGCGACTTCCCGAGGATGTGTTGCAAAGTTTTTGGTAACCAAGCGCATTGGGCTCCGGTGTTCCTCGGAGAGTTGAGATATTCGAAGGCCGCCATTTCGACCAATCTGTGATCTTGCTTTGCATTCGCTCGCATCTGGCCTACGGACTGAGCCTACGCTGATCTTCGAGAAATGATGGCGGAGCGTGGCATTAGTGTCGATCATTCAACGATCCATCGCTGGGTCGTTCATTTCGCGCCGCTGCTGATGGAACGCTTTAACCGGCGCAAGCGCCTCGTGACCGGCAAATGGCATGCGGACGAGAACTACATCAAGGTCCGCTGGCGATGGATGGACCTCTATCGCGCCATCGACAGCGTCGGCGACACCGTCGAGTTCTGGTTCAGTGAATCCCGGGATTTGCCGGCCGCCAAGCGTAAGAGCGTTGGCACGCCATGACCGTGCTGATCGCATCGTCATCGACGCAGGCAGACCAACCGGGAAGCCATTGTTTCCTGCGATGCCACAAGTCGATTGCAGGATTGCTCCCGGCGCCGGTCGAAAGCCGACCCGCATTTGGCAAAGCCGGCCAGCTTGTCCGACGCAGCGATTTGCTCTTCGTCGCTAAGACTGCGTCGTGTGTCGGCTTTGTCGGGCCCGTGACACGAAGTTCGGTTGGGCGAACTTTTTTCTGTTTGCTAAGTAGCTGTAAGCAATCACAAATTGTTTTTTAGCTCGATCAGCCAATGTGGCACGAGTTTTGTGCCTCCTCGTTGAGGAGTGGCGGCAGCAATTGCCGCCATCATTGATGCCGGGGTCAGTCGCGATGGAGGAAGGCGATCCGCGTCAAATCGCGTACTATGGCAAGGGTACATCCTCGTCGTCCGCTGTGAATGGACAAGACGTGGTTCGCTTCGGCCCTGATGATGGCGCCTATGGCCCCTTAGGCGATTCCTTGGCGACTGCGGTCTCCGACGCCCCCAGGCCACGCAAGACACTAGCAGAGAGCGCGCTCACATTTATTTGGAGAGACGATCATGCCCAAGGTGGCATTCATTTTCGGTACTCGTCCTGAGGCGATTAAATGCGCCACAGTAATTAAGGCGATGAAGCTCGACCGCAGGTTCGAGCCCCTCGTTGTTTCCACGGGGCAGCATCGCGAGATGCTGGATATCGCTTTAGCGGAATTCGGTATTCGACCCGACATCGAACTAAGCGTCATGCAACCTCGCCAGACCTTGTCACAGGTCACATATCGAATACTGGAAAGGCTCTCCGGGCAAATAGAACAATGGGGGATCGACGCGGTAGTCGTTCATGGCGATACCGCGAGCACCCTGGCAGGAGCCCTGGCCGCCTTCCAGCACCGTATCCCCATCATCCATATCGAGGCGGGCTTGCGTAGCGGCAACATTGCATCGCCATATCCAGAGGAGGCCAATCGGCGCCTGGTCGCCCAGATAACGGATCTCCACCTGGCGCCGACGATTCGTAGCAGCGAGAACCTTCTCCGCGAAGGTGCCGCTGAGGATCGTATCACGGTCACCGGGAACACGGTCGTCGACGCCCTTCACTGGGCGGCCGAAAATGCCCCCGCCTTCGCCGAGCCAGCGCTTGCCGACCTGAAGAACGAAACGCGGCGGATCGTGGTCGCCTCAGCACATCGGCGTGAATCGTGGGGCGCACCGATGCACGAGATCGCAAAAGCTCTTGTGCAGCTATCATGTCAGGAGAACGTGCGTGTCATCATCCCATTGCACCAGAACCCGGCAGTGCGCGAAGTCATTTTGCCCTATTTAAGCAACCAGGCGAATATTACGGTGGTGGATCCTCTGCCGTACCGCAACTTCTGCAGCCTTATGCTGCGCGCGGACATCATCATCTCGGACAGCAGCGGCGCAGAGGAAGAAGGCCCTTCACTCGGCAAACCGACGCTCGTTTTAAGAGAAATCACCGAGCGGCCGGAGGCTGTCGAAGCTGGCACGGCGCGCCTTGTGGGCCGCAGCACCGCCCGCATCGTGAGTGAAGCGACCCGGCTGCTGCGCGATCCGGACGAATATTCACGGATGGCCCAGCCCGTGGACGCCTACGGCGATGGAAAGGCGACAACTCGGGTCATCGGTGCAATCGCGAGATATTTCGCTGCGCACACCGCGCGCGAGTCGCAGCTGGCCAACTGATGGGCCGCCAGATCAGCGGCGTGGCGCGGGACCGTTCGCTGCCCTCCACGCCCTCCGAAGAACACCACCATATCGAACTGACCGGACCGGGCGATGACGACAAAAGAGAGAAGGTCATGGCTAGGAGTAACAATCCGACGAGATCTCAATTTCTCCAACGCTGTGGTGTGCCTATTCCCATGAAGCCCGCCCCCGATTCCGAAATGAAGCGCCCATACCCAAGGATCAGGGATTCGTCCTCAGTTCCCGGGGCAACCGCCTCTCGGCGACCGGCCTGCAAAATGGCTTTGCCGAGGTCCGTAAACTCGCCGACTTTGATGGCGGTAAGCCGTTTAAGGCCGCACGATCACCGGTTTGCCGTGACCCGCCTCAGCCTCTGGCACCAACAGCGCGCAGACGTTCAGGCGCTGGCCACATATCTCGGCCACGCCAGTTACACCGACACGGCCTACTACCTGAGCGTGCCGCCCTCGATGGAGGCGCAGCACGAGCGAACACCGCACACCTGCTCGTAGCGCCGCTCCTGGAGTCCTATTTCCGCCGGCGCCTGACCAAGCAGCGGAACGCGACTCCCGCGACCGTGGCCAGCTATCGCGACGCCTTGCGCATGCTGATCCTTTTGCCGCCGCCCGGTTGCGGAAGAAGCCGGCGGCGTTGACGCTCGAAGAGCTTGATCGAGACCTTGTTCTCGCTTTTCTCGACGAACTCGAGGAGAAGCGGAACAATTCCGTCACCACGCGCAACGCCCGCTTGGCCGCGATCCGATCTTTCTTCCGACGTCGCTTGCCGCCGACCCGGCGTTCTTCGGCGTTGCCCAACGCGTGCTGACGATTCGCATTAAACGGACGCACATTGAGGTGACGTACCACCTCACCAAGGCCGAAGTGGACACCCTCATCGCGGCGCCCGATCCAAAGACGCCCCGTGGTCGGCGCGAGGGACAAACTGAGGGGGTTCGCCCGCCCGAGGCAAAGCATGATCCGCGTAATGGGATCCGCGTCGATCCTGCACGTAGCGCAGCCGAAGGCGTAGCGGAGGAAGGACTGGGAGACCTTTTTTGCTTGCGAGGGAGAGAAGGCAGGGCCCTCTTTCCCTCTCTGAGGCAGACAAAGTCGGCCGCGATCGCGGCCGTCACTCTTTGAATAGAAAGCAGCCGTCGTCACCGGCTAGCGCCAGGACGGCTCCCGCGGTGAATGGCAAGAAGAGCTAGCGACTTACCATCACCAACTCGTATTACCCGAGCTGGCGCACTATGCTGATTGCGGGCCGTGCTGTAAACGGGCGATATCCCAATCTGGTGTATTGATGACGGCGTTCTGGCCGCGTTGGCTCCGTGCCGAAGGCATAGAGCGGTTTCGCGAAGCGACGCGCCCATATTCTGGCAGGCCCACTAGATTCCAAGGTGGCGTCCAGTCAACCAATTCGGTTACATTGATTGGAACGAACACAGAAGATCAACGTCACTTTGGCAGGAGCAATGGCAGGACCTTTCGAAGAATGGATTTCTCACCTCGGTTTACAGCAGATCGACGATCCATAAATTGACAAGCCGGTCTATCGGAAAACCAGCTTCGGCGAACTGGAGTTAAGCGCCGAAATCGAAAAAAAGATCAGCACCAGCCTTCGCAACGCTCGCGACCGACGGAAAATCCCGCGTTCAAAGCTAGCACCCATGCTTGGGCTCAGCGACTAGGTTTATAATCGTTACGAAAACGCGGTTTCACGGCTGACCGTCGGCCGACTGCTCCACTTTTGCGAGGTGCTGAATATTTCACCGGTGGAGATCCTATACCCCGTCGTGCTGCATCTTTGCGGTGAAGACCAGGCCGAAGCGGAAACTCCTATGGCGATCGTTGAAAAGCTGGCGAATTTCGACGGGCTCACGGCTTCAAGCCATTCTGAGCTTTCTTCGTCACCTGAAGACGAAGGAGACTGATGAAGGCCGCAACGGCATCGGCCGGTATCTGGATCCCGTCTCGCCGGCGACGCACTGGTGGCCGTCGCGTCGCGACGGTGGGCATATACGAGCGTTGTTTTCCAATGCTGGTGTGGTGCAAGCTCGACAGGACTACGCAGCCATACGTGTGCGGATTTCTCTCAGATAAGGGATGGAATCGACCGCGCCGGTCTTCTCAACTGCGAGGGACGCCGCAGCACAAGCGAACCGGGTGGCCGCCTCTGGATCGCCGCAGCGCAAAAATTCAGCCAGAAAGGCACCATCAAAAGTGTCACCAGCAGCCGTCGCATCCACAAGTTGCGCTGAGTAAGCGGGTATCCGAATTCTCATATCGCCACCAGCTACAATTGCGCCTTCTTCGCCTAGGGTCAAAAGGACCGTTTTGACGCCGTGTCGAAGGAATTCGTCGCAAATGGCATCCGGATCCGATAGCCCGAGCAGGGCTTGTGCGTCCTCCATGCTCGGAAAGAGAAAGTCTATTTGTGGCAATGAAGCTGACAAGGTTTCCCACGCCGCTGCCGGCGTCCATAGACTGCGCCGCAGATTGGTATCAAAGGAAACCTTGGCACCTGCCGATCTGGCCATCTCCATCGCTGTAAACGAAGCGTCCCGGCAAGACTCGGAAATAGCCTGTGATATCCCGCTAAGATGAAGAAATGACACTCCCGCGAACATGCCTGGTGCGAGATCACTGCTTGCCAGGCGGCAGGCAGCCGAGCCGGCGCGCCGGTAGGAAAAGCTATGACCATCAGGACCATACTCTATGAAATAGATACCGGTTGGCGCGGCAGCATCACGGATGACATGCGTCGTTGCGATGCCTTCGTCGTGATACAGCGACCGGATACGCTCGCCCAGGCTGTCCTCCCCAAGGCGGGTTATCATCCCTGCTTTCGCGCCGGATCTGGCTGCGGCGACCGCGCAATTCGACACATCGCCGCCAATGCCCGGCTTGATCGTTCCGTCCCGCCGCCACGCGAACTCGAACAGGGGTTCACCCATGCAAACGATGTCAGCCTCTCCACCACCCATACCACACCTCATTGTCCGTCTCCGGTCGCCCTTCGGCTGGCGTTTAGGCCTCAGGTTCCCTCAGTTCCAGATATTCCATGCGGATGTTGACGACATCACGCGCACCGCGACTAGGTATCTTCTTAGTCAGAACCGCGATCAAAGATCCGGCCGGTCAGCCAATCTGGCCAATCGCGTTCGAAGAACGACCCAGCACTCTCGTCGAACGAACGGATTGGACGTGTTGAAACCACCATTTCGACGCCGTCCAATCGGACAATGATCTGTTCACTCCGCTGGGCGTCGCGCTCCCTCCGGAAGCGATAGTCTTCCAGCGGGCCTGTCCTCGCGAGCGGAAGCGATTCACCTTCTCGATCGCATATTGCGCGGGAACCGCGGCTCCCTCCGCCTTGGCCAATGTAATGGTCCAAAGCGGTAAGCACCGCTTCGGAAGCTAGCGCCATTTGCCGCCATTGTATTGACCGCACCGCCTCAGCAGGTCGTTTGTACCTAATGCCATTTGCGCGAATGCTTACATTGAGTCTTCGAGCTTCTGCGAGGGCCTGGCTTACCCGCTCGCCGTCGCAGATCATACCGGCCGCATCGCTCATCCGCGCCTGGATCGTGGAACGCGCCGACTTGATCGTCAGCGAGCTGTCGGGGCGCATGATCGTGAAGAGCGCCGCGATGCCCGCTTGCGCAGCTCGGGCAATGTCGACCTTCGGCGCTACTTTTGCTTTGCCGCTGGCTGCAATGTGCTCGGCCGCTCGGGTGCCAAAGACCTGCCCGGCATTAAGCGCGGCTCCGCCGGGCCGCGTCACGCCGTGCGTACCAGCGGCCTCTCCGATCGCATAGCAGCCGGCAAGGCTACTGCGCCCCCAAACGTCCACCATGATGCCGCCGTTCATGTGCTGGTTGTTGACGGCGAACTCCAACGGTTCCTTGGTTATGTCTATCTTGTAGCGACGATAGAGTTCGATCGCGAGCGGGTTCATGTGCTTCAACCGCTCGATTGGCAAATGTTGACCCGCGCCGGCATTGCCGAGATAGGAACTCACGTCGTCGTCCAACCGTTCGAGGGAGAACGGCAGATCGCCGGGCATGGGCAGCGGATTCCGGTTGAAGTCCATGAACACGCGCCGCCCCGCTGCGGACTCGCGATAGATCGCAACATCTATGAGACTCGAGCTGAAATCGAGCATCCGCGTGGCATGAAAAGGCCATTGATATCCCTTGCGGAACAGGTTGGAGGCCATCTCCTGTGTGCTGCGATAATACTGGGCAAGGAAGTGGTGCTCATTGCCCTCCGCGTCAATCGAATAGACATGCGGAATCGCCTGGACATAGGTGCCGGACAGATTCCAGGGAAAACCCTCCCGGCGCGTGCCTATACCGAACTGGCTCTCCGTAAGGTTGACCAATTCGATACCAGCTTCGAGCGCAAGGCCGAGCGACCCGAAGCAGCCGTTGGGATAGACACTATCACGATAAAGTTCGCCGGGACCGCCCGCGGCAAGCACAAGGACCGAGCACTCGAACAGGGCAAGGCCGAAGGGGTTTGTTGTTGTTCGGTCGTTGGGGCGCATCGTAAGAATGCCGGCGACGTGCCGATCCGTCCCCTCCCCGCAGGTGAGGATTTTGGCAGCCGTAGTGTGGTTATAGAACGGAACATCAAGACGGATCGCCTCTTCGGCAAGCACCTTGACCATCAGACGTGACGTGCGTGGACCGCAACTGGTGGCACGACCCACCTCGTCGTGGTCGGTCTTGTATCTGAGAGTGCCGCCCAGCGCGTCCTGAGGCAGTGGAAGGCCAAGAAACTGTAGCGAGGCCATCATGCGAGACGAGCCCACGGCCTCCACATAGGCAATATCCTCATCCATCGCGCCGCCGGCGCGTATTGCTCGCGCCATCGCCTTGTAGTTATCTCCCTGATCCGCACTGTTGGCCGTATGCAGCGTCTGCTTGTCAGAGCCGGAGCAGGCCGACGTTCCACCCCAAGCGCTTTGACTGACGATAACCACCTCTTTCCCACGCCGCCTTAATTCCACCGCCGCACGCAGCCCCGCCGCACCGGAACCGACCACTACACAACCGCATCGATAGACCGGGACTTGAAGGTCGCCGTGGACCATTGTACCGGACGGAGCCGTCTCCGACCGTAGTCGCGGCATATCGACATCGGTCATGGCGTCGAGAATGTGCTGCGGGACGTCAATCGTCATAAGACTGCTAAGATCCTTGTGTCATCAGGGAGCGCATTTTTGCCAGTGATTCATCACCATGAAATGCCAACCGGATGTGTCAGCACGAATTTGGCCGATCAGTGCGTGCATGCGCGGGATATCTTGGCCGACGAGAACAGCCGGAAATCGTAACATTCGCCCCATTTCCCTGCTCACTTCGTGGCGGCGGATCATGAGTGCACCTATTGAATGTTGTTGCGTGCGCGGGGGCGCGCGTCGTTGCGTTCATGCTCGAAAAGAGCCGGCGGAAGCGGGGCACGATTGCGTATTATGTCGGATCCCTTCTCGCCCACCATGATCGTCGGAGCATTGGTGTTGCAGGACGGCACCCGCGGCATGACTGAGGAGTCGCAAACGCGTAATCCCTCCAGCCCATGGACCTTGAGATCGAGCCCGACGACGGCCATGGAATCGAAACCCATCTTGCACGTGCCGACCGGGTGGTGATCGGTCTTGGCATTGGCGCACCCGTAAATGAACAAGTCTTCGTCCGTCACGGCCTTTGGTCCAGGCAGGCGCTCGGCCATCACGAAAGGTTCCAGGGCGGCCTGCTGCATGATCTCCCGGGCGATCTTCAGGCCCTCAATCGACATTTTCCGGTCGTGCGGGTCTTCCCAATAGTTGGGGTCGATCAGCGGGGCCGCCGAAGGATCGGCGGAAGAAAGTCTAACCGTGCCGCGAGAGCGCGGGTGCAGATAGGCGGAGTTCAGCGTCACACCGGCGCTCTTCAGCCGCTCGACTCCCGCCTCGATCCCGGAGCCGAGGCCGAGGTGGAACTGGACGTCGGGCGAGCGGGCCTCGGGGTCCGCATACCAAAAACCGCCCGTCTCGAAGAGCGAGGAGGCGACCGGACCAGTGCGGAAGAGTACGTACTGGATACCGGCCCAGAGGGTGCGGTGCAGCTTCGCCACGTTGTCATAGGTGTGGTCGCCGGTGCATTCGCAAATGACGAACAGGTCGAGATGGTCCTGCATGTTCGAGCCAACCCCCGGTAGGTCGTGTTTCACCTGAACTCCGACAGATTTAAGATGATCGATCGGGCCGATGCCCGACTGCAGGAGTAACTTAGGCGACCCTATGGCGCCGGAGGAGACGAGTACTTCGCGTTCCGCCCGGATCGCTTCGATGCCCTTCGCAGTCACGACCTCCACGCCCACGGCGCGGGTGCCTTCCAGCACGATGCGGGCGACGCGAGCGCCGGTGCGGATCGAAAGGTTTCTCCGACCCTTGATCGGCGACAGATAGGCCATTGAGACGGAGGAGCGACGGCGATTGCGTTGCGTAAGCTGGTAGAAGCCGACGCCGGCCTGCTGGCGACCGTTGAAGTCGTGGTTGTAGGGAATGCCGAGTTCCTGGCCGGCGCGGATATACGCGTCGCAGATCGGGAGATTCGAGACTGGCATGGAGACGCCGAGCGGCCCACCATAGGAATGGTAGTCGTCGGCAAAACGCTGGTTGTCCTCAGCGCGCTTAAAATAGGGCAGGATTTCCCGATAGCTCCAGCCTTCGCAGCCGTCGTCTGTAGCCCAGAGATCGTAGTCGGCTGCATTGCCGCGCGTATAGAGCTGTGCATTGATTGAAGAACCTCCGCCGATCACCTTCGCCTGCGTATAGCGCAGCACTTGGCCTTTCATGTGCTTCTGCGGCACGGTTTCCCAGCCCCAACTCGCCACGCCCTTGGTCATCTTGGCGAAGCCCGCCGGCATGTGGAACAGCGGGTTCCAATCTCGGCCGCCAGCCTCCAGCAACAACACGCGCACGGCCGGATCTTCAGAAAGCCGGTTCGCGAGCACGCAGCCGGCAGGCCCGGCTCCGGTGATGATGTAGTCGAAGCCCATTCTGTTGCTCCCTTCAGAGGCGTGGAATTGAAGAGCCCCCGTCGGCTTCGATGATCGTTCCCGTCGCAAAACCCAAATCGCCGGAAGCGAGTGCCGTGCAGATTTTGCCGAGGTCTGCTGCTTCTTCCCCCCGCTCGATGCCGGGCCGCACCTCAAATACTGATACTCCCGTATCCATGATATGAAATGCCACCCCCTGGTAGAATGCCGCCAGCTCGGCCTTGCTGATGCAATAGTCCGCGCGTTCGGGCGAACTTACCTCGGGTGAGACCGACGTGATGTTGATGATGGACCTGGGTACATCCGCCGCGCTCCTCACGAGCATTGCCTTGACCACAGCAAGCGTAAAGAACACCGTTCCCCTTAGGTCCATCGCGATCGTCTTATCGAAGTCCGCCGGCACCAGGTCGAGGAAGTCACCTGGTACGACTGCCATGGAGGCATTGCTAACAAGGCAATCGACACGACCAAATCGCGAAAGGACGCCCGTTACCGTTTCTTCATGTCGGGAAACATCAGCGATATCGGACTGCAGATAGGCGGCTGCCACGCCATAGGATTCTAGTTTTGCGACAGCATCCTGCCCGTTGTCGGGACTCGCGACCCCAGTGATCGCCACATTGTATCCCGCTTTTGCAAAGGCGGTCGCAATTCCGAGATCGATGCCGTGGCTGCCAGTGACGACGGCGACGGGCCGTGTGGTCGTCTTCATTCGGCGAGGTCCCGGTCGGTGCGTTGGCCAGGCCAATTTTCCTGTCGCGGCATCCACCAATTGGTGCGGCCTCCGATGTGCATGTTGAGTGTTTTTGTTTCGGTGTAGTCCTCGACCGCGCGGCGTCCGAGTTCGCGACCGAGCCCGGATTGCTTGTAGCCACCGAACGGGAGCTCGGAGGCGCCATCCATGAAGGTGTTCATCCACACCGTTCCTACCCGCAAGCTGCGCCCGAATGTCAGGCACGTATCGAAATCGCGGCTCCACACACTGGCGGAAAGGCCGTAATCGATGGAATTGGCGATCTCGACGGCTTCCGCCGCCGTTTCAAAGGTGAGAACTGAAAGTACGGGGCCGAAGACCTCCTCACGTGCGATTTCCATATCCGGCATGACCGCCTCGAGGATTGTTGGCGACATAAAATGCCCCATCCCGAGATCGAGTTGATCGCCCCCGTGAACAACCTTCGCGCCGCTATTCTTTGCACTGGCGACGTAGCCCGCGATCTTCTCCAAATGCTGAGGCGTAATGATCGCGCCGACCTGCGTCGCTGGGTCCAGCGGATCGCCAACCTTCACGTATTTCGCAAGCTCTGCAACACGCTTGACCACATCCGACGCGATGCTCTTATGGAGGATTAGCCGCGAGCCGGCGTTGCAGCATTCGCCCGCATTGAAATAAGCGCCGAAGACGGCGGCGTCGATGAAGGAGTCGAGGTCCGCATCCGGGAATACGATCTGCGGATTCTTGCCGCCGAGTTCCAATGACACCTTTTTGAGGGTCTGCGCTGCATTCGTCATGGTGAGCTTTCCGACGCCGGTCGAGCCGGTGAACGAAACCATGTCGACCGCAGGATGGGACGTCATGATCGCGCCGACTTCGGGACCCGTGCCGGTGACGATGTTCACGACGCTGTCCGGAACGCCCGCTTCCTCAAGGATCTCGCCGAGAACGAGCGTCGAACCCGATGTCAGCTCTGAGGGCTTAACGACGCATGTACAGCCGGCGGCCAGCGCAAAGGGCAGTTTCTGGCTTAGGATCAGGAATGGAAAGTTCCACGGCGTTATGATGGACACGACGCCGATCCCCTCGCGCAGAACGACGCCTAGTGTGTTCTGCCCAAGCGAATTGTAGCTCTCGCCGTGCAGGTCGCGGGCAAGCGCAGCGGCATAGCGCCAGATGTCGACAGCGCCGGCGATCTCGCCGCGCACCTGAGTTATTGGCTTGCCGCCCTCGATGCAGTCGAGATAGGCGAGGTCTTCGGCGCGGGCCTCGATGAGATCGGCGGCCTTCAGCAGAACCCGCGAGCGCTGCGACGCCGTCGTGTGCGGCCACCGGCCGTGGTCGAATGCCTTTCGCGCCGAGGCGATGGCGCGCTCGGCATCCATCCTTGTCGCCGCCTGGTAGCGGCTCACGACGATGCCGTGGCTCGGCGCGTTCCGGTCGATCGTCCGGCCTTCTGCGCCGGCCGTCCATCTGCCGTCGATCAGCATCTCGAAGCCGCGCACGGGCGCGTCGGCAAGCGCTGTTGGCCTGATCTCTAACGTCATCACCATTCTCCCTTGAAGACCGCCGCGCGCTTCTGCGAGAAGGCGGCGACGCCTTCCTTGAGATCCCCAGTCTTGGCGGCCAGAATCGAGCCGAGCGCTTCGACCGCCGAACCATTGTCCTCGCCATTCGCGACGGCGATCATTAGCTTCGATATCTCGACGGCCGCCGGTCCCCGCGTCGCGACCCGCGCCGCGTAGGCCTTCGCCTCGATGACGGCAGCGCCGCTGTCCACGACGGCGTCGACCAGTCCGTACTTGAGGGCTTCCTCGGCGGAGAACGTCTCACCTCCCAGGACCATGCGGCGAACTCCCGGTATCATGCCGAGCCCGGTCTCCGGCAGGCCGATGCGGATATTTTGTTCCGCGATGCGGAAGTCGGCTGCGGCCGCGAGTTCCAGGCCGCCGCCGAGCGCGTGGCCGTTGAGTGCGGCGATCACCGGCATGCGCAGGGTCGCCAGACGCTCGAAGACGCGATGGCCGAAGCGGACCCAGGCATGGCCGAACTCGTTCGCCTGCATGGCGCCCCAAGCTTTGATGTCGCCACCGGCGCTGAAGGCTCTGCCTTCGCCGGTAAGCACCACCGCGCGGACATCGATCATCGCCTCGACCTCGTCGCAGATGGCGGCCAATGCCTTCAGCATGTCAATATCGACGGCGTTGAGCTTCTCGGGTCGAGCGATCGTGACGGATGCGACCGCGCCTTCGGCGGCAAGCCTCATGTGCGCGTCAGCCATTACATGCCCCCGCCAAGCTACGGGCCGGCTTCACGGCAAGCGACAGGCCGATCGGCCTGTCGACGAAGAGCGCGCCGTCCATGACTTTTAGGGTGTCGGACACGATCAGCGGGAACTCCGACTGTTCAAGAATGCCGGTGTTGAGATCGATGCCCGGCGCAATTTCAGTCAGCACGACGCCGTCCGGCGTCAGTCTCATCACGCCGCGCTCGGTGACATAGGTGATATCCTGGCGCTGTTCGATGGCTCGCCTGCCCGAAAAGGTGACGTGCTCGACCTCTTTGACGAGCTTCCTAAGCTTGCCCTCCTTCTCTACAACGACCTTGCCGTCCTCGACAGCGAGCTTGGCGCCGGCATTGAACATGCCGGAGAAGACGATCTTCCTCGCCCTTGCCGTAATGTCGACGAAGCCGCCGGCGCCCGCCGTGATATGAGGGCGGAACGAGAGCTTTGACACGTTGACGGAGCCGTCGCGGCCTATCTCTAGGAATGACAGCAGCGAGGCGTCGAAACCTGCCCCTTGGAAATATGTAAACTGGTAGGGCGAGGGCATGAAGGCGTCGGCATTCGCGGCGCAGCCAAAGGCGAAGTCAAGCAGCGGCACGCCCCCGACCGCCCCCTGTTCGATGACCCAAGTGACCGCGCCGTGCAGCCCTTCCTCCAGGAGAATGCGTGGGACATTGGCCGAAATCCCGAAGCCGAGATTGACGGCGCTGCCCGCCTCGAGTTCCTGCGCGACGCGCCGCGCGATTATCTTCTGGATGTTGAACTCCGGCACGCGAAAACTTTCGAGCGGCCGAAAAATCTCACCCGAGATTGCAGGGTCGTAGAGCGTCTGCGTTGTCTGTTTCTGGTCGGGATCGACGACGACGTAGTCGACGAGAATTCCGGGCACTCGCACGTCATGCGGCCTCATCGATCCGTCCTTGGTGATGCGCTTCACCTGGGCGATGACGATGCCGCCATTGTTGTGGGCCGCGAGCGCTTGGTCGAGGCCGCCGAGATAGGCGCCTTCGTGTTCGTAGGTCAAATTGCCGCGCTCGTCCGCCGTCGTGGCACGGATGATCGCTACCTGCGGCGCGATCGCCTCGAAGTAGAGGTACTCCTCACCGTAGAATTGGATTTTGCTCACCACGGGCCGGGCTTCCGCGGCCGCATTCATCGCGCAGCCCTGGCGGTTCGGGTCGGCGAAGGTGTCGAGCCCGATCTTGGTGATAACGCCCGGGCGCTTCGCGGCCGCTTCGCGGTGCATGTCGAAGAGCACTCCGGAAGGGATGTTGTACGCCGCCACGTCGTTGCTTGCGATCATTTGCCAAATGAGGGGCGGCTCGGCGGTGGAAGGACCTGAAGGGTAGGAGCCGCCGATGATGGTCTTCAAGAGGCCTTTTTGGGCTATGTAATCGACGCCGTTGATGCCGCTCATGTCGCCCGCGGCAATCGGGTGGAGCGTGGTCAGGTCGCGCGGATGCCCGGCGGCCTCGAAGCGTTCGCCGATCGCCTTCAGCATCAGGTCCGGGCAACCGAGCCCGCTCGAGGACGAGACCGACACGACAGCGCCATCCGGAATGAGGGCGGCGGCTTGGGCGGGGGTGATGTGCTTGCTCATTGCGGGATGCTCAAAGTCCTGGTTCGACGCGCATATGTCTTGGCGCGCCCAACACTGGAACTGACGACTGATACGACCTGCCTCGGCTTCCCCGCATACCAGTGACCCATTCGCGCGCGATCATGCTCGCACCGATCAATGCCCATCGAACCGTCATCCTAACTTCCCCTCTGGTTTGCTCTGGCCAGTTCCACAACTCTGGCGGACGACCAGCCTGACCGCCGCAATGATGTTCTCCGCATCTGCTTTTCCCGCATTGATCTGCTTCAGAAGGAGGTGTGCGGCGCGCCTGCCCATAGCTTGCGGATCGACCGAGATCGTCGTCAGGGCCGGAACCGCCGTTTTCGCCTCGATAACGTCGTCGAAACCTACCACCGCGAAGTCCCGCCCCGGTTCCATGCGCCGAGCGCGCAATCCATCACACACGCCAAACGCCACCGCGTCATTGAAGCAGACGGCCCCGGTCGGTCGATCGCTGATGGTCATCGCACGTCCGATGGCTTCCACGCCACCTGCTCTCGAGGGAATGGACGGAACAACTAACTCCTCATCGAACTTAAGACCACTTTCGTCCATCGCTTTGCGGTAACCAGACCGTCGCTCGGCAAACACAGCCGTATCTGGAAAGCCTCCCAAAAAAGCGATCCGGCTATGCCCTAGCGACACCAAATGCTTGACCGCCATCGCCACGCCGCCAACGTTATCAGACACAATCGACGACATTCTCGCGCCGGGCAGGCTGCGGACTACCACAACCACCGGGATTCCTGACGCCACGAGCGGCTTGAAGTCTGCTGCATCGGTGGCGCGGGCCGGCGAAACGATAAGCCCCGAAATTCCATGCTCACGCATCGAGGCAACCACCTCTCGCTGCCGGTCGGTATTTTCACTCGTATTTGAGAGGAACTGGACGAAGCCCGCCGACTGGACGACCGTGTCGACCCCTACGGCCAACTCTGCAAAGAAGCTGTTTGTAAGATCGTTCACCACGACACCGATGATGCCCGATCTGGCGCTCGCCTGTCGAAGGTTTGCGGCACCCCGGTTGTAGACATACCCCAACTCGCGCATTGTCGCGTTGACCTTGGAACGCGTCGCTTCCTTCACCAGAGGCGAGCCCTGCAAGACCAACGAAACCGTGGACTTGGAAACGCCTGCGGCTTTGGCGATGTCGATGACAGTCAGTCTCGCCTTTGACATCGCAACCTCGGTCTTCTCAAATTAGGCTTCAAACAATTGGAACGTTCCTAGCTTGTCAAGCGGAATTTTATGTAATGGGAGCGCCTGTCACCCGCCGCTTTTGTCATTGCGCCCCGATGGTGTGCCATAAAGCCCCATATTTGCAGTCCTTTGGGTAGACCTAGCTTGAAGCGGTGCAGATCTGGGCCCGATGGGTGAGGGAAAATAGTTGTTGCAATTTAGAACGTTCCAATTTATTGAGTTAATCCGTGCGATCACGCCGGTCACGCGCGGCGTCCACAAACACCGGAGCGGTGTCGATCCATCGCTTGATCGTAGTCGGTGGAGGAGGTGGTCCATTCGAAGCCGGCACGGCCGGCGGCGAGGATATCAAGCCAAACAAACTGAACAGGGAGTGAATGGATGATACGCAACGTCATGAAGTCGGCCGTCCTCGCAGCGGCCACAGCGATGTTCGCCGCGGGTTCGGCCAACGCGGAGCAGGTCGTGCTAAAATTCTGGGACAACCAGCGGGCCGAATCCGATTTCAATCAGAATCAGCAGAACGCCTTGAAGCGCTTCGAGAAGGAAAACCCCGAAATCAAAGTAGAGCTTACCACAATACCATATTCGGAGTACCAACAGCGCTTGTTGACGGCGGTACAGGGCGGTAATGCGCCTGATGTAGCCACCCTGGATCAAATCTGGATGGGCGCCTTTGCTCAAGCCGGCGCAATTACGGCTCTCGACGACCAAGTCAAGACTTCCGGTCTTACGGGCGACACTTTCTTCAAAGGAGCCTGGGACTCGAACGTTTCTGACGGCAAGCTCTGGGGAATCCCCATCAACGTGGACGTTTGGTCCTTCACTTACTACAACACGGCACTCCTCAAAGAGGCTGGCGTTGATCCTGCCTCGCTAAAGACCTTCGAGGGATTGAAGGCAGCGGCGCCGAAGCTTACGGACAAGTCCAAGGGCCGCTACGGCATTGGCTTGTTCGGCCACAAGGGGGAAGACACGGTCGTCGTTCTCGATACTTTCATCTTCTCCAATGGCGGTAAAGTCTTGGATGAGAAGGGCAAATGCGCGCTCACCAGCCCTGAAGCGGTCGGGGCATTGAGTTACCTGCAGTCACTGGTGCCATATGCGCCGCAGGGCATCATGAACGCCAGTTCCGCAACGATGCGCGAACTTTTTCTAAACGGATCTCTTGCAACGGAGTTCTGGCCCGCGCTGGAGCAGCCGACTCTGCAGAAGTCCAAACTTGACTGGGATTTCGTTGTAGGGAATGCGCCCGAAGGTAAGACGGCGATTGGCACGTATGGTGGGTGGAACCTTGCCATCTTTGAAGCTTCCCAGCACAAGGAAGCCGCTTGGAAACTCATCCAGTTCCTAACCCGCGAAGACGTGAACGGCGATGTTGTCGAACTTGTCCCGGCAAACATGAAGGCCGCAAAAAGCTTTTTGGCGGCAAACCGCAAAGGTGCGGATCTCATCATCCCTCATCTCGAGAATGCCTCACCCCGGCCGTTGTCACCTCGCTATCTCGAAGTCGCCGACATCGAGGTGACTCTAGCGCAGGATGTATTTTCCGGAATGGATCCGCAGAAGGCAGCCGGCAAGGCCTGCACTGCTATCGACGCCCTTAACTAGTCACCAGGACTAAGCCGGGCTCGGGCTTTGCCCCGAGCCCGGCCCTCTCTATCGGGAAATGACACAATGTCCCATCGTGAACGCTGGATGGCCTGGATTTTCGTAGCTCCGGCGCTGCTGCTGGTCGGCGCACTTATGTATTACCCGATGATCGGCACCATAATTGAAAGCCTTTATTCGACCTCGTTCATCAACCCGGTGCCGAAGTTCCAGGGGCTTGCAGCGTATTACAAGATCTTGGCCGATCCGATCTTCGGCCAAGTAGTGTGGAACTCCCTCATTTGGACTGTCTTTGTGGTAGCACTGCAGAATGTGTTCGGCTTGCTGGTCGCACTGCTGCTCAATCAGCAGATGCCTGGCCAGGGACTTATGCGGTCGTTGGTGCTTTTGCCTTGGGTCCTCCCCGGCGTAGTGGCCGCCATCCTTTGGCGATTCATGTATGACCCGCAACTCGGTTTGGTGAACTCGTTACTTATTAGCCTGGGACTGATCGACCACGGTACCGCTTGGCTGGCGGAAACGTCGACAGCCATGGGCTCGATCATTATGGCGGCCGTATGGAAAGGGTTCCCCTTCTCGGCGATCGTCTACTTAGCGGCCCTGCAGACGGTCGACCAAGAGCAGGTCGAGGCCGCCAAGATAGACGGAGCGGGAGCGACTAGGCGCCTGTTTGACGTTGTGCTCCCCGGAATCAAAGACGTGATCGCCATCAATCTCCTCCTTACCACTATCCTCACTTTCAATTACTTCGACATAATCTGGGTGATGACAAACGGTGGCCCACAGAATGCCACAGCCATCTTCCCAACCCAGATCTACGAACTCGGTTTCGGACAATTTCGCTTTGGCGAAGCCGCTGTATATGGCGTTTTTTCAATCTTGGTCCTGGCGCTGCTGATAATGGTCTATTTCGGCGTTTTGTCGCGCGGCCGGCATAGGGGGAAGGCGTCATGAACACCCGTTCCCACAGGAGCCGCCAAGCCGCACTGCTGGCCCTCAACGTCGTATTGGCGCTGATAATCCTGGTGCCCTTCTTTTGGATGGTTTCAGTGTCGTTGAAGCCGGCGGCCGAGCCTTTTTCCATTCCCGCCAGGCTGTGGCCGGAGAACCCGACCTTCGACAACTACATCACTGCATTCCGGCCGGAGTTCCGAACCTATTTTATGAATTCGGTCATCGTTTCACTGTCCACCGTCATCATCACCGTTTCGTTAGCCCTGCTGGCCGCCTATGCATTTACGCGCACCCACGTCCGCCTACTTATCATCGCCATGACGCTGGTGATCGTCACGCAGATGTTCCCGGCCAGCGCCATCATCATCCCGATCTACAAGATGATGAAGGGGGCCAACCTACTCAACACATATACGTCGTTGATCCTCGCCTACGTCACCGTAACCTTGCCGGTGGCGATCTGGATGCTGCGTGGCTTCATGGCCAATTTGCCGCTGACACTCGAAGAAGCGGCGGCGATCGATGGGGCCGGGCCGTTCAGAACGTTTTTCGAGATAATCGTGCCGCTTTGCCGGCCGGGGATAGTCGCCACTGCAGTCTTTGTGCTTATCGTCACCTGGCAGGAGTTCCTCTTTGCGCTCTCCTTTACCTCGACCAAGGAGATGCGCACGCTGCCAGTTGGAGTGAATGACTTTATCGGCCAGTACGGCATCCGCTACGGAGAGCTCATGGCCTCATCCGTGATGATCTCCATGCCCGTGGTCGCTGTCTTCTTCTTTCTGCAACGACAGTTCGTAGCAGGCCTGACGGCCGGCGCGGTGAAGGGCTGACGTGTCGGATATCATGCTCTTGGATATTCCTGAGCCCAGCATCGCGTTGCTGACGTGGGACTGGCTGGAGAAGCTGAACGTAGTGCCCTCTGATCCAGACGTGCATGTGCATATTCTCACCGGTACTGACGTTGGCGCCTTAGCACTTGGCACCGACATCGCCGGCTACATGGGCCGACCTGAGCGGGAGTTCATGGAGTTTCAGTTTGCTCGATGCGGGCTGAACGACCGTCGGAGGCGTTCCCAAAACCGACCATCGCCGTCAACGATTTATCGTGACAAATACTCCACAGCTATGACTGCTGTCCGTAGCATCGTCCACGAAGGGATATGATCTTGGCCTCCGTAACGTTGTCATCCGTATCTAAATTTTGGGGCTCCTTTGTCGCCGTGGAAAAGATCTCGCTCGCCATGGCCGATGGCGAGTTCATCGTGTTGCTCGGGCCCTCTGGCTGTGGCAAGTCCACCACAATGCGCATGATCGCCGGGCTCGACGACCCGAGCGCTGGCGAGATTCGCATAGACGATCGTGTGGTCAACGATTTGCCCCCGGGTAAACGCGACCTCGCCATGGTGTTCCAGAACTATGGCCTCTATCCGCATATGACCGTGGCGGACAATATTGGTTATCCGCTCAAAGTCGCAGGTGTGAACCGTGAGGAACGCGAGCGCCAGGTACGCGCCGCCGCCGAGCGCGTCGAACTCGGCGGGCTTCTAGAGCGCAAACCCGGTCAACTGTCCGGCGGGCAAAGACAGCGCGTGGCGCTCGGTCGTGCCATCGTACGCACGCCCAAACTGTTTTTGATGGACGAACCTCTGTCCAATCTCGACGCCAAGCTGCGCGTCTATATGCGCGCGGAATTGAAGCACCTGCAGCGCGACCTCGGTACCACTACGATCTATGTGACGCACGACCAGGTCGAAGCGATGACGCTGGCTGACCGTGTCGCCGTGATGGCGAACGGCAAACTACAGCAGGTCGGCACACCCCTCGACATCTACAACACGCCGGCAAACGTCTTTGTTGCCGGCTTCCTCGGCAATCCACCCATGAACCTGCTTCCGATAGCAATTGCCGACGGACGGGTGCAGGACTCCGAGTTGACGCTTGCGGCTCCGGCCGGCGTGAACGGCGCGATCACCGTCGGCCAGCGACCCGAAGATATGCGGCTCAGCGAAACAGACGCGGGTAATATGGCCGGCGAGGTTTATACCACCGAACTATTGGGCGACAGCACGCTGGTTACCGTAAAGGTCGGCAAAAACTTGGTCGCCGTGAAGACCGACAAAAATACCAAGGTGCACATGGGAAAAAACGTCGGCATCCGCTTCGATCCGAAACATCTGCATTTCTTCGACACGACCAGCGGCACGCGGGTCGCGTTCGACGCAAGTAGGTGAGGCTAGTCAATATCTCATGCAGCGTGACACCTACAAAGTTGAATTCACAGTCGAGCCTTGAGGTAAGATAATGAACGCCGAATTGCGTTGGGGGATTCTAGCGACCGGCTGGATTGCTGATCTCTTTGTCCAGGATTTGCAGCTTGCCGGTCATCGTGTCTCGGCTGTCGGCTCTCGAACACAGGCAGGAGCCGACAAGTTCGCCAATCGTTTCAGTATTCCCAACGCGCACGCCAGCTACAAGGACCTTTTGTCGGACCCGGAGGTCGATATTATCTATGTGGCTACACCCCATCCGATGCACGCCGACAACGCGCTTAAGGCGCTGACCGCCGGCAAGCACGTGCTTATCGAAAAGCCATTCACGATCAATGCACGGGAAGCGCGCAATGTCGTTGATTTCGCCTCTGCGAAAAACCTGGTCGTGATGGAGGCGATGTGGACGCGCTTCCTTCCTCATATGGTGCGCATCCGGGAGATCATCGCATCAGGAGTGCTTGGAAAGATCTATTCGGTGATCGCCGATCATACTCGTGACCTTCCTGGCGATCCCAATCATCGGCTCAACGCTCTGGAACTCGGCGGAGGCGCCCTGCTTGATCTCGCCATTTACCCCATTTCGTTCGCCTTTGACGTGCTCGGAGAGCCTGAACACATCGTTTCGATGGCTCGGATTAAGGAGACAGGAGTGGACGCTGAGGTAGCAACTATCTTCCAACACGCCGGCGGGGCTTTGTCTACCACCATCTCCAGTCTCGACAACACCGGACCCAATGTTGCATCGATCCTCGGCACCGAGGGGAGAGTTGAGATTGCATCTACCTGGTATTCGCCAACTTCATTTCGCCACATCGACAAGAATGACAGGGTGATAGAAGAGTATTCGTCGTCGGTAGCAGGACGTGGCATGCAATATGAAGCTGCCGAAATGGAGAGGCTTGTGACGGCTGGAAAATTGTCCGGTGAGATCATGCCTGCTAACGAGACCGTGTCGATAATGCAATCACTTGATACGATCAGGGCGCAAATCGGACTGCGCTATCCGAACGAATAGAGCATTTTAGTTGATTTCGGTCGAGAAGTGCTGGAGCGGATGCCGCGACGACGGCCGCGGACCGCACCTTGGCTTGGGCTGGTAGACCTCCGGCGGCTTTATTACTTGATTACTTGAGCAAGCCCTTGATCCTAAAGTCAGGGTCTATCAGCGAACTGGCCGCAACCACAGTTCCGCGCTCGATGAGCTTCTCGAGAACACTCATGTCCCTCGCGACCGTGTTCCCCTGTCCTATTGCGGCGGCCGCTGAGACCCGGGCATCTTGATCGCACTGAAAGACGATGCGGACCCCACCGGAGGCTGCGCGGTGATGTATATCCCGGGTTAGATCGAACTGCCCTGCGACCTGCAGAGTCAGATCGAACTGATCCGACCAAAACCACGGGACTTTCTGGTACTCTCCACTGGCACCGAGCATGGCTGCTGCGGCATGGGCACCCTGGTCCTGTGCGGCCTTCCAGCTTTCAAGTCGCATACGGGCTCCTCGCCACTCGAAATTGCAGCAGTCGCCTGCGGCGAAGATATTGGGTTCGGAGGTTCGGAATGCGCTGTCGACAACAATCCCGTTATCCACGAGCAGACCGGCCTTTTCGGCGAGCTCGGTATTAGGGATCGCCCCGACGCCAGCGATAACGGCGTCGAACTCCAGTTCAATCCCGTTGGCCAGCACAATGCGGTTCGTTCCAGCCTCGGTGACGACAGTACCAGTCAGAATCTTGACCCCTGCGGTTTCGTGCCGCGCGTGAACGATTTGGGCGATCGCCCCGGGCACGGCGCGTCCGAGAATGCGCGGTGCGGTCTCGATCACCGTAACCTCGGCACCTGCCTGCCGCGCAGTCGCGGCGAGTTCAAGGCCAATGAATCCGCCACCAATGACCCCGATGCGCGCATTGCTGCTGAACTCCAGCATAATGCGCCGCGCCTGCACATCGGTTCGTAGTGTGAGACAGCCTTCAAGGCCAGGAAACAATCTGGCACGGGCTCCCGTCGCAAGGAGCAACTGATCATACGTCAAGAGCGTGCCATCGGCGAGGTGAATCTCCCGCCTCTCAGGCACCAGAGACTCGACCAGCGCACCACGTCGGAGTTCGATCCCTGCTCCGGGATAGGCATCTTCGGCACGAATGGCCTTGGGATTGGCTAGCATCGTCTTGGATAACGGCGGTCGTTCATATGGCAGAGCTTTCTCTGCAGTCAGCAACGTTACCGACCCTTGAAAACCAAGTTCCCGCAACGTGAATGCGGCGCGGACACCGCATTCTCCGGCGCCGACAATAGCTATCTCTGCCATGCGGTCCTTCACTTCAGCTCTTGAGAACGACTTTGTTGTCTGGCGCAAACTGTTCGTTCAATGGAACCAGAGCAGCGCCAATCGCGCGGGCGTTAAACCCGATCGAGCCCACACGGAACTCAGGAATGATGATGCCCTCCAGATCGTAGCCTGCCACTCGTTCCCGGACGCTCACGATGAGACGATCGAGGAGAGGTCGCAAGAGGACGCCGTCAACAACGACACTATCGGCTTCGATGAAGCTCGTGCCAGAGATGGCCGCAAAAGCAAGTGCATCCGCCGCCAGATCGCACCACTCATCGAAACAGGCAAGTGCCGGTTCATCAAGCTTGGCGACGGATCCACCATCTTCACGGAACGTCTTCATTGGCAATTTGTGCTGCGCCGCAAGGACCTCCAACCGATTGAGGGAGGCGGCTTGACTCAACCGCGCGGGCGCTGGACTCCTATTGTGCGATCCAAGTTTAAGAGGGATTGCACCCACCGCGCCCGCGTTGCCGGTGTGGCCGGTAATTAGATTGCCCTCCAAAACAACACTGCCGCCAATCAAGGTGCTGATGTAAAAGTATACGATTGACCGATTCCGGTTCTCTCTCCGGAAATCAATCTCAGCCAAGCAAGCAGCGTCAGCGTCATTGAGCACCACGGCGCTCAAGCCGGAGGTTTCTTCGACCCTGGCGACCATGTCGGCCTCCCGCCAGCGTGGGGATGCACCGCCAGGATCACCGATGACGGCTATGCCAGACTCGATCGCCGTTGGAGCAGCAATACCTACGCCCACGAGTCTGGATTTCTGGACGCGGCTCAAATCATCCTTCAGGCTGTCGAACGCTGTTCCCATCAGGCCCGAGACGACGTCCGCGTCGAGGGCATCGTAGGCAAAGCTTTTCTTAGCAATCACCCGGCGGTCGAACGATAGAGCCAGCAGATCCAAGGAGCGGCGGCCAATCTTGACCCCGATCGAAATCGCTCCATCCGGTGCAATCTCGATCGGAGTAGAAGGCTGACCAATCCGGCCGCGGATTACGTCCTTCTTCCGCAGGTATCCTTCCTTGAGGAGGCGATTTACGATAATCGTGACCGTTTGCGAGGACAAATGTGTAATGCGCGCGATCTCGGCCTTGGAAAGCGCGCCAGCCTCCTGGATCAGACTAAGGATTAAGCGCTCATTGTAGTGTTTGACACCTATCTGGTTGCCGCCACGGTGCGTCGCGTTGCCTACGAATGCGTTGAAGGTGCTGTCGACTGACATTAGATACAGCTCGCGTTTTCAGGGGCGTTAAGATCGGAAACGCCGGTTATCATGGCGCCCTTCTCGTTACTGCTGGCCGGTCTTGACGTCCAGAACGCCCGCGATGCCATCGCGCCAGTGCCCGCCGCGTCTGATATCCCAATTGAGGCTCCCTTTGAGCGCGTGAATGCGGTCGTAGTGCTTCGTCTTCCACCCGTCAGCTTGCCGTAGGATCGACGGCCGAAATCTGGCATGATTTTTTTTGTAAATCAACCGGATTTAGTTATTGACCATTTGTTGGAATATTGGCATGTTGTAGGCCGATCGGGCCTTTCGGGGCGAGATCGAAAGGAGCATCCGATGGACGATCTTAAGTTTGGAACGCGCAGCAAGCGCGGCGATTGGGCTCCCAACGAGCTGTTGGAGCCGGCGCCAATATGGCTCTTCCCTCCCAATCCAAAGAAGCTTCTGAAGTGGCTTCCATCTTACTTCTTTCCGTACAACCTGCTGTTCATGGTCTCGGCACTCGCCTACTGGCAGCTGGTTGTCCCTGACGCCGCAGTCCTGCAGAACTTTGCATGGGGTTGGTCGCTGAAAATGCTGGCGGTGAACCTCATCCTGGCCTTTCTCTGGTACCAAAGCTGGGAGTTGCCGCTTTACGTTCGCCGTCGGCAGGGGAACCGATTTAAGTACAACCACAAGTTCCCGGCGGATCAGCAATCAAATGTATTTTGGTTCAATAAGCAGACCCTCGACAATATGCTGCGGTCGCTGCTGATCGGTGTACCGATATGGACGTGCCTGCAGGTCTTGATGCTGTGGAGTTCCGCGAATGGATACATACCCTGGCTCAACTTCGCCGAGCACCCTGTGTGGCTCGGGGTCGTGGCTGTCGTGGTGCCAATAATTCACGACTTCCACTTCTATTGCATCCACCGGCTGATCCACGTCCCAGTGCTCTACAAATACGTCCATTCGGTGCACCACAACTCCATAAATCCCAGCCCGTGGTCATCGCTATCGATGCATCCCATTGAGCACTTGCTCTATTTCGGGGTGGTTTTCTGGCACTTCGTTATCCCCTCAAACCCCGTCATTGCACTCTACCAGCTACACTTCGCGGGTTTCGGCGCCGTGCCTGGGCACATCGGTTTCGACACGGTTGAGACCAGCGATGAGCAGGGGTTCGATACCCACGCCTATATGCACTACCTCCACCATAAGTATTTCGAGGTGAATTACGGAGGCGAGGGGCTCGTCCCCGTGGACCGGATGTTCGGCACCTATCACGACGGGTCGAAGGAATCTGACGAACGGATGAAGGCGCGTTTCCGCGCCAAGAAAGAGCGCCTCAAGGACAAATCGGCCTGAACCCGCTCGAACCCTGTTGCCTCAAAATCTAGCGAGAGTGACGATGCCTTGGATTGACGTTTGTGGAGCCGACGACCTGGAAGAGGAAGGCGGCCTACGGTTCGACCATGCAGGTAAGACGTTCGCAATCTTCCGGAATCATCAGGACCAGTATTACTGCACGGACGGGCTTTGTACCCACGAGAATATCCACCTCGCCGACGGGTTGGTGATGGAGAATACGGTGGAATGCCCCAAGCATGCCTCGGTCTTCGACTTCACAACCGGCGAGGTCGAGACGCCTCCCGCCTGCGATAACCTGCGCACCTACGCCGTTAAGGTCGAAGGCGGCCGCGTGATAATCGATGTCTGAGGAGACCATCCGTTGACCGACATCAACGCGAAAGCCGTAATCGCGGAAGTCACGGCTCTTCCGGAGACGGTTGAAAAGGTCCGCGGCTTGCTATGCGACTACGGGCGCATTGTTCGGCAAGAACCTGGGAACCGAGCGTTTGCCTGCCGCCAAGTCGACGGTCGACCAGACAAGTTTGTCGTCTACGAGGTCTACGCGGACCAGGCGGCCTTCGAGACGCACCTTTCCGCACCCGAGAACGCTCGATTGAACGCCAAGCTTGGGACCCTCGTTCAGGGTGCCGGTTCAGTCCTGACCTTCCTGATACCCGTTGAGTAAGCGAGACTCATTAAAGGGAGTCGCATTTCGCGGAGACCCACGATCATGTACCACAACAGACCTCACGTCGAAGACATACGCGCGAAGAAGCGACGGGGCGAAAAGCTTTCGATGCTCTATGTCACCAGCACGGAGGAAGCCGCCGCCGCCGCCGCTGCGGGGATCGATCTCCTGTCAATCGAGGCAAAGGACTTCACCCCCGAAATGCGTGAGGCGGCGGGGGCGTGCTTCGTGCAGATCGGCCTGACGCCGCCAACGAAAGGAACCGTGGACGGAAAGCTGCTGGTCAGCGCCGAGCAATTCCTGGAGGCGGCTTACCGCTACACAGCGATTGGGGGCGATTGTTTCTATTGTGCCGCTTCTTTCGATATCCAGAGGACAATGTGCGAAAATCACATTCCGATTGTCGCTCATGTGGGCCTTATTCCATCTTACGTTACCTGGACCGGCTGGCGCGCTGTCGGAAAGACCGCATCAGAGGCGCTGACGATGTGGAAGCGACTAAAACGGCTCGAGGAAATCGGTTGTTTCGCTGTTGAGCTTGAGGTCGTTCCCGGCCGGATAGCCGAGTTCTTCGCCAAAAACACATCGATGATCTACTTCAGCCTCGGTTCGGGCTCAGGTGGCGATGTCCAGTACCTGTTCGCAGAGGACGTGCTCGGCTACGGCCGGAACCGCCTTCCGCGCCACGCCAAGGCGTATCGCAACTTCAAGGCCGAGTTCGACCGACTGAATAGTGAACGCGTCGCGGCATTCCGGGAATTCCGGGCTGACATCTATTCCGGTGCCTATCCCGGACCCGAACACACTGCGGCGATCCCGGAGGCTGAATTTGAAACCTTTCTTAGTCACTTGGGATCTCGATAGTGAGACTTGCTCCGTCTCAATATCAGTATCCACTTTTTCGATCTATTCTCAGTTGAGATAGACTAATTGTCCCTCGGTCCGCAGGGATTTCCATCGCAGCCGCGCTGGTCGTACCGGCACGGCGTCCAGCATTCTTCGACGCCCGCGAGACCGAAAGGCAAAATCATGACCGTTGGCATTCAACCCAGCAAGCTCATCGACGGAAAAGCAGTCGCAAACACCCTTACCACGCAGATTGCCGCCGATGTAGCTGCGCTGAGATCGGCAACCGGAAAAGTGCCGGGCTTGGCAGTGATCTTAGTGGGAGAAGACCCAGCGAGTGCTGTCTATGTCGCATACAAACACCGTCAGACGCTTGCGGTGGGTATGGCGTCCTTTGAACACAAACTTCCAGCCGACACCAATCAGGACGACCTGTTGTCAATCGTTAATGAATTGAATCAGGACCCTTCTGTGCATGGCATTTTGGTACAGCTACCATTGCCGTCTCAGATTGATCCGAACATGGTTCTCAACGCGATTGATCCGACCAAAGACGTCGACGGGTTTCATGTCCAGAATGCCGGCAGGCTGGCGACCGGCCAAGAAGGGTTCGTTCCGTGCACTCCTCGCGGCTGCCTATTGCTCCTGAAGCATCGTCTCGGCGATTTAGCTGGTCTCCACGCGATCATAGTTGGACGAAGCAATATCGTCGGCAAACCAATGGCCCAACTGTTGCTGGCTGAGAATTGCACTGTAACAGTCGCTCATTCGCGGACCCGCGAACTTCCGGCTCTCTGCAGGATGGCCGACATTCTAGTCGCCGCGGTCGGACGCGCAGAAATGATCCGAGGTGATTGGATCAAGCCAGGCGCGGTTGTCGTCGACATAGGTATCAATCGGGTGACCCAAGGCGGAAAGCCGCGCCTTGTTGGCGATGTCGCATTTGCAGAGGCTGCTCACGTTCAAGCGATTACACCTGTCCCAGGCGGCGTGGGTCCGATGACAATCGCGTGTTTGCTCGCGAATACCCTTTCCGCATTCCGTCACACCTTGGCGGCGCGAAACAACTGAGGAACGAACAATGTCGAAATTTGCACTTCGCGTGAAATGTCGTTCCACCAGGGGCATAGTGGCTGCGATCTCCAGCTTTCTCGCTGATCAAACTTGCAACATCACGGACAGTGCGCAGTTTGACGATGTTGATACTGGCAACTTCTTTATGAGAGTGAGCTTCCGGTCTGAAGGTGGGCGAAACCTGGACGAGCTCCGCGTCGGCTTCGATCCAATCGCATCGCGCTTCGCGATGGATTCAGAATTCTTTGACGAGGCCGTGAAGCGAAGAGTTATCGTCATGGTCTCTCGCTTCGGCCACTGCCTCAACGATCTCCTCTACCGTTGGCGCATTGGCGCTCTCCCGATCGATATCGTGGCGGTGATCTCCAATCACATGGAATATCAAAAGGTCGTGGTGAATCACGACATTCCGTTTCACTGCATCATGGTAACGAAGGAAAATAAAGCCGAAGCGGAAGCCCAGCAGATGCTTGTAGTGACCGAGACCAAGGCCGAGCTGATCGTTCTAGCTCGCTACATGCAGGTTCTCTCGGATGAAATATGTCGGAAGATGTCCGGCCGCATTATCAACATCCACCATTCGTTTCTTCCTTCGTTCAAGGGCGCCAATCCCTACAAGCAAGCGTATGAACGCGGAGTGAAATTGATCGGCGCGACCTCTCATTACGTCACTGCCGATCTAGATGAGGGGCCGATCATTGAGCAAGACATCATTCGGGTGACACATGCGCAGTCCAATGAGGATTACGTCAGCTTGGGTCGTGACGTTGAAGCACAGGCCTTGGCACGGGCGATACACGCCCACATCCATGGCCGAGTTTTCCTAAACGGGAACAAGACGGTTGTATTTCCACCATCACCCGGTTCGTTCGCCTCAGAACGAATGGGGTAGCGATAGAAAGGTTCTGTCGCAAACTTTTCGGAAAGGTCATTTGCAGCTTCCGGCCTGCTCGGCGAATTCCGCCGCAATCATGGCTGGGACGAATGGGCACACGACCCCCGCTACACCAACGAGCACTGGCGGATGGAGAGCGTCTTCCTGCGCGCGAGGGATATGGCCATCGCTGAGGCGGCCGGAAACGCGTGAATGGAAATTGTGCCTCAGCTGACATTCCTATGACCTGAGCGTTTATCCGGGACCTCATTTCCATGATACAGAAACGGCAGTTGCGGCTCGGAGCGTAAGACGGCAGAGCTTGCCGCCACTACTCCGCAGCCTCGGCATAGTGCGCTGGCACATAGTTGAGAATGGGTCCGAGCCAGCGCTCCACTTCCGCGAGCGGCATGTCCTTGCGGCGTGCATAGTCCTCAACCTGGTCGCGTTCGACCTTGGCGACGCCGAAATAATAGCTTTCGGTATGCGACAGATAGATCCCCGACACAGACGAGCCGGGCCACATCGCATAGCTTTCGGTCAGGCTCACCCCGGCATTGCGCTCGCTGTCGAGCAGCCGGAACAGTGTGGCCTTCTCGGTGTGGTCGGGCTGGGCGGGATAACCGGGCGCCGGGCGGATGCCGCGATAGGGCTCGCCGATCAGCTCGTCCGGCGCCAGCTTTTCGTCGACCGCATAGCCCCAGAACTCCTTGCGCACCTTCTCGTGCATGCGCTCGGCGAAGGCCTCAGCGACGCGGTCGGCCAGCGCCTTGACCATGATCGACGAATAGTCGTCATTGGCCCTCTCAAATCGTTCGGCGATCGCCACCTCCTCGATGCCGGCCGTGACGATGAAGCCGCCGATGTAGTCGGGCTTTCCGCTGTCCACCGGCGCGACGAAATCCGACAATGCGACATTGGCCTTGCCGTCGCGCTTGGTCAGTTGTTGGCGCAGCGTGAAGAAGGTCGCCAGCTCCTGCGATCGCCCCTCATCCGTGAACAGCCTGATATCGTCGCCGGTGGCATTGGCCGGCCAGAAGCCGATGACGCCGCGTGGCGCAAACCATTTTTCGGCGATGATCTGCTTCAGCATCGCCTGCGCATCCTCGAACAGCTGGCGCGCGGCGGGTCCTTGCGCTTCGTCTTCGAGGATCTTGGGATAGCGCCCTTTCAGCTCCCAGGTCTGGAAGAACGGCGTCCAGTCGATGTAGCGCGCGAGTTCCGTGAGATCCCAGTTCTCGAAGACCTTCACACCTGTGAAGGACGGCTTCGGCGGCTCATATTCAGACCAATCGATCCGATGCGCATTGGCCCTCGCCTTGGCCAGCGGCAGCCGCTGCTTGTCGGCTTCGGACCGGGCATGCGCGTCGGCGACTTTCTTGTATTCGGCGCGCAACGTGTCGACATACTTCGCCTTGCTGTCATTCGACAGCAAGGACGACACCACGCCGACCGCCCGGCTGGCGTCGGTGACGTAGACGGTCTGGCCTTTCGCATAGCGCGGGTGGATCTTGACCGCCGTGTGCACGCGGCTGGTCGTCGCGCCGCCGATCAAAAGCGGAATGTCAAAGCCTTCGCGCTCCATCTCGGCGGCCATGTGCGCCATCTCGTCGAGCGAGGGCGTGATCAGGCCGGACAGGCCGATGATGTCGACATTTTGCTCTCGCGCCGTCTGCAGGATTTTTGCCGCCGGCACCATGACGCCGAGATCGATGATCTCGTAATTGTTGCAGGCCAGCACGACGCCGACGATGTTCTTGCCGATGTCGTGGACATCGCCCTTCACCGTCGCCATCAGGATCTTGCCCGCCGTCTGGCGTTCGCCATTGTCGATGCCATTGGCGGTATTGGCCAGCTTCTCGGCCTCCATATGCGGCAGCAAGCCGGCCACCGCCTGTTTCATCACCCGCGCCGATTTCACCACTTGCGGTAGGAACATCTTGCCGGCGCCGAACAAGTCGCCGACGACGTTCATGCCGGCCATCAGCGGGCCTTCGATGACATGCAGCGGGCGCTCGGCGGCCAGCCGCGCTTCCTCGGTGTCGGCATCGATGAATTCGGTGATGCCGTTGACCAGCGCATGGCTGATCCGCTGCGCAACTGGCAATTCGCGCCAGGCGAGGTCGCGCTCCTTGGCTTCCTGGCCCGCCGTGCCCTTGAAGCGTTCGGCGATCTCCAGCATGCGTTCGGTGGCGGTGCCGCCGCCTTTCGGTTGACGGTTGTTGACGACATCCTCGCAGGCTTCGCGCAGGTCGGGATCGATGGATTCGTAGACGGCAAGCTGTCCGGCGTTGACGATGCCCATGTCCATGCCCGCCTGGATAGCATGGTAAAGCAACACCGCATGCATGGCCTCGCGCACCGGCTCGTTGCCCCTGAACGAGAAGGACAGGTTCGACACGCCGCCTGAGATATGGACATGCGGCAGCGTCCCGGTGATCTCTCCCGTCGCCTCGATGAAGTCGATGCCGTAATTGTCGTGCTCCTCGATGCCGGTGGCAATGGCGAAGACATTGGGGTCGAAGACGATATCCTCGGGCGGGAAGCCGGCCTGTTCGGTCAAAAGCTTGTAGGCGCGGGTGCAGATTTCGACCTTGCGCGCTTTGGTGTCGGCCTGGCCGTCCTCGTCGAAGGCCATGACGACCACCGCCGCGCCATAGGCGCGCACGAGTCTGGCATGATGCAGGAATGCCGCCTCGCCTTCCTTCATAGAGATGGAGTTGACCAGCGGCTTGCCCTGCACGCATTTCAGGCCGGCTTCGATGATCTCCCATTTGGAACTGTCGACCATGACAGGAACACGGGCGATGTCCGGCTCGGCGGCGATCAGGTTGAGGTACTCCACCATCGCCCTCTTCGAATCGATCAGTCCCTCGTCCATGTTGATGTCGATGATCTGCGCGCCATTGGCGACTTGGTCGCGCGCCACGTCGAGCGCGGCGACATAGTCGCCCGCCGTGATCAGCTTGCGGAACTTGGCTGAGCCGGTGACATTGGTGCGCTCGCCGACATTGACGAAGGGAATCTCATCCGTCAGCGTGAACGGTTCCAACCCGGACAGGCGCATCTTGCGCACGATGTCGGGAATGGTGCGCGGCGGATATTTCCGCACCGCCTCTGCGATGGCGCGGATGTGCTCAGGCGTCGAACCGCAGCAGCCGCCAACGATATTGACCAGCCCCTCGCGGGCGAAATCCTCGATCTGCGCGGCCATGAATTCCGGGCTCTCGTCATAACGGCCGAATTCATTGGGCAGGCCGGCATTTGGATAGGCGCAGACAAAAGTGTTGGCGACGCCTGATATCTCGGCCAGATGCTCGCGCATGGCATTGGCGCCGAGCGCGCAGTTGAGGCCGATGGTGAAGGGGCT
Organism: Mesorhizobium sp. M0410; assembly: GCF_040321435.1. Taxonomy (NCBI): domain Bacteria; kingdom Pseudomonadati; phylum Pseudomonadota; class Alphaproteobacteria; order Hyphomicrobiales; family Phyllobacteriaceae; genus Mesorhizobium; species Mesorhizobium sp. M0410. The sequence goes on from NZ_JAMYRN010000014.1 coordinate 36,817, forward strand.
GGCATGGCGCACCGAATGCCAGAAGGCGGTCGGCGTCTGGCCGGACAGCGTGCGGCCGGACAGATCGGTGATGGTGCCGGAAATCATCACCGGCAGGCGCACGCCCTTCTCATTGAAGACCTCTTCTGCTGCGAAGATTGCCGCCTTGGCGTTCAGCGTGTCGAAGATCGTCTCGATCAGGATGATGTCGACGCCGCCATCGATCAGGCCGCGCAGCTGCTCGCCATAGGCGAGGCGCAATTCGTCGAAGGTCACGGCGCGATAGCCGGGATTGTTGACGTCGGGCGACATCGAGGCGGTGCGGTTGGTCGGCCCCAGCGCGCCGGCGACGAAACGGCGCTTGCCATCCTGCTGCTCGGCACGAACAGCGGCGCGCCGCACCAGCCGCGCGCCATCGCGATTCAGCGCATAGACGGCATCCTCCATGCCGTAATCGGCCTGGGTGATCGACGTCGAGGAGAAGGTGTTGGTTTCGAGGATATCCGCGCCTGCGATGGCGTATTGATAGTGGATCTCCTCGATTGCCTTCGGCTGCGTCAGGATCAGAAGATCGTTGTTGCCTTGCTGATGGCAGGCGCAGCCGGCGAAGGCCTCACCACGGAAATGATCTTCATCGAAACCCAGCCCCTGGATCTGCGTGCCCATGGCGCCGTCGAGGATGAGGATGCGCTCACGCGCCGCTGCCGTCAGCGCCGCAAGCACTTCCGACTCGTCGGGCTTTGCCGCGACGGAGCCGAACAATGCGTCCAGCGATGCAGAATTCTGCGACATTTTCATCCTCAAGACGACAGTAGTGTCCATTCACATAAAGACATCTTTATGTCAACATACGCGCTCCAGCCTGGGTGTCGCGCACCGGAGAGAAAGTTTTGTGTCAAAATCGGTCCAAAAGCAGATGAGATGGATGAGCGGCATGCTCTCGAAGCGGCTTGGGCGGCAGCGCTCAAGCCGGCGCCGCTCCCATGTGTCTCGACCGATGCAAACAATATTGTGGCCTTTGGCCCAAACTGTCCACTATCGAACGGACGCATTATAGTCGAACGTTTTGCATTTCGTGCGAAGCCCTCAAAGCAACAAAAGAAGACGCGCGCGGGGAGAAGGCGGCCGGCCCAACTTGAGTATCAGCGCGGAGCTACATCATCAGGATGGCACGTCACTTGCACATCAACTTTGGGAAGCCATCGTGACGGCAATTGCCCGCAAACCAAGGGAGATGACGATGGCAATTCGCCTGAATTGCTCGGAGCAACTGAAGATGGCTGAAGATCTGCAGGCGTACCATGCCGAGCCACGGGGACTGATTATGTGGCGAGCCGAGTTGAAGCAATTCATTGACGATCGGGCGAAACACAATAGTCGGCATTGTCTCGCCGTCTGAGGTTGGACGTGAAGGGACCGCGGGCGGGAATATCAGGCGAGAGCTCGGGTCAGAGCTTCCCATACCGCAAGCGTCGAGGCGACGGAGATCGGTCAGGAAATGCTGAGCGTTATGAGCGGGCTCGGGAGGAAGAGAATGCGGAAGGTTGAGAAGATCAGACGAAGCGCTGCTGCAGGCTCCTGCCGAATGAAAGCCCTGCATCGTCCGCTAACGCTTTCGCAGCGTTAGGTGGGAATTCTCAGTCTGCTGGTGCGGCTGACGCTATTCCTAAAACGCGACGAAACAGCTCGAATCTAACCAGGACGCAGGTCAGGGGCCTAGCGCGACACTTCTACAAAATCTCGAAATGAAGAGTACCAATATGACGGATAAACCCTCGGTCTCTATCCTGAAAGAAACCCGCGACAACGAGAAGCGGGTTATCATGCTTCCGCAAGGTGTTCGACAGTTTGTCGAGGCCGGTTTTAAGGTTTACGTTGAGCATGATGCCGGAGCCGCCTCGGGAGCGTTTGATGGGGACTACAAGGCGGCAGGGGGCGAAATCGTTTCAACAGACGAGGCTTGGACAGTTTCTCCATTCCTCTTGAAATATAAGTTTCCGAGCGTCGCCGAACGGCGGTACCTGTGCCGCCCGCTGCATATTGGCGCATACTTTTACCCAGGCGAAAACTACGAGCTAACGCACCACCTGCGCGAGCATGGGGTGACAGCCTATAGCTATGAGTACTTTCAGGCCGCAGATGGTTCGTTTCCGCTCATGACGCCCGATAGCGAGATCAGCGGGAAATTGGCTGTGCTCTTTGGGGCCCATCACCTGCTATCGACGCAGGGAGGGCTCGGCATAATGCTGGCTTCCCTACCGGGGATGAAGCCGCCGAAAGTCGTCGTCATCGGGCATGGAAATGTCGGCGCAGCAGCTGCTCGAACAGCCGCAGGTCTCGGAAACGAAGTTGTTGTCTTTGGCTACCGCGAGGAAAGCCTCCGCCGATTTGAGGCGACCGTTCCCTCGAACGTCAAATGCCTGATTGTCTCGCAAGAAGCCCTGGAGCGAGAGATACCCGACGCCGACCTGGTGATCGGAGCGACTTTGATTTCGACCTACGATACACCAGCGATGCTCACAGACGAACTCGTCAAGAAGATGAAGGAAGGCTCGATGATCATCGACGTCACTTGCGGCTATGGAGCAGGATACATCCCGACGGCCCATACATTCACCTGGATGGGCGCGGCACCATATAAGGTGCATGGCGTTTGGCACTACAAGGATCCCGTAATGCCAGCTCACGTGCATCAGACGGCGTCGATCGGGGCAACCACAAACCATACGCGTTATCTTATTAGTCTCGGCAAATCGATTTTCCTTAAGGATTTCCAGGACTCGGTTTCCCAAAAGGGCAAATTTGTTGAAAACGGTGAGATCATCCATCCGCACGTGATTAGCGACTTTGCCTTGATCGAGGCATTGGCCAAGAAATCCGCGTGAGGGGGCGGCCATGGCGATGCGGCATAAGATATCATATAAAGAACGGGCCGCGTACTACGATGTCGAATATACGGACACTGTAGACCATGCTTTTCTCGCCAGTCTTGTTGGTGGTTCTACGCGCTCGGTCCTTGAGATTCCGTGTGGGGTCGGGCGTAACGCGCTTAATTTGGCTCGAAGCGGATGTTCGATAGTCGCTGTCGACAACGAACCGGCTATGGTCGAACGGCTGACAGAAAAGGCTGAAAAACTCGGCTTCAACAATGTGTCAGCACTCGTTCGGGATCTCCGGACGTTGGACCTCGAAGAGCGGTTCGACCTTATCCTCGTGCCCCGAGAGGCATTTCAGCTGTTGGTAGACTTGTCCCAGGCGCGGCAGTCGCTCAAAGCGCTGCGACGGCACCTCTCGGACGATGGGACATTGATGATCGACCTATCGTCTTTCGCAAAGGTCAGGCCAGAACAGGCCTACCTCCAGCCAGACTATTTCGATCCTACTGCCCCTGATGGCAGTTGGCGCTTTGAGTGGACGCGCCCGCTAGCCGCCAGGCTCACGTTGTCTCGTCATCGTATGCAGCAACACAATTGTGACGGCACAGTCGACGTGTCGTTCAGACACATTCGTGACACTGAGACGGCCATCGACGAGACCGAGACGACCATTCGACTTAGGCCTTACTGAGTCGACGAGTTCACGGCGCTCTGCGTCGATGCTGGATTGAAGGTTGAAAAGGTGTTCGGCGACTACGGACGCAACTGGTACCAGCCGAACGACGCCCGAATGATTTTTCTTCTCAGCGCAACTACCGACATTCGGGACGATCAGCTCCCCCCGTCCGGGGTTATGTGGGAACTCGGCCGAGGGTTCCAGAACGACCGTGATGCCTTTCGAACGAAAGACCTGCAGTTGGTTCCAATGCGTCCGTCCGTCCGAGCTTATTTTGAGACCTATCTGACGGAGTATTTCTCCGGCCCCTTCATCAAGGGCCAAGGGGCCGAGGATATTTTGAAGGCGATGGCGGAATGGGGCGTTATGGGAAATGCTCTCGATCTGGGATCTGGAACTTCGACGCTGTTCTGGTATCTCCCAACCAAGGGAGTCAATCGCCTCTCTTGCTGCGACATCGCGCCTGAAGCCCTTAGCGTGCTAGCGAACTTCGTACGGAGCAATCAACCGCTTCCTGAGTGTTACGGTTGGGTAGCCGATCATTTCAAAATATCCAATCACTCGGTCAACCAGCTTCGCGAGCGCTTTGCCGAGTTCTTGATTTTCGACTGCCTGAAGCGGTGGCCAAGTTGGATGGACAGCCACCGATACGACTTGATCACTGCCTTCGGTAATCTAGCGATTTCGGGGACAGCTGACGCGTACGACGATTGCTTCCAGCACATCGCTGATCACCTTGCACCCACGGGCCGAACTATCGGAGCGGATTGGGCAAGGCGGCAGTCATTTGCGCAGAAGGATGGGCACGACAATTCGTATTTGAGCATCGAACTGATAGCCAGCGCGATGAAGAATGCGGGGCTCACCCCGCTGGAATGCCGTCGTATCGAGATACAGCGGGACCCACTTTACGACGCCATTTTCGTTTGGGTCGGCCAGAAAAATAGCTGAGCGATCTCCTTCGATATTTTGGAGCTTTTAGCATGTCGCACAATCGCGAAGGCGGTGCAGGTAGCTTTGTTTCAGTTAACGGCGTGATCTGCGCTGGCGCCCATTATATTGTCGATCTGTTCGGCGGCACAGGTTTGGCAATCCCGCTTTTATCGAAACAGCCATTACGAAAAGCGCACAGTCCGCTGGAGCCACTATACTTTTTTCAAACTTCCATCGGTTTTCACCCGAGGGTGTCTCAGGCGTACTGTTATTGGCGGAATCTCACATCAGTATCCATACTTGGCCAGAGCACAGCTATGCGGCATTAGATGTGGTTATGTGTGGCCGGGCCCGCCCCAAAGAGGCTATTGCCGTTCTGAAGGAAGAGTTCAAGCCGATCCGTGTCGTCGAGTATTTGCTTGCCCGCGGCAGAGCCGACAATGCCGACCAATACTCTCAACCGGATCGGATCGACTCCGAACGTTGGCTCAAGGGGCTTGAGCGCTAATTTTCGATTCATCAATCGCGCGTCGTCGATCTCGTGCGTCAGGCGCCCGTGATTTCGGGCACTGCATCCCGGCGGCCGCCAAGGCGAAGAAAGATCAGAGCTGCTCGATCACCGTAAAAGTGGGGAGTAGACGCTATGGGGCGAGCGGCGAGAGTGGGGCACCTTAGGCGCTGTTGGATCCACCATCAGAAGGAGGCACCCCATGTCGCAGTCTTTTGACGCGAGCCGGTCCCTTACCGCTCTTGAACAGGATAACACGGTCATCGCCGTCATCGAAATGAGCAAGGCGAAGTGGCTCGTCGCCGCGCTCGTACCGGGTCTCAAGCGCCAGCCCCTCAAGAAGATCGATGCTGCCGCACCATCACTGTTGAAGCTGCTGCAGCGCTGGCGCGACGAAGCCGGGCACACGATCAAGCGCATCGCCGTCACCTGTGAGGCGGCCGGCGTCGGCTTTTGGCTGGCGCGTTGGCTGTGGGCGCGCGACATCGAGGCCTATGCCATCCATCCCGCCAGCGTTGCGGTGTCGCGTGAGCACCGGCGCGCCCGTCTCGCCCGTGGTGACAAGGCGCCACAGGTGAGCGGGCTGACTATCTGCTGGAAGCGTTCTCAACGACCCCCCGCCACCACTCTTGCTGGTGTGGCGGGCAAGCTCGACGCTGTATTGCGTAAGGGCGAGGCTGGGAGGAATGCTCCGAATTCCCCTGGCCGCAAATCCGTTCCGCGCTGAACGATCTGGTGCGCTTCGGAAAGCTCGAACAGGGGCTTTCACGGTAAGCGGCGCTCTAGCCGGCAGGGTGGCAGCTGCTGCCGCGCCTGAAATACGACGATGGAGGGGAAGTCCGAGCAGCGCAGCGATTCGCAGGCGGCAATCGCAAAGTTTTGTTCACGCTGCCTAACTCGCTGAGCAGAAGACGATTGACGGGTGCCACTGGTGCCTTTCGAAAATTTCCCTGTGGATATTGCCTCTGTGACGAATTGGCGTCGTACCCGTTTGGTGGATGTTGAGTAGAAATAAGCAACTTGGGCTCGGGGGAATCATGAACAAGTTGCTTGTTGGTGCGGCAATGCTTGCCGCAGGCGTCTTCGGCGCGGATACATCTTTTGTTTCTTATATTAGAAGCTCTGCAGGGATGGCGGCCTTTGCGCAGGAGGCGCAAGGGACTTCGCCAGATGTTGGCGCACCATCGGACGGCGGCTTTGGTAATGGCGGGGCAGCGCTGAGTTCGGGAACAGCCTCCGGTACGGATGATGCTGGTGCAACGCCGGCGGCAAATGCCACGGGAGATGCCGCGCCCGCGGCCGAGGCTCCCGACGCGGCGGCCGAGGTAGGAACGACAGATCAGTCGACCGACAGCCAGGCCGCGCCCGAGGAGCCTGCCGCGACGACGTTGGCGACGACGACGACCTCCGAAAGCGGCGATCCAGAGGCGATCGGCACGCCGAAGGTGGATCTGCCGAAGAACTCTGGCAACGGCAATCTGGGCTATGCCATTGGCATCGACCTTTCGGACTTCCATGGCATCGAGCCGTCGATCGCGCTCACCTACGATTCTTCGCGCCGAAACAAGCTAGGTGCCCTCTACCAGGGCTGGCTGGGCTATGCCTGGGGTCTCGGCGGTTTCGATGTCATCGAGCGGGCAAGCCCGGGCTATGGCATGCCGGCCTTCGATGCCGCCTGTACAGCTCACCTCACCCCTGCCAAGCACCCTCTTTGCGTAGATCATCCATCGTCCGTGAAATGCCTTCGCGCAGGATCGCCACCGTGTCGTCGATCTGCTCTCGGCTGATGATCAGTGGCGGCGACATCACGCACATGTTGATCAGCGGCCGCACCAGGAGGCCGAGCTCATAGCAATGGGCATCGATACGTTTTCCGACATCCTTGTCGAGCTGCAGCGGGTCCTTGCTTTCGCGGTCGGCGACGCATTCGACACAGCCCATCAGTCCCAAGCCCCTCACCTCGCCGACCAGCGGCAACTCTTCCAGCGTCTTCAGCTGCGCCTGGAAATAGGGGGCGACCGCCTGCGTATGCGCAAGCACGCTTTCTTCCAGCAAATCGAGGTTTTTCAGCGCCACCGCACAGCCGACGGGGTGGCTGGTGTAGGTCAGCCCATGACCGAACATCGCATCGGGATGGTTCGAGCGGCGCAGTTGTTCCAGCAGCCGTTCCGAGATGATGACGCCGCCGAGCGGGAAAATAGCCCGAGGTGACGCCCTTGGCGAAAGTGATCATATCGGGATCGATGCCGAAGACCTCGCCCGAGGCGAAGACATGGCCAAGCCGGCCGAAGCCCGTCACCACCTCGTCGGAGACATAGAGGATGTCGTTGTCGCGGCAGATCTCGCGGATGCGCTTGAGATAGCCGTCGGGCGGCACGATGACACCGCCCGAGGCCTGCACGGGCTCACCAACGAAAGCGCCGATTCTGTCGGCGCCGACCCGGGCCACCGTGTCGCGGAACTGCTCGACCAGGAAATCGGTGAAGGCGGCAAGGCTCATGCCTTGCGGCCGGCGGAAAGGATCGGGCGAGGACAGCTTGATCACCAGCTCGTCGGCGCCATCCATCCAATCCCTGTCGCGCGGGCGGCCGTTGAGCGAGGCCTTCATCCTCAATTGTTTACGGCGGGAGGGCGAGCTCAGCCGCATGGAAGTAGCGGCGATGACGGGCCTCAGCCCAGCCGCAGTGTCTGGCGTTGCGGGCGAGTTGATCGAGGAAGGCATCGTTGTTGAAGGCAAGAGCGCGCAAAGCAGTGGCGGCCGTCGCCCGATACCGCTCAGTATCAATTACGCAAGGCATTGGTCCATCGGCTTCAAGCTATCGCAGCACCGGCTAGAGGGTACGCTCACCGACCTCTCCACCCAACCGATCGGCACTTGCGAGTTGCCGCTCGCTGACCATGAGCCGGCCACGGTCGCTGCAGCGGTCCAGAAGGGCGTCTCCACACTCCTGCGGAATAGGCGCGAAGGTCGTCAGAAACTTGTCGGTGTTGGCATGGCGATGCCCGGGCTGATCGACGTGAACAGAGGGATTTGCCTGGTATCGCAGCGCTTCGACTGGAGGGACGTGCCGATAGCGGCACTTATTGCATCACGCATCAGTGTGCCGGTCTGGGTCGACAACGACGTCAATGCATTCGCAATAGCTCAGCAGCTGTTCGGCCACGGGCGTCGGCGCAACTCAGTGCTGGTGCTGATCATTGGAACCGGCGTCGGGGCGGCGTTTATCTTCAACGGTCAGATCCATCGCCGTGCGCGTTTCGCTGCTGGCGAGATCGGATTCCCGGTCAAGGAAGACGCCGGCTCGATCGCCACCGAGGAGCGGCTGAGCTGGGATCGACGCTTGTCGGAACCGGCGATAGTCCGCGCTTGGCAGGAGATCCGCAAGCGCTCCCCCAAGACCCCTGTCGACCTTCAGCAGGCCGCAGCGAAGTGCGACCGGCTCGCATTAGAGTATCTGCGCGAAGTCGGTTGTGACATCGGGCGTCGGGTAACCGCAATGATCGATCTGGTCGATCCGGAAGTTGTCATCGTTGGAGGCGAGGCGGTCCGCTTCGGCCCTGCGCTCGTCGACCCCCTCGTGAACACTGTCAGAGAATCCTCGTTTGAGAAACCGCCAGCGGTCGAAATCGACTGGGACAACAATGTGTGGTCACGCGGGGCAGCAGCCCTGGCCATCCAGCAGTTTTTCGACTTTGAGAGCACGGCCGGATTTGAACGAAAAGCCAACGCGAGATGAGCGAGCCTGAGGACCCTCTCATGATCAAGGTAAGGCAGCTAGCCCACGAAGCGCCAAGCCGACGGCACCGAGCACCGCATCATTCTCCGCCAGCTTTCCGATCATGACGCGGGTGCGCATCGGGGAAGGCACATCGCGTGCCTTCATCAGCGTGTGCTTTTCGTAGACCGCAACGAGAGGCTTGAGCAGCATGTCGCCTGCTCGCGTCATACGCCCGCTGACGATGACGAGCGGCGGATTGATGATCGTGCCGATAAGGGCGAGCCCTCGGCCGGCCTGTTCCGCCATGTCCTCGATCATTCGACGCGCGCCCACATCACCCTGGGACGCCATCGCCGACACGTCGTAAATAGTGATGATGCGCCCATAAAGCCTCGACATCTCTTGCAGGGAGCGATCGACGCCAATCTGAACTTCGAGGCATCCACGGTTGCCGCAGCGGCACAATCCGCCATTAGGCTCGATGCTCATGTGACCGAATTCGCCGCCCCCTCCGGCGACCCCAGTGATAACTTTGCCGTTGCGAACGATCGCGCCGCCCACACCGAGATCGAGTTTCAACAGGACGAAGTCTTCATAACCGGCGGCTGCACCCCACATCATTTCGGCCAGCGCCGAGCAGTTGCTCTCGTTGTCCGCGAAGACCGGCTTCTCCAACACGGCGCCGAAAATCTGCGAAATGTTCACTCCCGCCCAGGTTGGCATGCCGTTGGCGCGCTGCACCATGCCCCCAGGGCTGACCGGCCCGCAGACCGAGACGCCGACGCCGAGCAGGGCCGAGATGTCCAGCCCGCAAACCCCGTAAGCCACGGTCACGATGTCCCTCACGACGGCCGCCGCGCATTGGGGCGAATAGCCCGGTTCAACTTCGATACTTTTCTCCAAAATTACTGAATGTGAGACATCGGCGATCGCCAGGCGGATGTCCTGCTGGTTGAGGTGAACGCCCACGCACGTGCCGGCACGCGGATTGAGCGTTAGCGGGGTCGCCGGTCGGCCGATTGCCCTAGGGGTGCTATTGGTCGCAGGTCCCTCAATGACAATTTCCAAGAGCTTCAGCTCCGCCACCGCGGTTGACACGGTAGAGCGAGCAAGTCCGGTGAGCCGGGCAACCTGTGCGGCCGACAGTGGCCCGCGCTCACATAGCGCCCTCACGATTTGGCTGGTGACGAAAGCTGACGTTGCGTTGCCCAGCAACGATCTCAGCGCATTCTCATTCAAAATTTCGCCTCACATCCGGCGCCTCTGCGCAATTCGTTTGTCTCAAAAATTTCCCAGCCAAGCTTAGGCCTCCTGACCGATGATGTGGAGGGAGTGCCCTCACCGTGCTTCACCCTACAACTGGCAAGGTCCGCGACTTCACAATGCTCCGCAAGGTGGCCATTCTGGATACGGCAAAGCTGAGATGCCATCGCGTCGATTCTTCTGTTTGTGGACATATTCCAACGAAATCGCCTCCGTGCCTGCCGGAGAAGGCGTTTAAGGCTGCCACTTGGTCGTCTGCGGCCACGATGGCCGAGATCTGCAAAGTTCAAATCAGCGAAAGCGAATGAGGCCGCCATCCGATGCTTGTAGCCATGTACGCCAACGCCGCCTTGCGGAAGTCCCAATACTCGGCAGCCGCGACCTGTTAACGAAGATGGCGAAGCTCGAAGGACAATCGCGGCTCGCTCTGTTCGCTTCGTAGCTTGCCGTCCGCACCGCGAGCAACACGAGAACTGCCAACACCGCCTGAAACGCCTCGGCCATCATATCAAACAGTCTCGCTAGCAGGTACGCCCGTGCGAACCATTGACATCCGCGATCATCCTTGAAGTTGCTGCATAAGCGTCGAGAAGTCCGCAACTTCCCAATGCTCGGCGAGATGCCCATTTTCAATTCGGTAGAGCCGAAACGCCATTGTATTGATCTCTCTGCCAGTGGCCTTGACACCGGCGAAATCGCCTTTGTGCGTCCGGCGGACGGCATTCAGGACAGCAACCTGGTCGCCTTCGGCGACGATCGCCGAAATCGGTAGCTTCAGATCAGCAAACGCTGAGTGAAGCCCCGCGAAGTACTGCTTGAGCGCCTCGCGCCCCCGACCTTGCCCAGCCAGATGGTCGTCATAATCCTGCGTAACGATCTCGTCGAAGACGCTGAAATTCCCGCTTTCGATGGCGGCGAAGAATCGCCGCCCCAGTGCTTTGTTCCCTTCTAAGTTTGAGGACATACCGCCTTCTCCAATTCAACCTTTCGCTGCCATCGTGGCGCGTGCTGGTCATCCGAGTTGAACGAATTCCTGGCCGGAAACACCACCGCCGAACTGCTGCGCACGGCCGCCTTCAGCGATACCGCCCAGATCGACGGCGGCGAAGCCGAGGCGCTCGACAAGGTCCACGACAGCGAGCCGAGCCGATGGATCGTCACCCGAGACGAACAGCACACGACGGCCGCCGAGCACCGCCGGGTCGGCCCCGAGGATTGCGGCCGGAAGCGTGTTGAAGGCCTTGACCACACGCGCACCCGGGACGGCGTCAGCAACGATCTCCGTCGACAAACGACCCTTGAGGTCGCGCGGCGAGAACGCCGGGAAGTCGATCGCGTTCGTGGCGTCGACCACGATGCGGCTGTCCCATTCAACATCCTTCACTGCATCCTGTACTGCGTCGAAAGGGATAGCCAAAATGACGACGTCGGCCCGGAGAGCTTCGGAGGCAGTCACAGGCTTTACGATGGGCCCAAGTTCACTAACCAAACCAGCCAAGCTCTTTAGGCCCTTCGAGTTGGCGATGGCGATGTCGATTCCGTTGGCAACGAAACGCCGAGCGAGCGCGGTGCCGATCGCTCCCGATCCAACGATGGCGTAGTTCATCTTTTCGCCCTTCCTGATTCGTCAGCTTTCGCGGTCGGAGGCGGCTTTGCGTAACCGTTTCCCTTTCAGAACATTCCATTTGCATTGGCGCGAGGAATGTTTGGCGCGATCAACGGGGCCGAGTTCTGCGGATCGCCGACCACCTGCAAGGTGTCCCAATGCTCGATCGCTTTGCCGTTGGCATCCATTTTGTAGATGTCGACGCCGGCGATCCCGGTGTCATTCGGGTCGTCGTTGAAAAGATTCAGAAAATTCACATGGGCCCAGACGTAGTCGTCGAGGGCGATGATTTTGTGGACCACGACGCGCGCCAGAGCGCGTTCCTTGTTGATCTGGCCAAAAAACTGCGCCAGGGCGACTGGCCCATCTGCGATCAGGGGATTGTGCTGGATGTAACCCGGCGCGATGAACTTGGGCACATATTCTTCCGCCTTCTTCTGGTTGATCACCAGATCATAGAAGCCAAGGATGTTGTCCTTATTGCGAACGGCACGGCTGTCGTTGCCGTCTACGAGCTCAAGCATGGGGTATCTCCTTCTTATGAAGTGTGGATTTGCTGGAAGGCCCTAGCTCAGGCCGGCGACTTGAAGCCGGAGCCCATCCAGTTCAGCGTCGGACTTCTCGCGAGCTGCGCGGAGCATTTCGTCGGCGTCCTGTCCCACCGGCGCGCGGCTCGGTGCAGGTACCTGTTCGGCCAGTTCGACGATACGCTTCGCGGCCGCAGCCGACTCGAGCCCACTGCTCTGCATGCCGTTGAGCGTGTTCGCGAAGGTTTCGAATGTTTGACCGTATAACTCGCGCTGTTCAGAGGTCATATCGTCCGCGACCCGCTTTAGAGCGGCAGCCGTTTTCGCCGGTCCCCCAGTCTTCATATTGCCTGCCGCAGCCACCACGACATCGATGCCGAAGCGCTTCAGCTCGGCACGGTAGACGGCCGCAAATACCTCCAGGGCGACCTTCGATGCGCCTGATGGCCCATTGAACGGGAGCGGTACGCTGGCGGTCCAGGTGCTCACCTGGACGATGCGACCGCGCGCCTTCCTCAATGCGGGCAGGAACGCATTCATGACCGAGAGGGCGCCGAACACGTTGACGTCGAATTCGCGCCGGATGGCGTCGAGCGGCAAAATCTCGATCGGGCCGGGGGTAAGGATCCCTGCGTTGTTGATCAGAAGATCGAGGGCGCCATCGCCGAGCGCGTCGGACACGTCGTCAGCCCAGGCTTTCACGGCCTGTTCCTTGGTCATGTCGCAGACGGTCAGGCTGACGCGTCCACCGGAGGCGTCCTTCAGATCCTGGACCTCTGCGGCGGACATGGCCGTGCCGAAAACAGTATAGCCCTTGGCCGCCAGTCCGAGCGCGATGTCGCGGCCAAGGCCACCGCCAGCGCCGGTGACTGCGGCGGAGCGTCTCAAGTGTTCAGAAGAGTTCGGCATTTGAGGTCTCCTTTTCAGTCGGTGCCCCGTGCTTTGACCGCGCCGCACGGACGATCGGCGCTACTTCGGTTCCGAGCAGCTCGATCGAGCGCTTCATCGCAGCGGTTTCGAGGGATGCCGTGCTCATTTGGAAGGTGATCCTCGATACGCCGCCGAGTGCGCTGTCGGCATCGAGCATCTTGCTGGCGACAGTGTCCGGATCACCGATCAGAAAGGCGCCCTCCGGGCCGCACATCGCCTCGAACTGCTGGCGCGACGGTGCAAACCAACCGCGTTCGCGGCCAATCGTCGTTGTCAGATGCGCCCAGCCGGGGAAGAAGGCATCCTTGGCTTTTGCGATGGTCTCTCCGACGAAGCCCATCGCATGGGCACCGACTGTGAGTTGCTCAAGCGCGTGCCCGGCGCGCAGTCCGCTCTCGCGGTAGAGATCGACGAGCGGGCGGAAGCGCTCAAAGCTGCCGCCGATGATCGCGACCATCAGTGGGAGGCCGAGCGTTCCGGCGCGTGCGAAGGATTGCGGCGTACCTCCGACGCCGAGCCACACCGGCAGGCGCTGCTGATGCGGCCGGAGGAAAACGCCTTGCCCGGTGAGTGCCGGGCGGAAGCGCCCCTCCCACGCGAGGTGGGTCTTCTCGCGAAGCTTGAGGAAGAGCTCGAGTTTCTCCGCAAAAAGATCGTCATAGTCCTCCATCCGAAAGCCGAACAATGGATAGGCCTCACCGAAGGAACCGCGGCCAACGACGATCTCGGCACGCCCCTTCGCGATCAGGTCGAGGGTTGCAAACTCCTGAAACACCCGCACAGGATCGGCGGCGCTCAGGACCGTGACGGCGCTCGTGAGGCGGATACTCTTGGTGCGGGCAGCCGCGGCCGCCAGAATGATCGCGGGTGCGGAATCGAGGAATTCGGCACGGTGGTGCTCGCCGATGCCGAACACGTCGAGGCCGACGTCGTCGGCAACCTCGACCTCCTCGAGGAGATCGGCCATGCGGTCGGTTGCCGAAGGCAGTTTGCCCGTCGCCGGATCAGGGAGGATTGCCGCGAAACTGTCGACACCGATTTCCATAACACCTCCTTGCAATGTGTTGTCAGCCGCGGGGCGCAATGCGCAATGGGTCAGGAGGCAGCGGGATGAACTCGGTCTCGCCAGCGATCTCGGGAAAGCGCCCCTGCCGCCAGTCGTCCTTCGCCTGTTCGATCCGGTGCTTGGAGCTCGAGACGAAGTTCCAGTAGATGTGGCGCGGCTCGGGAAAGGGTTCTCCGCCCACCATCATCAGATGGGCGCCGCTGCGCGCTTGCAGCACGATCTCGGCGCCGGGCTTGAAGACCACGAACTGCGCTTCGCCGAAGCTGCCCGTCTGGCCCGCGACTTCAATCTCGCCCGAGACGACAAACATCGCGCGCTCGATATGCTGGGCTGGGACCTGCAGGCGCGCGCCGGGCTTGAGCACGACATCGACATACATCAGGTCCGAATAAACCGGCACCGGCGAGCGTTCTCCGAAAGCTTCGCCCGCAACGATGGTGAGCGAGACTCCGTCCGCTTCGAGCGCAGGCAAGAAGTCTTCGGCATGATGGGAGAAACCCGGCTCCATCTCTTCCAGGGCCTTGGGCAGGGCGACCCAGATCTGCTGGCCGAACATCGCCCCGCCCTGCGTCTGGAATTTCGCAGGCGAACGCTCCGAATGGACGATGCCCCTGCCCGCCGTCATCCAGTTCACGTCGCCGGGCCGGATTGTCTCGACATTGCCGGCGCTGTCGCGATGAACCATCTCGCCCTCGAGTAGATAGCTCAGCGTCGAAAGGCCGATATGCGGATGCGGCCGGATCTCCGGGCCGGCCCCGGCGCGGAACACGATCGGTCCGAAATGGTCGAGGAAGATGAAGGGACCGACCGTCCGGCGCTGCGCAGACGGCAGCGCGCGACGAACCTTGAAGCCATCACCAAGATCCCGAACAGGTGGAAGCAGAACCTCTTCCACCGCTAGGTCGACCGTCGCACTCGAAATGGTCATTGCCGCCTCCTGTGCGTGGCGTGGGTCAGGCGGCTTTAGCGAGCGCCTGCATTGCACCCGAGAGCGCAGCCTCGCGCGCTTCAGGCCCGAAGCCGATCTTCTCGGCGTGGATGAAAGTGACATCGGTCAGCCCGATGAAGCCCAGAAGGGTCCGCAGATAGGGTTCCTGGAAATCCATCGCCTGAGCGGGACCTTCAGAGTAAAGACCGCCCCGAGACTCGATGACGAAGACGCGCTTGCCGGTCAGCAGCCCCTGCGGACCCGCCTCCGAATAGCTGAACGTCTCGCCAGCACGCAGAACGTAATCGAACCAGGCGCGCAGGCCGGTCGGGATGCTGAAATTGTACATCGGCGCGCCAATCACGACGGCGTCCGCGGAGCGGAGTTCGGCAATCAGTTCGTCCGAAAGAGCTCGGGCGGCGAGTTCCGTGTCGGTCGCGGGCTCGCCGCGGACACCCGCCACATCGGCGGTGGTAAGATGCGGAACCGGCACGGTACCAAGGTCGCGACGAATAACGGTTGCGCCGGGGCTGGCCTCCAGCAAGCGGTGAACAGCTTCCTCGACCAGAATTTTGGAAACGGACCCGTCGCCAAGAACACTGCTGTTGAGGACCAGAATACTTGCCATAACACTCTCCTTGGTACTGACCGATCCAAGATGCTGTTCAAAGGCGCGCGACGGTAGCCTCGCACAGCGCCAAGCTGTGTCGCGAAAACTGGAACGGCTGCGTCGGACGTAAACCTAGATCGAGGCGGCTGCGTATTCACCGCAGCGGCGTGCCGAAGGCTGCATGACTATGCCCGTATAGCCTCGCCTGCCTGTTGCTTCGGTATATCGAGCGCGGTCACCGCTCGCTTTCCGCTTCCCGCCCACGGCCATGATCACCCGCGTGCGGCGCCTCGTATGTCTCCCAACGGCATCGACTGCACTGAAGCCAAGAAGGCCAGAACCGGATCGCATGATCCGTCGTTTCGTCCGCGGCTTTTTACTTCCGCAGCGTATTCCACGGTGCATCGCTGGAGACATCGACCACCTCGTACCCTGTCGGTCTGACGGAGGGTCCGAGGATTGCGGCGATCTTCGCGGGCTGGTCGCCGGTATTGAACGAGGCGTGCACGACATCTGCCGGGATGAAGGCGGAATCGCCGGGACCGAGGATGCGCTTCTCACGATCGATCCACTGCTCGACCTGCCCGGCAAGGACAAGCACCACCTCTTCTTGGTCGGGATGCTTGTGGAAACTGTGTCCTTTGCCCGGATCGAAATTGACCTCGATCACCGTGAGTTGCTTGGCGCCCGTACTGGGCGGATCGCTGAGCCGCCGGGACGATCCAAAGTCATCGACCTTGAGCTGGGCTTCATTCGCGATAACGAATCTACCAGGCATCGGATTGCTCCCCACATTTGTTCTCTGATTTGGCAGCTCTTGAGTTTGACCGAATGCCGCATCAAACGGCAGAGCGGCGCTCAATGCTCCACGCGCGCTAAGCGCAAGGACGTCGTGCGTAAAACTCCAGTGCCGACCGCACGAATTCGCACACGGCCAGGGGACCGCCGGGAACCGCCGAGCCGATGACCCGCAATCCGAACGCCTTGACGACCTGCGGATTGTCCGCACTGATTTCGCCGACCAATTGGCTGGGGCGGAAAATCCCTTGCGCCAGCACAACGTCGGCCGGTCGCGACAACCGGGCCGTGACCAGCCCGTACACATTGGACTGGTTCATGTCGAAATCGATCTCGCCCAGCAGCTTCGGATACCCCTCTCTCTCCCGCCCGGCGAGCATTCCTCGTTCGTTGGAAATGAAGATGTGCGGACAAATCCGACATTTTCGCCGCGGAAACGCGCGTGGATGATGTGGATGTATTCCCGGAACGGACCGACGCTGCTGAACCCGTAGGACAGGAACATCACCGACACTTTGGTGTCTTGTTCGATTTCCAGGTCGGGAGGCAGCAACGCCGCCGCCGCCTCCGCATTCGTCCGATAGCTGAACGTCACCTGGTTCACGCCCCTGAACGACGCGTTTGTGAAACTCAGAGGGTCTGCATGTACTGGCATCGTTTGTGCCAGGATCCCGAGTCAGTTTGCCACGCATTGTCACGTGGCTCCTTCCGCCAAGTTTCCGATCCCCAGGTCGAGCCTGCATCGAGAAGCGAGCCCCGGGGGCGTCATTCAGAGAGCCGAGGCTGCCTGCGAGGAGATCACTCGGTGGCGCCCGCAACTCGCCATCAGCAGCCAGTCATGGCGCATCTCGTCAGGGAAAACGCTGCGGCCTTGCGAGCTTCTGAGCCTCGGGCATGTACCACTTGATGACGTCCCGGGCCGGGTCGGCGAGCGCCGACTTCCAATCGCGGAACAGCTCGGTGACTAGCGCGAGAGACGTATTCGGGACCGCACCGGCTGCCGTCAGGCGTTCGATCGCGGTGCGGTGGGCGAGCTGTGACATGCCGCCAACCGCGTCGACGACGAACATGGCTTCGTAGCCATCGTCCATTGCGTCGATGACCGGGAATGCCAGACAGATCTCGGTGTAGAGCGCGCCGAAGATCAGCCTCTTCTGCCCGTCTTTTCGACAGCGGCCCGGAATGCGGCATCTTCCCAGGCATCCATCGAGCTTCGGTCGATGACTTCGACGTCGGACAGTTCGTCCCTGATCGAAGCTCGGGTCGGACCGTTCACGCCCATCTCAACGCCGACCGTGCTCAGCACCACAGGGATATTGAAAGCTTTGGCGGCCCTGATCAGAAACCGGACGTTCAGATCGATCTCGTCCGGTGTCGTCTCGGACTTCACCTTCTCGAACATCTCTTTCTGATAGTCGATCAGGATGAGCGCGACCTGTTCCGCAGTCCAGACACCGTGGGCTTCACTCATAACGATTTCCTTTGTCTGGGCGTGAGTAGGACACGCGACCGGGTTTGCTGATGCCCGGTCGTCCCAAATCATCGGCTGGTTTGCTTCAATGCACGGGCTGGGTCCGGCGGGCATCCAGGCTTAACGAGCCCGCGCCGAAGGCAGCGACCTGAAGCAGACCACCGGCAATAGCGATGTTCTTGAGGAAATGGATCAGTTGGTTCTGGTCCGCGAGATCATGGTGAAACGCCAACGCGGCCGCCACGCTAAAGCCCGCCAGGACCAGGGCGATGATCCGTGTCTGATATCCAATCACGAGCAACACCCCGCCTCCGACCTCGACGATGATCGCGATCAGGTAGCCGAGAAGCGGTGCCGGAAGACCCGCCGAGGCGATATAGCCTTGTGTCATCGCGGGGGCCGCGATCTTGCCGAGGCCGCTCAGAAGAAACAGAACGGCGATCAGCACACGGCCGGCAGCCGCAAGTGTCGTGGTTTGATTTTGCATTCGTGATACCTGCGCTGTCTGAAAAGGGTGGTCAGAGGCCCATCGGCCTCCACCAATCCACACACATCGTTCCCGAAGGCGATGTGGTAGTGTTACATCAAGGCAAGCTGTGTCGCGAAAAGTGGAACGCTCATGTTGGACCTTGAGGACCTGCAAACATTTGTCGAAGTGGCCGATGCTGGCGGCGTCTCGCCGGCCGCCCGCCGGCTCGGGGTCTCCAAATCCATCGTCAGCCGGCGACTGTTCCGGCTGGAAGCGGAACTTGGTGTGCAGCTTCTCGCACGGACCACCCGGGGCGCCGCGCTGACCGAAGCCGGCGTCACGTTCCGCGACCACGCGGCCCGGGTCTGCGCCGAAATAGATGTCGCGCGGGAGACCATCCTGCCCGCTGGCGAGCTGCGCGGGCGCCTGCGGATCGCAGCGCCGCTCTCCTTCGGAACAACACATCTGGCGCCGGTGTTTGCAGAACTTGCGAAGCGCCACCCGCTGCTGAGCGTGCATGCGTCTTACAGTGATCGCTTCGTCGATCTTGTCGGAGAGGGTTTCGACTGCGCCATACGTGTCGGCTACCTTCCCGACTCCGACCTGATCGCGCGTCGCATAGGGCCGATCTATGGAAGGCTCGTCGCGAGTCCGGATTACATCAAGGAGCATGGAGCTCCAGAGACGCTTGACGACCTTCCGATGCACCAAGCCGTGTTGCAGGGTACGGAAGCTTGGCAACTTATCGACGCAGACAAGACTGTTACCGCTCACCCGCAGGGACGGTTCAAGGCGGACAACGGCGTCGCGCTCGTCGCCGCGGCAGTGGCGGGCCTAGGGATCGCCGCGCTGCCGGATTTCCTGACCGAGGACCATTTGGCTTCCGGCGCCTTGGTCCCGGTGATGACACGCTATCGGTTTCCTGAGGCCGGCATATATGTCGTCCGACCGCCGGGACAGCACCCGGCGCGGAAAATCCGGGTGCTCACCGAACTGATGATCCAACATTTCGGCTCGGCGCCGGGATAGGGTAAAGGCGAACCAAGGCGCACCCGTGAGCATCGAGATTGATCGCGGCCTCCACCGGCGCGCCGATTACAAGTCAGCTCCCGACAGTATCGCCGGCACTGCAACAGGCGTCTCCAGAGTGTTCAGGACGAAAAGCAGTTGCCGATCTTCCGCTTCATCTAAAGTTCTTGGATGGCAAGAGCTGTCAGGAATCGGGCGACATAGGGGCCAAACGCTACATTTCGCATCGCTCATGCGAGTCCAATGTCACGGCGATGCGGTGATGCCGCCGTAGACGTAGACGTAGAGCGTACGGCCGTTGATAAAACCTTCAGGCATCGGAGGCGAGGAAGACGCCGCCACCGCGCCCTTGCTGCGCGGGTCCTGACGACGCTTCGCTCAGGTCCGTACCCTAAGGGCTTGCTCCAGCCGATCGGCAATCTGTGTGACGATATAGGCAATAACCATATAGATCACGACGGCAATTACGAAGGCTTCGAGGTAGTAGAAGTTCAGCGCGGCGGTCAGCTGGGACTGGGCGAATATATCGACGACCTCGATGGCAAATCCGAGTGAAAGCGCCTTCATGATGACCATCATCGAGGTTGTCAGGTCGGGAATTGCGTGAGAGCCACCTGAGGAAACAGAATCCGTCGGAACATTTGGCCGACGATGGCAGATGCGGCTCCAATTGGTGGAACCTCCTAGTGAGAAATGGAGGTGCCGGATACTGGCCGCTCAAATTTCTATTGTAGCTAGCTTAACTTTAAGTATAGTTGATCATCTAAATTTCTCTGTAACGCCGGCAATTCTCGGATGGGGTTTATGCCTTCCATTCGAGGAAACGCGCGGGCCTTGTTTGCCGATCACGGCAACTCCGTGAGTGCCATCGATGAACTGATATTCCCAGTGCCAAAAAGCTTCTGTTTCTAGCGACGAATTTACTGTCAGGACGATAACATGCGGGTCGTTAGTGCCATTTGGATTTTGCTTCGTCGACTGCCACGGCCCTTGCTGTCCGTCACGCTGCTGGGCTGGGCTTTTATGGTCTGGTCAAAGATGGTTCCCACAACACCTGATCTTTGTTTAAGGGGAACATTCGCGCAGGCGCTTACGGCTAGGGCTGAAGCGGCGGTTGCAGGGGTGACCTGACGCTGGTCGCGTTATCGTGGTGCGCTATGCTGATGGGGATGATGGCCCCGCTGCTGGCGGCGCCGTTGGCCCATGTTTGGCAGCAGACCATTGGGCCTCCGCGGTAGCACGCAAGTTTGCTGTTCATGTTTCCCTACCTCTTGGTCTGGCTGGCAGTCGGCGTCGTCCTGATCCCGATTGTGGACCTGATCCAGGTGTCATTCTTGCCAGCGCTCTTCGGCGGGGCCATCGCTCTGATTCAAAGGCCGCAAGCGCCACATCATTACCGACACCGAGGGACACTTGGTCGGGCTGACGGTGCACACGGCTAACATCCAGGACAGGGATGGGGCAGTCGGCGTCAGCGCCTCCATTCGACGGCTTTATCCCTGGTTACGCCATCTGTTCGCCGACGGCGCCTATGCCGGAGAAAAACTGTCGCAGGCTCTGGCCAATCTCGGCACATGGACCATCGAAATTATCAAGCGCTCCGGCGCGGCCAAGGGCTTTGAGGTGGCTCTTCTCCGCTCGACGATGTGGAAAGGATAGGACTGGCATTCGCGTCGTGTAACTTAGACGTCCGCGCCTTAATGCGGCAAGACCGGTCGCATCTATGTTTGAGGGCATCGCGTTGAAACACCAAGAGCGCTAAGGGAGAACAAGCGGTGATTTTGGTGGGCGATCGCTATGATCGCTGCCCGGGTCGCCCGCAGTCAACTGTGCCGGCCATGGGAACGAGTTAGGAGCGCCAAATCCGGCTATTTAGTTGCGCGCGAGGAACATGAAAGCCGCGATCAGCCTTCGGTAGTTCCGGCCTGTCTGGAGCACCTATCAAATTGCTCTAGTCGACTGGAATCGCGCCAAATCACCAGTACATACATCGGCTACTTGAGCTTCGCCTCAAGCTTTTCGTCCCCAAAAGAATTACCTCCCAGGTGTGGCTCGATATCCGAAGCTTTATGATCCTATCCCACATCCGAGATATCCCCTCCGATCGATAATAGTGTTGCAGACGCGCCACTGCAATTGCTTACCGCGATCACTTCCGAGGATTGCTGATCCCGAGGACGTACATCAATAGGGCGTGGCGAGGATCGACTCGCCTCAGCCAATCGGACCGAGCGTACATCCGATCAGTGATCCTGAAGCGATCGCGCGCAGGAACTGCTGGAGAGAGCCATCCAATTCGTCGCTAATCCGGCGATGCGGCAGCGCGTTGAGCGGGATTTTCAGATAACGCAGGCCATTTTCCTCGACCTGAGGCAGCTCTCCTCCGCGAATATTGACCTGGAGGGCATGCAACATGAGCCTTGGCATCGGCAATGCCCTGTCTCGCGCCTCTCGAAGCCTGATGAACGCACTCCGAGATTGACCGGCGACGTGCTGGTTTTTCTCTTTCTGCTCCGCCACCGAACTCTCCCACAGAGCCTGGCGCCCTCCCGGCCTGTAGTCGTGACCGGTAAAGAGACGGGTCTCGCCGGGTAAGCTCAAAATGTCCTGGATGGACTGCCACAGATCAGCTGCGCTGCCGCCTGGAAAATCTGCACGGGCGGAGCCGCTATCGGGCATGAAAAGTGTGTCGTGAATGAACGCTGCATCGCCGATGACATAGCTTATCGACGCCAAGGTGTGTCCTGGCGAGTGCGTGACGCGCGCTTCCAGCTCGCCGATGTTGAAGGTCTCGCCGTCGCAAAACAGCCGATCCCATTGTGAGCCGTCACACGGGAGATCCGAGAAGTTATAGATCCGTTGCCAGATCCGCTGCACTTGCTTCACGCGCCCGCCGATCGCTGTCGGCACGCCGGTTTTTGCCTTGAGATAACCCGCGGCCGAAAAGTGATCGGCATGCGGATGGGTGTCCAGGATCCACTCGAGCTTCAAATTGTGGCTGTTGATGTAGTCGAGGATCGTGTCGCATTTGTCGTTGCCGTCGAGCCAGACTTTTCGTCGAAATCGAGCACTGGGTCGACGATGGCGCATCTTCGCGAACTCGGGCATGCAACGACATATTGGATGCTGCCCGTCCGTGCATCGTAGAAGCCGACGACTTCAGGCTGCTGCATGGGCGATGCCCTCGACTGCGGCTCGCGGGAAAAAGATCGCCCGGCCAGGGTCGAGGTCGTAGTCACGCTCGAAGTCCGTTGCGTCGGACGCAATCTGCGCCACGGCATCGAGTATGAACTGCACCTTCTCGTCCGGCAGCAGAACGCTGAAATTCAACCGGGTGAATCCCGGCTTTTTCATTTCGTCGCCGGAGAGAATGGCTTGCCTGATTTCCTCGGACTGCTCGTCGTCGATCGACAGCAGTCTGTGAACATACGGGCCGGCACAGGCGCAGCCACCGCGAGCCTGGATCCCGAATCGGTCGCTAAGCATGCGCGTGATCAACTGCTGGTGGACGTAGCCGCCCTTTCCGTTTTTGACCCTAAAGGAATAGATCGGAAGCCGGTCAGGACCCGACAGGCCGAGGAGCTCCAGCCGCGGCACGTCTTTCCATGCGCGAAAAGCACGACGCGCAAGCTCGCGATTGCGCGCTACCGTCGCATCAAGTCCGATCGCATCTTTGACGATGAAGGCCAGCGCGGCTCGTATGTCGCCGATCACGTTCGGCGTGCCGGCTTCCTCGCGTGATTCCAGGCTATCGCTGTAATCGTGTGTTTTGGGTGAGACGAACTTCACCGTCCCGCCACCTGGCCACGACGGCTTTGTCTCTGAAAGTCCATCGCGTCGAACGATCAAGATGCCGGAGGCACCGGGGCCCCCGAGGAACTTGTGAGGCGAAACGACTATCGCGTCGATCTCGGCATCAGGGGCGGGCGACATGGAAATCGGCAGATAAGGACCTGCGCCGGCATAGTCCCAGATCATCTTTGCGCCGGCGGCGTTCGCCATCGCGGTGACGGCCGCGACATCGCTCGTGATGCCCGTTACGTTCGAGGCCGCGGACATGGTGCATATCGTCAGAGTTGGCGACCGGTCCGCAAGCGCGTCCTTGAGGTGAGACAGGTCAGGCCCGCCGGACGGATCCTCGGCGATTCCACGATTTCTGCTCCGCTCTCGCGCCAGGGCAGAATGTTGGAGTGATGCTCATAGGGACCGATAATGATCCGAGCGCGCTTGCCCGCTGCCACGGCTTCGGCGACGCCGAATAGCTTGACGAGGCGGTTGATCCCCGACGTAGCGCCGGAGCCGGTGAAGATCACAGCATGCCGTTCGGTGGCCCCGCAGAATTGACCGACCAGGGCGCGCGCTTCCCGACGCATGCGGGTCATGAAGCCTCCGCAATAGGAGGCTTCCGTGTGGCTGTTGGCGTAGTACGGCAGGACCTCCTCAAGCACAAAGCGCTCGATCTGACGGAGTGCGCGGCCTGACGCGACATAGTCGGCGTACACCAGGTCCTTTTGCCCGTAGGGACCCACGATTTTCGCCGTCGATCCCACAAGCCCATCCCGGAGGTCGGCGGTGACGTCAGCCTTTTTCTTCAGCCCCTGGCGGAACTTTGACAGAGGGGTCTCGGTCTGCCCTGTCGTCGGGCGAGCTGCTTGCACGGTCATTCTCCCCGGCTCGGATGTTGACTCGGATTGTAGCCTGCTCCACGGTCGAAAAAATTCACCTATTTTCTGCAATTTCTTGCAAAGAGCGTGTCAGATGATCGAAGATCGGGCGAAAATCGATGTATTTGATATGAAGATTTTGACGGCCATGCAGATCGATGCAAGCCTTTCGCAGCGAGATTTGGCGGAGAGGGTCGGCCTGTCCCAGAACGCGTGCTGGCGGCGGATCCAGCGCCTGCAGTCGCTAGGTCTTATCCGGGGGTCGCACAGCAATATCGATCTGCGAGCGCTGGGTCTCGACCTGACGGTTTTCGTAATGGTCCGCACTCGCCACCATTCCAAGGAGTGGAGTGAGGCGTTCCGTGCCCATGTTGAACGGTTGCCGGAGGTGATCGATTTCTATCGGATCGGAGGGGACTGGGACTATCTGATCAAGGTCGTGACGCAAGGCATGTCCGGCTACGATGCGTTCTACCAGAAACTGATCACGAACTTCGACCTGGCTACGGTGACAGGCTTCTTCTCGATGGAAGCGATCATCAACAATCGTCCAGTGGATCTGACCAATCTGCGATAATCCGGCGCGCAATTGGGACGCGCCGCTGGCCGTCGAGCAAGCCTTCGGCCGCAGGCCCCGCCAAGGTGTCTATTACAAGCCCACAGATCTGGCTGCGAGCTGGCCCCGCACGTCGGCTGTTTGCAGGCTCTCAACAGAGCCTTGAGTTCCTCCGCCTTGATGCGCGGGTTCCGACGACGCTTCGCTCAGGTCCGTACCCTAAGGGCTTGCTCCAGCCGATCGGCAATCTGGGTGACGATATAGGCAATCACCATGTAGATCACGACGGCAATCACGAAGGCTTCGAGATAGTAGTAGTTCAGCGCGGCGGTCAGCTGGGACTGGGCGAATATATCGACAACCTCGATGGCAAATCCGAGAGAAAGCGCCTTCATGATGACCATCATCGAGGTTGTCAGGTCGGGAATTGCCGTGAGAGCCACCTGGGGAAACAGAATCCGTCGGAACAATTGGCCGTTCGTATAGCCCAGCGAATAGGCCGCGTCTGACTGACCGGTGTCAAAGGCGTTCAGGGCTCCCTTGATAATCTCCGATTGGAACGCAGCGATACAGCCTGTCACCGCAATAATAAGGATAACCGAGTTGGGTGTTTCGTGGGCGTTGAAGTTGACCCCGAGCAACGAGAGCAGGAACTGGAATGCCGGGGGCAGACCGAAATAGGCGAGGAAAATCACGATGACCATCGGAACGCCCTTGAAGACGATCTTGTAAGCCATGATGAGCTCTCGCAGCACCGGGACTCGTCTATATTCGACGAGTGCGAAAATGCTGCCGACTAGCGTCGACAAGACGAAAATCGTCAGCGCCATTCCAAGCGTTACAGGTACGGCGCCCAGAATTTCCTGGGTGTCCTGGAGCAAAATTTCGGTATCGAACATGGTTTAATACCCTTTAGGTCAGACGCTGGCGATGGCCGCGTTCTTGATCTGAGCTGTTGTCGTGGCCTCAGGCGCCTGCATCGGCGAGCGAAGCTCGAACAAGTGCACGATGAACCAGGCAATCAGGCACATCAGCGCATAGATGACGGCCAGGACGAGGTATGTTTCGAACTGGTACTGGTTATAGTCGCGCTCCATGATCAAGTGCGCGGTCGCCATCACGTCGGCCGCCCCGATGTACATGACCAGCGCAACGTTATGGATCAGGTAGATGATGGAATTTCCATAGCCAGGCAATGCGAAGTGCACCGCTTGCGGGCCCACGATGCGGGTGATCTTCTGGCGAAAGGTATATCCTAGACTGTCGGCCGCATCATGCTGGCCGCGATCGACGGCCAGGTATGCGGGCCGAAGGACTTCCGACAGATAGCCGCCGTGGTAAAAGCTCAGTCCGACCATCGCAGCGATCGTCGGCGAGAAGAAATCTGCGGAGCCGAACAGGGCCACCAATAGGGGGAGCCCGTAGAACGCGACGAACAACTGGAGGACGACGGGAACGCTGCGGGCATAGGACACGTAGAGGTCGGTGAGGTGGCTGACCACTGGTATCCTGCGAATCCGCAATGTTGTCGCAACGAGCGCCAAGCAAAAGCCGACCAACATGGCGGTAAACGTGATAGCGAGCGTCAGCGGCAATGCCGAGAGCAACTCGGGAATCATAGCAGAAACATCCACTTTGAAACACTCCTTCTTGCAATTCAGCCTTGCCGCTGACGATATCTACTCAGATCGCATCATTTCATATACTTGACGATGCCTTCGCCAAACCACTTCTGCGAGAGCTTTTCGATCGTAGCGTCGTCTTTCAACTCCTTCAGAACTTTGTTCACGTCATTGACCAGAACCTTGTTTTCATCTGACTTGTGAATAAGCATATAAGTATTGTGGTGAAGACTGGTTCGGACGCCACGATGTCGAGCTTCTTTTCATCGATGACGGTCTGCTCACCAAGATTTGAAGGCAGGACCAGCGCGTCGAACTTGCCGTTCTGAACTTCGTCCAAACGGTTTGGATACGGGATTCCGGCGCTCGACGCCGTCACGTCAAGCTTGTATTGCGGATTTTCTTTTTGCCAGTTCATGATGAACTTATAGGTTCCGCCGCCAGCCGTGGTCGGAACGATCCTCTTGCCGACCAGATCTTTCATTTCTTTGATGCCGCTGCCCTTTTTGCTATAGATCTTCATCAGGCTGGCGCCCATGGGGTTTTCCGGAATGAAGAACTGCTTGGCGCGCTCGGGTGACTTGTAGTAACCACCGACCGCGATGTCGTACTTCCCGGTGGCAAGGCCGGTTTCCTGCGCGATGTCCGAGACACCTTCCATTTCGAATTTGTACTGCGGCAGCTTTGCGTTGATCGCTTTGAGGAGTTCGGGTTCATATCCTTGTGGTTCGACGCCGATCGCCCCCCACGCCAGCGGCTTGGATTCTGCCGACGTTGCGATCTTGATCGTGCGAACGGTCTGACCATTGCTGATCCCCGCGGTTGCAAGAGCAATTGCGATGCCGCCGGCAACAGCCAGGGCAGCGCGACGGGAAAAACTGGATGTGATTGCAGACATTTCTTAGGTTCCCTTCTTGTTGAGCTATTGAAAAGCGAGTTCTGACTGCAGGAATTGAGCAAGTCGTGGGCTGGATGGTGCATCGAAGATCTCAGCTGGACTGCCATCGGCGGCAACCACGCCACGATCCATGAAGACGATCCGGTTCGAGATGTTCTTTGCGAATTGCATCTCGTGGGTCACAAGCAGCGAAGTGATCCCTGACGACGTGACATCCTTGATCACCTTCAGAACTTCACCGACGAGTTCAGGATCCAGCGATGACGTAGGCTCATCGAAGAGCATCACGTTGGGACGAACCGCCAGCGCACGCGCGATGCCGGTGCGCTGGAGCTGGCCGCCCGACAGCTGGGACGGATAGCTGTCCCGCTTCGCTGAGAGACCGACCCGGTCAAGCTCTCGCAGCGCGATTTCACGCGCCTCGTCCGTTGACTTGCGCTGCACGACGACCAGCGGATCCATCACGTTCTGGAGGACGGTCATGTTCTTGAAGACATTGAACTGCTGAAAGACCATCGCTGTGCGAAGCCGGATCGCCTGGACAGCGGTCTTGTCGGCGCGCTGGTAGTCCATCCGAATCTGGTCGAACGCGATGGTTCCTGACGACGGCTTGGCCAGGTAGTTGATGCATTTCAGCAGCGTGGTCTTGCCGGTGCCGCTGGGGCCGATGATCGACACCACGTCACCCCGCTTTACCGAGAGATTGACGCCGTTCAGGACCTGCGTGCTTCCGTAAGACAGCTTTACATCTTTGAGTTCAAGCATTTCTGGTTGGTCCTTCAGAGTGGGGGACGGACTGCTTTGACCGTATGCGGCGTCATCATCCGCTCTCCGCGTGGCCGAGAACGTGCATCAGCCTGTTTGCCCAGCCGAAGATCGCTATGGCGTGGACAAGGTCGATGATCTCGGCATCATTCATGCCGACGGCACGCAGCGAGGCGATGTCGTCTACCGTTGCTTCCGACGGCGCCGCCGACAGACGGCGGGCAAAGCTGTAGATTGCCGCATCGCGCGGCCCGAGCGCCTCGGGTTTGTCGAGATAAAGCGCGGTGACCACATCATCGCTCTTGGTCAGCTCTGCATGGCGGCGGGCGTGAACAACGGCGCAGAATTTGCAGCCATTGACGATCGAGGCACCCAATGCGCCAAGTTCGCGGTCGGGACGGGCAAGCCCGCCTTCGACATACATGATCGCGTTGAACAAAACGGTACGCGCAAGATAGCTCTCTGGGTCATGCGCAAGGGTTCGCACATATTCCGAAACTTTCTTGGCGGAGGGCGTAACCTTCATCGCATCGAGCTGTTCCGGCGTGGCCCCGGACAACTCGACCGGCGCGATGTATGGCTGCCAGTTCAGCGGCTTCAGGCGCACCGAGGAAATCATGCCGACCTCATCAATCGCAAGCCGGTCGCTACCCGCGTCTGGAAGTTGACGAAGGCAATCAGTTCGGAGAGCGCGACGATCTGAGGATTGTTCAATCCAGCCTGGGCGAGCAGGGCGATGTCGCTCGCCTCCGCCTTTTTCGGCATCAACGTGACCAGGTCGGCGTGCCGGGCGATAGTCGCCAATGGTTCTTCCAGAGCCGTTTCGCCCTGGGCCACGGCCCGGAGATGCGACATTCCTCGGCCCCTTGCACGAATTCCGGCCGAAACCGACGCGCTCTGAAAAGCTCATCGTCCGGCGAAAGACCGGCGGCCTTGTCCATCGCGTCGATCACCACGCGGCCTCCTTCTGCAGCAAGGGTGTTGAATCGACCCATTCGTCGCCCAGAAGTTCGGGCGTGTCGTAAGCGATCAGATTGGCGAAGTGGGTTTCGACATCTTCGGCAAACAGCGATGCGGCAATGCCGCGGACGAGACGGTCGGCCCCGGCGCTGACGGCCGGGATGTCGCCGGAGACCTTGCCATGGGTCAGCATCGCGGCGTCGTTGAAGCAATGGATATGCGCCAGCATCGGGCAGGAGCCGGGGACGCGTTCGCGAAACTCGAAGGCCGGACCGAGATCCGGCGCGTCCGACATGCCTGCACGAGCCGGCCCCATATCCGGCCTATATCGGCCATCCGACCAGGTGCGGATATGTGGGGCGATCGCCGCAAATTCCGGGCGGCCGCTGAAGTCATTTGAAAAGCCGGTTGCCGCGATCAGGAAGTCGTAGCGTATCGGCCCCTGCGTGGTTTCCACCAGCAGGGTCCCTGCCTCTTCCCTCACCGCAACTATGACGCAGTCGAGAAGGAACCGAGCATTCGAGTGGCGAGACACGCGGAGTGTCGAGGAACGCGGCGGCGGTGTCTGGGTCGAGGCGGTATAATCGAAGAATTTCCACTTCCAGGCATCGGGCAAGTGATGCATGCCGAGTACAACACCCGGGCTGCCAATGCCGGTCAGCTTGTTGATGCGCGGCATTTCCTTGCGCCGGATCAACATGTCAACAGAGCCGGCTCCCGCCTCGAGTGCCGTTGCGGCATTGTCCATGGACGAGGCACCAGCGCCAATAACCGCGACACGCTTGCCTTTCAGCGCGTCGAAATCGATGTCGTCGGCAGAATGGGCCCAATAGGCGCGATCGACGCCGCTGAGGAAATCGGGCACGGCAAAACCGCCCAACCCGGACCGACCGGTGGCCAGAACGAGGCGACGGGTGAGAACCCGGCCGGTTTCCGCGCCTTCGATATCGATCGCAATCAGATCTCCAAGGGGTGCCAGTCCGGTCATGCGCACGCTGTTGCGCACCGGCAGGCCAAGAACCTTGCGGTACCAGACAAGGTAGTCCATCCACTGGCCCTTGGGGATTTTGTCCAGCGACCGCCAAGCCTCAACGCCCCATTGCGCCGTGAACCAGGCGCGGAACGTCAATTGCGGCAGGCCGAGCGATGGACCGTGCAGTGTTTTCGGCGACCGGAGCGTTTGCATGCGGGCAAAGGTGACCCATGGTCCTTCGAGCCCGGCCGGAGCCGCATCATAGGCCACGACATTGGTTATCCCGGTCAGCACCAGCTTTGCCGTGGCAGCAAGTCCGCACATGCCGGCGCCGATCACCACGACGTCACGGACCGGCACGCCATCGTGCGAACGCGCGGGAACCCATGGCTTGGCGGGCAGTTCGAGAAAGTCGAGATCCTGCGCGAGCTGTGCTTCGAGCGCAGCAAGACCTGTCGGCGTTGGCGCGGCGGGGGTATGCTTCATATTCCTGTTCCGTGATTTGTGCCGGATGCAGGATCGTTCACCAATTGGCCAGCGAGGGTCGGATCCAGTTTTTTGAAGCCGACGATCGACCGTTCAGCCACCGCCTCGACCGCATCCATCAACGCCTGCGCGACTGGACGAAGGGGGCGTTTTTCGGCAGCCATAACGCCCCAATAAAAAAGAACGGTTGCGTCGATCGGGCGGATGACGACATCGGGCAGGGCGACGCCATAAGCGGTGAGGGGATCGATGACGGCCGCCGCACCAGTCTGACGCACGATCTGTAACGCGCCATATGCAGTATTCGTCCGGATCACTGGCCCTGTGTCGATGCCCCTGGCCGCCAAGGCCTTTGAGACATGCAACTGGAAACGTAGGGGGTTGAGCAGTGTGGCGACGCGGCGACCGGCAAAAGCGGAAAGCGGTATGACGTCAAGTTCAGCCAGCGGATCGTCCTCCCGCACGGCAGCAACATCAGGCGCTGAATAAAGCCGCAGGACATCCAGACCAGGCGTATCGAGCGGCAGGCTTGAAAACCCGATCTCGGCACGTCCGCTCCGCACCTCCTGGGCGACGATCGAGGGGAGAAACTGCCCGAGATGCGTCTCGTGCGGAAGTTCGACACCTTTGAGCTCGGCCATGGCCGTCGGGATCAAGCCAGTACCGATCGCGGAAGTGGTAACAATCTGCAGGATCCGCCGTCTGCCGGCGGCAATCATCTTGGCCCGCGCGGCAAGCTCGGTGAAGGACATCAGCAAACGCCGCGCTTCCTCCTCGAAGGCGGCACCTTCTTCAGACAACTGCACCCGCCGACCGACACGGTGCAGCAATTCGAAGCCGAGCTCTGCCTCGAGATCCTGAATGGTGCGTGTCACTGCAGGCTGGGAACACCCGAGCATCTCGGCAGCCTTGGTGATGCTGCCACTGGCGGCAACGGCAAGAAAGGCCTGGAGATCTCGTGTTTCCATTTACGCCTACATGCGTATTATGTATGAATAAGATCGTCTCATTCATTTTTGATATATGTCAAGCGGGAAACGAATATTCGCTGCGGCATGTTGCAATCGCGGGCTCAGGCCGGAATCCCATCGCCAGAAGCCGACGATGGCAGATGCGGCTCCGATTTGTGGAACCTCCTAGTGAGAAATGGAGGCTGCAATGCAACAGGAGGGAATTTATGCGCGTAAGCATTCTTGGCGCCGGAGCGATTGCTTACGGCCTTGCCGCCTATCTGGCCGAAGCGGGACATGACCCTATGCTTTGGTCGCCTTCCGGAGAACGCACCAAGGCGCTGGCCGCCGGTGGATTGCTGAAGGCTACCGGAGCTATCAAGGCAACGACTAAGGTGCGCATCGCCAAGGATTGCGAAGACGCCATTGCCGATGCCGACGTCGTCATAATCGCGTTGCCGGCTTACGGCCACAAGATGGTGATGGACGCTGCCACTCCTTATCTAAGCGACGGAACGCCGGTTATCATCAGCTCGCACAGTTCCTTTGGGGCACTGTATCTCTCCAAGCAGCTTGCGGACCGGAAGGTTAGCCTGCCGATCGTCGTCTGGGGTACCACGCTCGTGACTGGGCAACAGCGCGGGCCAGCCGAAATCGATGTTGCAACCGTTCGCCAGAAACTGGATGTCGCGACGCTGCCTTTCAGTGCTCAGGACCAAGGGTTCGAGCTTTGCACGAGCTTGTTCGGCGATCGTTTCGTCAAGCGCGACGGCATGCTTGCTATCGCGCTCAGCAACCTCAATCCGCAGAACCATCTTGGGATCGCTCTTCTTAATCTCACACGCATGGAGAAGGGAGAACAGTGGAGCCAGGCCGGAAACGTCACCCCGGCTGTCGGCCGCTTTATCGAGGCTCTGGACGCGGAACGATTGGCGATCGCCGCCCGTTTTGGAATTGCCGTGCGCACAGTTGAAGAGCATTTTTCATTGTCGTTTCACGTCCCCATGGCCACCGTTTCGGAAATGAACCAGGAGATGGATCGCCAAGGCCGCGGCGGCTTCGGCCCGTCAACCATCGAAAGCCGCTATATCCTCGAGGACGTTCCGTTCGGGCTGCTGCCGACCGTTTTGTTGGGGAAGATCAGCGGAAATTCAGCGATTCTCCATGAATCTGGAATTGCCATATTCTCGGCGGCTTACGGTCGCGATCTTAAGGGAGATAATGATATTCTTCCCGCGCTGGGCTTCGAGGGAATGGCAAAAGCGGACCTCGAAAACCTTTGCCGTAAGGGATTTTAACAAGTTTCCACAGTGGACTGGGACATAGGCCAAGTGCCCGAAAAACCACCGGGGCTGGTTGCCGGCGAGCACGACATGCAGGTTCCTCGGCGAGCGCCGGGAGATGTCTCCAGGAACTCAGCACGAGATCAAATGGTCCCGCCCGGCGGTGTGAGTGGGTCTGTAGCAGGGTCCGTCATCGAAACCCAGTGCGGCATGGTTCCATCAGTTGCCAGATGCCTGAACATTGCATCAACTGCGCAGGCGCTTCGCGCCTCCATCAAGATACCGGCCATGCAGGCGCCGACAGTCCGGAACAACGAGTGTCGTAGCCCGTTCAGGATAAGTGGTTCGTCCACAATCAGCTACGCGAGATAGACATGTTCCGATTTCTAACGTGGGCAGGGACCATCTTGGGTCTGACGATGTCACCGGCGCAGGCCGCCAGTGATGCGGATCAGGCTGTCGAACAATTTCACCGTACCTGTCTGGCCGAGGGTCCCAATTTCGAGCGCATGATAGAGACCGCGCACGAACGCAGGTGGACACTTATTGCCGAAGCAGGCTTCGCCGAACTCGCGCCAATCGCTAATCCAACCTCATTGGAGGCATGGCTGGTGGCCGAAGCGGAGGAAGGATTGCCAGCAGGAACCATCATCGGCACCACCAAGGCAACGATGAGCGGCAAACCGGTGCAGACGTGTACGCTGGCATTTCCCGATATCGATCAAGAGGCATTTCGGAAGAGTTTCTTCACCCGTACGGATGCCGAGAAGATTGCCGAAGATCGCGATACGGAGGAGTTCTCGCGTCTCTACATCCTCGTTGCCGGCGGACGTAAGCAATTTGTCCGGCTGGTGGTCCTGCCTTCAACGCCACCAGGAAACCCGCGCGTCGTTGCCAGTTCGATCATGGCCGACTGACATGTCATTCCTCCCGCCCCCGTGCTCCTCTGGAGGGCGAACACTGCGAAATGTCGCGAGCAGCAGAAGGTCGTAGATAATTTTCAGCCCACCGGCGATGATCAGGGGCCAGCCAAAGCTGGAGACGGCAAGGAGAGCCCCTGCGAGGACCGGACTGGCGGCCGCCGCGAGGCTGCGGGGGACGGCGGTGATGCTCGCCGCGGCAGCCCGCTCTTCGGGCGTCACCACGGCCATGACGTACGATGTGCGGGTCGGCACGTCCATCTGCGACAGCGCGCTTCTAATCAGCAGAAGAGCGATAGCCGGAGCGACGCTCGGCATGAACGGGATGAGCACCAGACAGAGGCTCGACGGAAGGTGCGTAAACACCATCGTGTTTATGAGTCCGATCTGCTGGGAAATTCGCACAGCGACCAAATAGGACGCAGCCGAAAGGACACCCGTCCAGAAGAAGATTGCGCCGGTCGCGGCCAGCGACAGGCCGAACCGTTGAAAGAGCCAGAGGGCCAACAACGATTGGACGATGAAGCCGCCTGCGAAAGCGTCGAGGCTGAAGAGCGCTGCGAGTGACAGAACGATGGAGCGAGACCTGCGCAATGGCTGTGCCGACACTTTGCCTGCATCAGGCGCGTCACTCGGCAGCCGCCGATAGAGGAGCACCGCCGCCAACCCAAGTGAGGCATAAAATAGAAAAGCTGCCTGGAGGGCCTGCTTCATTTCCAGGCCGATGGCGTCGCGGAGAAAGTCGGGCGCTCCTGCGGCCAGCGCTCCGACGGCGCCGGCGAGAGAGCCGATGAGGCTGTAGCGCGCAAAGAGCGCCGTGCGGTCGCGGTCGGTGACGCTCTGCGCAAGCTGCGCATGTTCGAGCGGTAGAAACACGCTGACGTCCCCTGAAGATGGGTTCAGCGTGCCGACGAACGCGATGAGAAGCAGCGGCCAGAAGTCGTGAACGACAGCGAAGACCACCCCCGTTGCTATCATCAGGACAGCCGCTGCGGTCAGCAGCGCTCGACGGGAGAAGCGGTGCGCGACGATCCCAACAGCCAGGGTGAGGACGGCTGAGCCCGCGAGCGTCGCCGTCGACAGGGTTCCGATCTCGAAGGCGTCGAAGCCGAGCGTGGCCAGATAGGCGGGAAGCAGGATGCTGACCAGACCGTCACCGAACGCCCGCAGTCCCCTTGATATCAGCAGGTTCGCAGCAGTCGGCTCAGCACCGGCAGGAAGGAGCCTGAAGCGCCGCTTCGAAATAGCTTTGCGCAAACCGTGCGCGAGCCACTGTAACGTCAACAATGCCTCCTCACCACTGGTAAGCGGCGCTGGCTGCACGGGTTAGATCGCTCCCGTTGCCATCCCGTAGAGCAGCCCGAGGATCGAACAGCCGACGAGCACCGGGAGCATGCCGATCTTGAAGCGAAACACCGCTAGCAGCGCACCCAATGTCAGGACGAGGGACGGGACGTTGACGGAGCTGAATGCGGGCACATCGACCGTCATGCCGAACCCTTTGACCTCGCGCAGTGCTCCAAACAGAACGTGAAGCGCGAACCACACCGCCAGGTTCAGGATCACGCCCACCACGGCTGCCGTTATGGTCGCCAGCGCGGCGGACAAGGCCTTGTTGCTGCGCAACGTTTCCACGAACGGCGCACCGACAAATATCCAGAGGAAGCAAGGTGTGAAGGTGACCCAGGTGGTGAGCAGGCCGCCCAACGTTCCAGCGAGCAGCGGATTAAGCGATCCCGGCGCTCGATACGCGCCCATGAACCCGACGAACTGCGTCACCATGATCAAGGGGCCAGGCGTCGTCTCCGCCATGCCGAGGCCGTCCAGCATCTCGCCTGGCTTCAGCCAGCCATATGTATCGACAGCCTGCTGCGCCACGTAAGCGAGGACGGCGTAGGCGCCTCCGAAGGTCACGACCGCCATCTTCGAGAAAAAGACCGCGATATCGGCGAAGACATTGCCGGACCCGAACAGCACGAAAAGGCCGAGGACAGGTGCCAGCCATAGCACCAGAAACACACCTCCGATCTTCAACGACCAGCTGACCGGCGGGCGAGCATGGGCAGGAATGCCTTCGCCGAGCGCCGATTCCGCGTCGGCGACCTGCTTGCCGCCGACCTTGCCATGGCCGTTGCCCGCCATGAACGCTGCCAGCCCGGCCCGCCCGCCGACGTACCCGATCACTCCGGCCGTCAGGACAATGAGCGGGAACGGGAGATGGAACAGGAAGAGCCCGATAAAGGCGGCGGCGGCGAGGCCTGTCATGACCTTGTTCTTGAGCGCTCGCTTGCCGACCCGGATAACCGCCTCGAGCACGATGGCGAGGACAGCGGCCTTCAGGCCGAAGAAAAGCGCCTGCACCGCGCCGACATTGCCTAAAATCGCATAGATCCAGCTCAGCGCCATGATGGCGATGACGCCCGGCAGTACGAACAGCGTGCCGGCCACGAGCCCGCCTCGGGTTTTATGCAGGAGCCACCCGATGTAGACGGCGAGCTGCTGGGCCTCCGGTCCTGGCAGCAGCATGCAGTAGTTCAGCGCATGCAGGAACCGCGTCTCGCCGATCCAGCGCTTCTCCTCAACGAGGATGCGATGCATTACCGCGATCTGGCCGGCCGGGCCACCAAAACTCAACGCAGCGACTCGCGCCCAGACCCGCACTGCTTCGCGGAAGGGGATGCAATGCGAAGGTTCATCCCCCAGCGCATTCGGATGGACGGCATGGACGCTGGTCATTGGTTCCCCTCACCCGCGCTTCTGGCGGAAATACTGGTAGAGATTGTCGAAGACCGGGCCGCCCTGCGCGATCCGCTGCTCGTCGCCCTTATTCGTCATGGCGATGCCCGCGATTAGGCTGGCAATGCCCGTCGTCTCGTCGCGCCCGAACTTGCCGTCCTTGAGGTCGATATCATGGACGATCTCGGCGATGGCCTGCAGCGCCGGGTCGTCAAGCCCGGCCCGGGTGAGCAGCACCTCGAAGCTGCAGCGGTCGCCCTCATGGGTGACCTCACCGTCAAACATATCAAAGCGCAGCTCTCTCGGCTTCGCCGCATAGCTCTTGCCCGGGACGAAGCGGATGACGGCGTCTGGATCAATGAAGCGGCGGATCAGCCAGCTGCAGGCAATCCGGTCGATATGCACGTCACGGCGTGTCACCCAGATCCGGCCCTTGAGGTCCGTGATCGGCTCAGCCGCCTTCGACTCCTCGGTCATGGGCTGGTCCTCCACGACATGCGTTTCGAGCTCGGCGAGCAACCCCTCAACCGCGAGGCGACCGGTAGCGCCGAAAAAATCGATCGTGTCCACTTCGGCGACCCGCTTGCGCATTCGGTTGAGCTGCGGCCGCGTCTCCACACGTTTCTCCGGCGCAGCGTTCGCGCCGATCTCGGCGGCGAGACCACGCGCTTCTTTGGCGATCTCCGCATAGTCGGCATCACGCGCCGCATCGAACAGCGCCTGGACCTGGGCATCCGACAGCCCGTCGACGAGACGCGCCTCGCACACCATCGCCTCGCCACCACCCGCGACGATCTCCTTCAGGAGCCACTCGAAATCCTCCTGCGTCTCGGCATTGGCCGGCAGTGCATAGACGGTGCTTTTCACCGCGACCGCGCCGATGCCTTGCAGCCGCCGCCAGATCTTCACCCGGAAATAGGCCGGCTTGCTCGGCAGCCGATGGATAAGGAGCAGCCAGCGCTGTTCCGTCGTTTCCCCCTCACTCATAAGTGAACCGTATCACGTGCACAAATAAATGCAACACTTGTATCATTTCACATTCGGGCGTAGCGTTGACCTCCTTATGGCAGTGGGCCGCCTGGGCTTGTTGCCAAATCAAGGGAGACAAGGCCGTGAAATGGGTTACCCGCGAACGTCCGGTCATCGACCGCATTGCCTGCCCCTGGCTGATCGCCCGCTTCATCGACAAGGAGTCCGAATTCCTGTTCGTGCCACCCGATCAGGTGATCCGGGTTGCACAGGAGACGGGCGCTACGCCGTATGACGTGCCCGGCGTCGAATTCACGCATGTCGGCGACGGCTGCAGTGTCGACACCTTCGTCTCGAAATACGGCCTCGAGCGCACCCGGCGATCGTGACCATTGCCGCGATCGTGCGCGGTGCCGACACCGACCGGCATGACCTGACGCCGCAATCGGCCGGGTTGCTGGCGATCTCCATGGGTCTGCGGGACCTGACGCCCGACGACCATGAGGTGCTGAACCACGGCTTCGTCATCTATGACGCGCTCTACGCGTGGGCTTCGGGCCGCAAAGCGGAAACGCACAGCTGGCCTCCCGCCACGAAGCCAGCAGCCGCATGACGAATTGGGCAATGGGGGCAGATCACAAGGAGAAACCCCATGCATGCAAAACTCGTGACCGGAGCAATGCTGATCGCGATGTCGGCGCTGCTCCAACCGGCATCGGCGGCACCCGATTGGCAAACAATCGCAAAGGCGCTCGGCAAATCCGGAGCAGAGACGCCTGATGGCGTCTATCGAGTGGGCTTGCCACGAACGGACCTGAAGGTGTCGCTCGACGGCGTGGCCCTGAAACCCGGCTTTGCGCTCGGAGGCTGGGTCGCGTTCGAACCCATGGGAAATCAGACTATGGTCATGGGCGACATCGTTCTGACGCAGGACGAGGTGAACCCGGTCATGAAGAAGTTGGAAGAAGGCGGGATCGAGATCACCGCGGTGCACAACCACCTGCTGCGCGCGGAGCCGATGACGCTCTACATGCACGTGTTCGGCCAGGGCGACCCGGTTACGCTCGCCACAGCGCTTCATGCCGGATTGGCGCTGAGCAAAACACCGATGGGAGGCGGCGCCCAGCCGCAAGCCGCTCCGCAGATCGACTTCGACGCAGCCGGTGTCGACCAAACCATCGGTTATAAGGGCAAAGCCAATGGCGCGATCTACCAGTTCACGATCCCGCGCGCTAAGCCGGTCGAGGAAAATGGAATGGAAGTGCCGGCGGCCATGGGCTCGGCAATAGCGATCAACTTCCAATCGACAGGTGGCGGCAAGGCGGCGATCACGGGAGATTTTGTGCTGACCGCAAAGGAGGTCAATCTGGTTATCAAAGCCATGCAGGACAACGGCATCGAGATCACCGCACTGCATAGCCACATGCTCGATGAGCAGCCGCGGCTCTTCTTCATGCATTTCTGGGCGAACGACGATGTGCAGAAGCTGGCGAAAGGCCTGCGCGCAGCCCTCGACAAGGTCGCCGTCAAGAAGAGCTAGATTGGTGGCCCGTCCAACGGCGGAGTTCGGCCGGCTCGGAGCGATCGCCGGCCTTCTTCCCGCCGCCTCGGGAATTGTTCTCTGGCAGGGCGTCTTTCTGCCACCAGCATTCCGCCGGAGATCGCCTTTCCACCGCACACGAGACTCAAAAGGCGGGCCGGGTTTTTGCGAACCGATGCGTTCGGAACGATCGGAGGCCCGCTTCGTTCTGATCCGATGGACTGGATTAGACTAGGCCTCCTGGCGTTGGCGGGGTTCCTCACCTGGACGCTGAACACCCTCTCGGCCGGAGGCGGAGGTCTATTGCTGATCCCCGCCGTGACTTTCATCACAGGGAGCGCGGCGGTTGCGCCGGTCATCACCTTGACCGAGCTCATCGGCAATCCCATCCGCGCCCTGGCCTTCCGGCGCGACATCGATTGGAGCCTCGTCCGTTGGTACCTGCCCGGCGCCATCGCCGGTGCCGCTGCGGGCTCCTGGCTCTTCGCCAACAGTCGGGCGGAATGGCTCCAGATACTCATAGGGATCTATCTGATCAGTGCAGTCTGGGAATTTCGCGGCGGGGCGCGCGAGCGGAGCTACCGAGCCCGCCGCTGGTGGTTCCTCCCGGCCGGCCTGATCGTCGCGCTGTTGTCGGCGCTGATGGGCACGGTGGGACCCGTCTTGAATTCGCTCTATCTGAACTACGGTTCGGAGAAGGAGACGTTGGTCGCCACGAAATCGGTGAACTCGTTTGTGACCGATGTCGTCAAGATCGCGGTATTCACCGGACTTGGCGCGCTCGGGGGTCAGGCGGCCATGTACGGCGCAGCCGCGGGTTTGGGCGCTGCGCTTGCCAATCTGCTGGCCAAGCGCTGGCTCGAGCGCCTGAGTGGACGACAGTTCCGCGGCCTTGTGGTCGCGCTCATGGCTGTCAGTGGAGCGCTGATGGTCTGGAACCAGCACAGCTTTGTTGTGCAGGCCTGGCGCGCGGCCACAGGAATGTCTTAACAATGTCGACGTTGGCTGAAGCCCTTCGCGCGCTGTGCCTTAGCTTGGTTGGCCGGTCCCGCGACGCGCAGCAGCTGGCGAAAGGACTGCGCGCGGCCCCTTGACAAGGTCGCCGTCAAGAAAGGCTAGGCTTCCCGACCGCCTGTATCAGACGTGGCTCTTGGGCTGGCTCCTTCGAACCAGTCGGGCCTAACCCGCTCAGGTTGGAGAAGCTTCGCGAGGTCAGATGACGCTCAGCGTCACGGCGGCAAGAACAAGATAACGGCCAACCTTGGCGGCAGTGACCAGCAAAAAAAGCTCGCGCAGGACACCGGCAATGACGGTCAGCCTCGCGAAACGCGTTGGGGGCAGAAACGCCATCTTT
The DNA here is from genome assembly GCF_040321435.1 of Mesorhizobium sp. M0410. NCBI lineage: Bacteria > Pseudomonadati > Pseudomonadota > Alphaproteobacteria > Hyphomicrobiales > Phyllobacteriaceae > Mesorhizobium > Mesorhizobium sp. M0410. The sequence continues at coordinate 76,881 of NZ_JAMYRN010000014.1, forward strand.
TCAGATAACCGGGCGGCGGCCGCTATCGGCCAGATGACAGGCTGCAACGCCGCCATGCGGCACCGATCGCAGCATCGGTTCCTCGACCCGGCAGACATCGATCGCCACCGGAATCTGGCCCCATTCCGGTGTCGGCGGTGCGACGCCAAGTCCGAGAAAGCTGAGCGTCGCGATGGCCAGCACAAGGGCGCCGGCGTCGGCGCTTGCGTAGACGACGACGAGAGCGAGCACATGCGGCAGGATATGGCGGACAAATATCCACAGATGACCGGCGCCCATGACTCTCGCCGCCTCGATATAGGGCTGTTGCAGCTCGGCGGTGACGACGGCGCGGCTCATGCGGGCATAGTTCGCCCACCACGCCAGGGTGAGCGCCGTGATCATCGACCAATAGCCCGTGCCCAGAATGCCGATCAGCGCCAGCGCGATCACCAGGCTCGGAAGTGCCAGCGCAATGTCGATGATGCTGATCAGGACAAGCTCGACGCGACCGCCGACATAGCCGGCGAAGGAGCCGATCGTCACCCCGATTGCCAAGGCAGCGACAAGCACGATGACCATCGCCACCAGGGAAATGCGGGCGCCACCAACGATGCGGCTGAAGACGTCTCGGCCGAGATAGTCGGTGCCGAGCCAGTGGCTCCAGCTCATGCCCTCCAGTGTCGCCGAATAGTCCTGCGCACTCGGATCGTAAGGCATGATCGCAGGAGCGAAGATGCCGATCAGCACAAAGCCGATTACGGGGAGCAGCACCAGCCACGGCCAGTCCTTGATGTCCCTGATAGCAGAAATGTTCATCGCCTCATGCTCCCCGCGCCCGGCGCATTCGCGGATCCGCGACGATGCAAATCATGTCGACGATGAAATTGACCATGACGAAGAAGACGACAAACAGCAGCAGCACCGACTGCATGCCGATGAAGTCGCGGAAGCGTATCGCCTCGATGAAAAAGGCACCGACGCCGCGCAATGCAAATACCGTCTCGACGACGATCGACCCGATGATCATCAGCGTGAATTGCGCCCCGAATGTCGTCAGGAACGGAATGGCGATGTTGGGCAGCGCCTCGCGCAGCAGCACCTGCGTTCTGGTAAAGCCTTTTGCGAAGCCCGTTGTCGCAAACGGCCGCGACATCGCTTCCTGGAGGTTGACCCTAACGACGCGGCTGAGAACGGAGGCCGGGAACAGCGCGATCGTCACCCACGGCAGAAGCCATGAGGTGAAGCCGCTGGTGCCGAAGGTGGGCACCCAGCCGAGCATCACCGAAAACGCGATGACCAGCAGCGCCGCCACGAAGAAGTTCGGGGTCGACGCGCCGATCAGCGAAAATGCATGCAGGAACCTGTCCATCATGCCGCCGTTGCTGACGGCGCCGGCAATGCCGAGCGTGATCGAGAAAATGAAGGCGAGAACGCCGCCGCCGGCAAGCAGAGCCGCCGTCATCGGGATGCGGGCGGCAAACTCCGACGAGATCGGCTTTCCCGTTCGCAGTGAGATGCCGAAATCCCCGGCCAGCGCGCCGGAAAGCCAGCGTCCGTAGCGGATCGGCAACGGGTCGTAGAGACCGAGCTCGTTGCCGATCTTGGCGATCATTTGCGCGTCAGCACCAGGACCTGCCGCACGCTCGGCAATGAGCGCCGCAACATTGCCCGGAGCCGCCGCAACCAGGGCGAATGTCAGCGCGGATGCCGCCAGGATCAAAAGGCAGGCAAGCAGCATCCGTCGCAGGATCGTGCGTTTCATCGTCAGGCCTCACTCGGGCTCGAAGTCTTCAGGCCTTCAGCGTGATCGCCTTGAACGGCAAGTCGTAGTCAGTCGCCGGAAGCGAGAAGTTCTCTGCGCGCGGATTGTGAGCCCACAGCCGCTGGCTGACGACAAGCGGACAGATGGCGGTGTTGTCGTGCAGCCAATCGTAGAGAGCCTGCATCTTCAGGTCGCGTTCGGCGCCGCTCGCCTCGAGCGCAGCCTTGACTACGCCGTCGAGCGCGTCCGAGACATAGATCTTGCCGTCAGGCCCGCTGTCCGCCGTCGAGACGAAGGCATTGCCAAGGGTCCCGTGAGGGTCATAGGGAGCGCCATAGGTGGTGAAGAAAGCGAGATCATAGTCGAAGGCCGGACGCCGTTCATGCATGGTGGCATTGTCCACCGAGGAGACTTGGACCTGGAAACCGACCTCGGACAATTGACCCTGGATCATTTCGGCGATTCGCCGCGATCCCGGCAGGGACTCTTCGGAAACCAGAAAGTCGATGGTCAGAGGAGAGCCAGCCTTGGTCCAAGCACCGCCGCTGTCGACCCAGCCGCCATCGGCGAGGATCTTCTTGGCCGCCGCCACGTCGCGCACCGGCACGTCATGCCGCTTGCCCGACGAAGGCACGTTCGCCGGGAACAGATCGGCGGCCGGGTCGGCAAAGCCTTCGAATAGGACCTTGGCGATCGCCGCCCGGTCGATCGATGCATAGACAGCGTCGCGGACGGCCTTGTCGGCGATGATCTTCGACTTCGGCGAATAGCCGAGCAGCATCGTCGCCGTGCCCGGCTCGGCCACGACCTTCATGCCGTCGCTTTCCAGCGCGCGAGCGCGGCGTGGCGACAGCGTCGCTACCCAGTCGCCACCGATGACATCGAGGTCGCCTGAGCGCAGACCGTTGGCGCGAGCGAGCTCGTCCGGAACGACCTTCAATTCCATGCGGCTGAAGAGCGGCTTCTCGCCCCAGTATTTGTCGTTGCGAACGAGGCTGGTGCCGCTCGCATCGTATTTTTCGACGATCCACGGACCGGTTCCGATCGGCGCCGTCTGCTTGCCATCCTTGTCGACTGCCTTTGGCGACAGGAAACGAACTGGGCGGACGATGGTGAGTTCAAGCAATGCGGCCGGCACCGGCCGCTTCAGCTTGACCGTCAGCTTGTTCGGCCCATCGGTGACGATACTGTCGAACGCGTCGGAGACGCCAATCCAGGAGAAGTCGCTCACCCCCATCCAGCGCTTGAGATTCCATTCGGCTGCGGCCGAGTCAAACGGTGTGCCGTCGCTGAAGGTCACGCCTTCGCGCAGATCGAAAGCGATCGAAAGCTGATCGTCGGCGACGGCCCATTTGGTAGCAAGCCCCGGCTCCAGCGCGCCATTCTGGCCGTAGTGGATCAGCGCGTCGAAGACGATGGTGTAGGTGCTCAGCGTCGAAACGTTCTGCAGCAAATCGAGATCGCCGGTCTCCGCGGCGATAGCAATTTTCAACGTGTCATTCGTTTCGGAGAAGGCGCTGCGCGGAAGGGCGGCGACGAAGGCGAGGCCAGCGGTGGAAGCGAGAAAATTGCGGCGGTCGAGAGTGATCATTTCAGTTCCCCATTTTTTGATTGGTAGCGATTGTACACATGCATTCCCATTTGTATAGACATATACGGCGCAAATCCAAGTTGGCGCGCAGCGCTGCGTTTGGCATAGGAAAGCGCCGTCTCGCGTAATGTCGCCATGCCGGCGCGGGTCTCGACAAGGGCTAAATCCAGCTCAGCGTCATCGCCGCCAGCGCGAGGTAGCGGCCGACCTTCGCGATCGTGACGATCGCAAGGAAGCTCCAGAATGGCTCCCGCAGCGCTCCCGCCACAACCGTCAGCGGATCGCCAACGAGAGGAAACCAGCTCAACAGCAGCGACCATCGTCCATAGCGCTGATACCATAGCGTCGCGCGCGTCAGCGCAGAGGGCCTCACCGGGAACCATTTGCGGTTGCGAAAGCGGTCGGCGCCCCGGCCGAGCCACCAGTTGACGATCGAGCCGAGCACATTGCCTGCGCTTGCGGAGGCGATGAGCAGAGCCGGAGCATAGCTTTCTGTCAGAAGCAGTCCCGCAAGGGCTGCTTCCGATTGCATCGGCAGTATGGTCGCCGCCGCGAACGCGGTCAGAAATAGACCGCCATAGATGGCGAGCTCGCCAGGCATCTCGAGCCCTCAGCTTGCCTTGGGCCATTTCGGGTGCCGATCGTCGACGACGTAGCCATGCGAATGCTCATAGCCCGCTTCCGACCATACTGCGTCCCCGATATGACGGTCGTCCTCAGGCAGGTCGACATGCGTATGCACAAGCACGTCGGGATCGTGTTTCGGCCATAGCCAGATCGCGGCAAGCAGGGCAGCGGCGCCTATAACGCCGAGCAGAACGAAGGTGAAGGGCAATCCCATCGCGGCACCGACGCGGCCGGCAATGGGATAGGTCATCAGCCAGCAGGCATGCGAAAGCGCGAATTGGGCAGCAAACAGAGCGGGCCGGTCGACGGCATCGGCAGAACGTCTGATCAATCGGCCCGAAGGCGTCTGCGCCAGCGAATAGCCGAGCCCCAGCACGAACCAGAGCGGCAGCAGCAGATAATAGCTGCCGGCGAGCGGTCCCACCAGCACGCCCGCGACCAGGATCGCGGCGCCCGAGAGCATCGCAACCCGGTCCGGGACGTTCTCCAGCAGCCGCGGCAGGGCAAGGGCTGCAATCATCGATCCGCCGCCGAACGCTGCGAGCGCCAGCGCCGTGTCGCTTTGCGAGAGGCCGAACTGCGCCTGCACCAGGACGACCGTGTTGACGATCACCATCGCGCTTGCCGCCGCGACGGCAACGTTAAGGGCCAGCAGCCCGCGCAATCGCGGCGTCGCCAGATAGATGCGGATTCCGCGCGTGGTACGATCGTAAACGCCGCGCGGCTGCGACGGTTTAGGGCTCGGCAGGACCACCGACACCACCAGCGCCGCCGAGGCGAGAAAGCCGATAACCGTACCGGCGAACAGGCTGTGGAAGCTGATGACGGAAAGCAGCGCCGCCGCCAGCATGGGACTGACGACGCTTTCCAGGTCATAGGCCAGTCGCGACAGCGACAGGGCCCGCGTGTAGTCCTTCTCCTCGGGCAGCACGTCAGGAATAGAGGCCTGGAAGGCCGGAGTGAAGCCTGCCGACGCCGACTGCAGGACGAAGATGAGAACATATACCTGCCAGACTTCGGTAACGAAGGGCAGGAACACCGCGACCGCAGCCCGGATGAGGTCGAGCGAAACCAGCATGGTGCGGCGCGGCAGGCGCTCGGCGAACGCAGCGGCGACAGGCGCCACGCCGACATAGGCGATCATCTTGATAGCGAGCGCCGTGCCGAGCACCGCGCCGGCATCGGCGCCGGCAAGATCATAGGCCAGCAGCCCGAGTGCTACGGTGGCAAGGCCAGTGCCGATCAGGGCGATGACCTGGGCCAGGAAGAGATGACGGTAGGTGCGATTGGCCAGGACCTGAAGCATATTTTGCGTTCTTGCAGCGGATTGGGGTTCGTCGAGCCAGGAACGTAGCGCAAACAGCCCGCCTGTCTCAGTGGTGGTGACCTTCGGGTTCGACCATCTTGAACGGCAGCACCTGCTCGCGACCCTTCGCGGCCAGGATCAACCTCGCCTGGAACTCATGCGGCTCGGCAGGGGCGACGGTGCTCTCAAGCCGATGATGGTTGTCAGCGGCGGGCTCGAGGCGAAGCGTCTCTGGCCCTTCGGGTCGGTCGATGATCACAGTCGCTGTCAAATCATCGGCGTGCCGTTCTATGGTCAGCCGCATCCGCTCGCCGGCCGCCGTGTCGACGATTTCCAACGTCCCTTCAGCCAGATCGCAGGCGACCTTGAAGGGCTCCGGCGCATGATGGTGAGCATGAGAGGGTTCCCTTCCAGTGGCGGTCGGCCCGGCCGGACTCACCAGGCGGACATTGGCTTCCGCCAACGCCGGCAAGTGGGCGAACAGCTCCTCCTTGAGGGCTTCGGTTACGCCCAGCACGTTCTTGGCCGTCGCCGTCTCCGGAACACTGATGGCGACGTCGGCATGCAGACGATGTCCGATCCAGCGTGCCTGCACGCCTTCAACGCGCCCGATGCCCGACACGTGTTCGGCGGCATGATGGATTTCATCGATGACGCCGGGCTCGACTCCGTCGAGCATGCGGGTCAATACGGCTTTCGACGACTGCCAGACGATGGCGAAGATCGCCACGGTGATCAGCAGCCCGACGATCGGATCGGCAAGCGGAAAGCCCAGCCAGACGCCGATAGCGCCCAGGACAACCGCCAGGCTGGTAAAGCCGTCGGTGCGGGCATGGTAGCCGTCCGCGATCAGCGCCGCGCTGTTGATCTCTCGCCCGACGCGGATACGAAATACGGCGACCGCTTCATTGCCGATGAAGCCTATGAGGCCGGCGATGGCGACCCAGCCAAGAAACGTGATGGGACGCGGATTGATCAACCGGTCGATCGCCTCATAGCCGGCAACGACGGCGCTGAAGAGGATGATGAGAACGATGACGATTCCAGCCAGATCCTCGACCCGGCCCAGCCCGTAGGTGAACGTCTTGCTCGGCTTGCGGCGGGCCAGCACGAACGCGATCCACAGCGGAATGGCAGTGGCCGCGTCGCCGACATTGTGGATCGTATCGGCCAGCAGCGCCACGCTGCCGGAGAGGAACACAACCACAAGCTGGAGCGCTGCCGTGATAGCCAGAACGACGAACGACCATTTGATCGCCCAGATGCCGCGTGTCGTCGTGGCGATCGTCGGATCGATGACGCCATGGGTGTGGCCATGGCCGCCATCACCGTGATCATGTCCGTGGCTGCCCATGCCATGCGTCATCGGGCCAAACCCAAACCAGTCGCGAACTTTGTCCATAATGGCGCTTCTCACAGGTACTTGGTGATATCTTTGAACTCGTCGATCGAACGGCGCTGCTCGCGCGCCAGCGGCCCGACGACGTCTTCAAGGCAATGGTTGAGATGATCCTGGATCAAGGTCTTCTTGGCCTGCGAAATGGCCTTCTCGACAGCATGAAGCTGCTGGGCGAGGTCGAGGCAGGGCCGGCCCGCTTCGATCATTTCGATGACACCCTTGAGATGTCCGCCAGCCCGTTTCAGGCGCTTGACGATATCGGGATGGGTTTCGTGGATGTGAGGTTGCTCGCTGATATGTTGATACTATCCTCCCGGAGGGGATATGCAAGTCTCAAAGAGGCCTCGATTCTGGTGCATGCAACAACCATTCCTTAGGATTTTGGAGAATAATCGCCGTTCATGCCGAATCGGATCCACAGCTCAGCCTTTTGTCTCGTCATCGCCTTGGCGATGACGTTCGGCGTGCTGCGCCCCGTCGGCTATTCGGCCTCGCACGATCCGGTCGCACTTGCCGCCGCCACAATCGAGCGCCAAGTCGAAGCCGCCGCGCAGATCGAAAATCATGACCATGCAAATGATGACGGCGTAGCCGACGAGCAGAGCGCTGGCCATTTTCACGGGCACAATGCGGCCGACCACTCGCACGAAACGGCGAGTACGCCCGCCGACTTCGCGCCGACCGTTCCACAGATCGAGCGGGGCTGGCTAAAGTATCAGCCGACTTTCGTCGATCCGGACACGACATTCCGGCTTGATCGACCGCCGAGACCGTTCCTCGCAGCATGATCGCGGCCGCTCACGCGGCCACCCTCAACGACGAAGATTGGAAATTTCATGCAAGGACCCTTCGATCAGGGCCGATCACGCGCGCGTCGCACGTGTTGGCGACCCGCCCTGCCCCTGCTTATCGCTCTGCTGACCCTGCCGCTGCTGGCAGGAGCAGCCTTTGCCCATGCCGTTGCCGCCGGCGACAAGGGCTATATCCAGGAAATCTCGGGCATCAACGTGCTGCCCTTCATCTATCTCGGCGCCAAGCACATGGTGACCGGATACGACCACATCCTGTTCTTGTTCGGCGTGATCTTCTTCCTCTACCGGATGAAGCATATCGGCATCTACGTCAGCCTGTTTGCGCTCGGTCACTCGACGACCATGCTGCTTGGCGTCTACTTCAACGTCGGCATCAACAGCTACATCATCGACGCCATCATCGGCCTGTCCGTGGTCTACAAGGCGCTCGACAATATGGGCGCTTTCCAGAGATGGCTCGGCTTCCAGCCGAACACCAAGGTCGCGACGCTGGTCTTCGGCTTCTTCCACGGTTTTGGCCTGTCGACGAAGATCATCGAATACAACATCTCGCCTGACGGCCTTGTGCCGAACCTGCTGGCCTTCAATGTCGGCGTCGAGATCGGGCAGCTCTTGGCTCTTGGCGCCATCCTGATCGTGATGGGCTACTGGCGCCGGACACGAAGCTTCTGGCGTCACGCCTATACCGCAAACGTCATCATGATGACGGCCGGGTTCCTGCTGATCGGATATCAGCTCACCGGCCTGTTCGTCGCAGCATAGGAACCGCAACAATGTACAATACTGACTTGCCCACTCGCGCCGAATTGCCCACTTCAGCGCAGCTGAAGCGCTCCACCTTCATTGCCGCGCTGACGGCGCTCGCCTTGCTTGTCACGGTCGTTATGCCGTCCGAGTATGCAATCGACCCGACGGGGGCGGGCAGATTGCTCGGCCTCACCAGAATGGGCGAAATCAAAACGCAGTTGGCAGCCGAGGCGGCAGCGGACGAAATGGCCAGCGCGAAGGCTTCGGCCGAGCGGATGACGCAAATGGTCCCTCCAGCCGAGTTGATGGCGCGCATGGACCGAATTGAAAACCTCCTCGTTGCCCTTACCGCCGAACAGCCCGCGTCGCAGCCATCCCCAACTGGGGAGGCCATTGCCCAAGACAATGTGACAGTTGGAGAGATTGCTCCTGCCGAAGCCCTGCCAGTCAATCCGAGTGCGGCGCCGCAGGTCGCAGAAATCCCCGCGGAAGCGCCGGCCCCGACCACCGGAAGGCGAGATGAAATGTCCTTCACACTGACACCGGGTCAGGGCATTGAGGTCAAGCTCGTGATGCGGCAGGGTGCCAAGGCAAACTTTTCCTGGACAGCGGACGGTGGCGTGGTGAACTTCGAGACGCACGGCGATGGCGGCGGTCAGTCCGTAAGCTACGAAAAGGGCCGCAGCGTTCCAGCTGACGAAGGTGCCATTGAAGCCGCCTTCGATGGAAATCATGGTTGGTTCTGGCGCAACCGCGGTGGCAGCGACGTGACCCTGACGATCCAGGCTGAAGGCGACTACATCGACATCAAGCGTATGATCTAGCGCATACAGGGTCGCCCGGCGCCACTTCGAGCCTCGGGCGTCACCTATCCGTCTGTTCCACCGACGAGCGCAGATGCGCGTCGAAGCTTTGCGCCGCGACGAAGACACGGCTGACCTTCAGGTAAACGGGTCTTGATCCATCGCTCGATCTGGTTCACGGCATTTCAGCCCGACGAGATTTGCCAAACGGCTACGCCGGCAAGCGCCAAGCCGGCAGCGCCCTCAATGGCTCGGGAAATGGCATCGAACAGGCGTGGCCGGCTATCGAAAAAATGCACCAGACGTTCACGAAACAGGATCGACAGCACCGCAACGCAAGACAGCGTCAGCGCCACGCCGGCCATCATTGTGATTGCGAAAAGAATGCCGGCGACCGGAACGCCTCTGGATATCGCAAAGGTCATCACGAAAAGCGTCAGCGGGCATGGGATCAGGCCGGCCATGACGCCGACGGCCTCGCCCTCATGCTTGTGGTGATGGCCGTGGCTCAATGCGCGCCAGAGCATCCAAATGCCGATCAGGCCAAGCAGGCCCCGACTGACGTCTTCCAGCAGTGGGGCTCGGCCAACACTGCCCAGGGCAATCGATACCAACGGCAACGAGAGCGCCGCGATCAGCACGGCAATCGTTACATGCGTGAAGGAGAGTGTCAGCGACACCAGAAGCCCACGCCGGACGCTGGCGTCCGATCCTGCCAGATAGGTGGCCAGGACAGCCTTGCTATGGCCCGGCGTCAGCGCATGCGCCGCACCGAACAGAATGCCCATGGGCAGAAAGGCCGTGAACGCCAGCCAACCGCCGCCAGCCGCAAGCAGTTTGATCTGCTCGGCCAACGCCAGGTAGATCGTGCGTTGGAACTCGACCAGCGTCTGGAACATGGCCATCGAACCGGCTCCGGGTCAGCCGCACGTCAATTCGAGGCGCGTCGCGAAAATCTTGCCGAGATCGGTCCCCGTCGGGTCACTGAAGAACGCGCCTGTCAGGCTCTTCTGGTTCTGCGCGATGGCCGTGTCCGGATCTGGACGGACGACGGAACGTGAGCAGCCTTGCGGCAGACCGGCCACCGCAAGCTTTTCGTCCTCGGTAAAATCGATTGCCGTGTAGAAGGTCGGATCGTAGACACCGATACTGACTTTTCCAGCAAGGGCCAACGGGTCCTTCGGCTGCGTTTCGAACTGGACGACGAGTTGATCGTTTTCATAGCTGACGCTGAACTTCGGCGGTGGCGCCATCGTCACGTCCTTGCCGTTCAAGGTCACCATCTGAAAGTAGTTGTACTCGGCCAACGACGCATGGACGGTGAGAGCGACTTCATCGAGTTCCTTCGCATCAAGGACAAGGTCGGAATTCTTGTCGAATTCCATCAGCACAGTGCTGGAAAAGAGGTCGTCGAAACGCCAGAGATGCCGAAGCGACTTGACCGTCCTGTCTGGACCGACGGTCAGGTCCAGCTTCGCTTCGGCAAAGACATGCGGATGGGCGTTCGCTGCCGCGGTGGAAGCGAGCAACAGCGCCGCGCCGGATACCATGCCTGTCAGTTGCATTCTTCGCTCACATTTCGCTCGTCGATTCCGCATCAGGCAGGACACCTGCCATTGCAAGCAGGCCGAAATGGGACGGGCCAAAGCCCATACCAACCTTGATCGATCAGGGCTGTGTTGCTTCATCTAAGGAGGCAGCTACCCAAGGTCGCCCTTCAGCCAATGTTTGAGCATGATCACCGCGATACCAGCAAGGATTGCCAGCACTATCATCCAGATGATCTTTTGCCGATCGCTCAATTTCCTGCTCCTGATCGATTCAGAGCATTCCTATCGCGAGTTCCTTGCAAACGCAAAAAGCCCCGCGTCCCGTGCTGATAACACCAGCTGATCCGCCCTAGTCGTCGGCGATCGAGCTTGCAATGACCGTGTTCGATGTGATCCGGACCTCGGGAACGTCAAATGGACAAGTGCTTGCGATTGCCGACTGTCAATATGCAGAGTTTGGAAACTTGCATTCCGTTTCTGTCCTCGCCGATTGTTTCGGCATCCGTCCGGGCGAAGAAACGCTCCTCGAATGGCGCGCCGTCGACATCGAATAGCTTTATGGAGCAAGGTTGCACGGACTTGCCATTCAAGTGGCTTTTGTCACCGCGATCATGGTTTTGGCCGGGAGGTCGTCACCGGTCGCCTCCCAGTCCTGGAAGGCGCCTACGTCACCGACGGGGGCAAGTGCTGCGTCGCCGGACAACGGAGTCCATCCGCGTCTCCTGGCCGCAGGACGGTTCGTTCGAAGTCAGGTCCATGGGCAAGACAAATACCGTGAAAAGCTTCCAACGCCAGATCGACATTATCGGCACGCACCAGCGGCGATCTCAGGCATATAGCAGCGAGCGCCGGGATAAAGAGGGGCTTCGACATCAGCACACCGCAGGGTCAAAAAATGGACCCTCTGGCACGTTAGTCAAGAGTGCCATTTAGCGGGCCCAGCGGCTGCGACGAGATCGACCTGCATCCGACTGTCGGCGGCTGCGCCGTCGCCCCGTAGTATCATTCGCCAGTTATTCTCCAACGCGGTCCGCATTGAAGACCCGCGATAGCCGTCGAACTTGTGTGTCCATCCCTCGGCCCTCGGGAGGCTTCTCCACCAGGGTGGGGATCAAAGGAGCGATGAACGCTGGCCGGCTGGTGCTGGCAGTTACTCGTTTACGCATGGAATCGTGTCTAGGTCGCAGGCATATATCCGCGCTCCACACGTCCCGACGTTGGTTAAGATCGGCAGCCAGACCGGCCAGCCACTCTGTGCGCCAGGCGGATAGAGGTGAGTGTCGATCGCGAATTGCAGAAACGTTGCCAGCGGATAATTGCAAAGTCAGCGCGTCACGCGTACGGATCCATAAGCCCCAGCGCGCTTACATCCATAAGCACCCCAAACCCGATGATCTGCTCCAGCGCAACGTTGCGAGACAATGTGCCCAAGCTTTTGGCCGGTTCGGACTTCATGCGGCTGACCAGGGCATATCGGTTGTAGACCGCCAAACCGACCATCGCGACGAATAGGCTGATCTTGAACAGGAGAACTCGACCGTAGCTGTTGCGCGGATCGGGGAACGAGCCAAGCACGAGCCAAGTGTTCATGGCACCCGTCAAAAAAATGAGCGCAACCGCCACCATACCAAAGCGGGAGAAGCGCCACAGGACGGTTTCCACGCCTGCGACTTCGGATGGATGCCGCTGTGCTGCCGCGATAAGCAGGCCGAGGGGCAGGAGGCCACCTATCCACGCCCCGGCACTTGCAACATGGAGAGCTTGAGTCAGTGAGCCTAGAAGGCCCAACGCCGCCGCGTGGCCCTGCCAACCCTCGCAGGTCAGTAGCAAGAAAGCCGGCCCGACGATCAATTCGGGCCGCCCCGAGAAACTGATCACCAGGAGCAGGAGAACGAGCGAAAGGCGAACAAACCAAACAGTTCCGAAGTCGCTTTCCATGAGAACGCCGCGCAAGGTGTCAACCATACCCTCGCGTCCGGAGAGCCCGGCCGTAAAGCACAGCAGCCAAATTGCCGCGAAGATTGCGGCCGCAAGTGCGAGGGCAGGATTGATGTTACGGGGTAGAGGCGCAAGCGCGGGAGCCGCGGTTCTGTCTAGCGCATAGAAAGGGAAGAGTGCCGACCCGAATAGAATCATCACTGAGAGGAAGTAGACCCACCGGGCGAAGGCCAGAGTGCCATCAACGTCCATTTCTACGGTCTGACTTCAAATTTGAAATTGCCCTTCACCTTGTGCCCGTCTGCTGACAGCACGTGCCAATCAACTTGATAAACACCCGGCGCAAGGGACCTTGATACAGGTGCCACCATGTCCTTATCGCGCACCGCGATCTCCGTGGTGATCTTCGCACCATCCGGCCCCGACAGATCGATGCCCGAGAATCGAGCCTCAATGGATTCGCTAAACCGCAGTCCAATCTCGGTGGGCGGAGCGGCAATGGTGCTATTGATCTCTGGAGTAGCCTCGACCAATCGAGCATGCGCAAGCGCCTGGCCCGATAATGGCACGCTCCACAGCGCAAGTGTGGCGATCATTCCGATAGTCCGATTCAACGCGAACTCCTCCCGCGGCGACGGTCATCAAAGACTATGCACTTTCTGACGAGTATACGAATTTGTTGGTGTTGCAGGGCCGCCACCGTTCGAGCTGTCACGAAATTTTCCATTTGCCGGAAAAGTGATGGGAGATCAGGCCAACACGCTACCGACCGCCGAGACTCTCGATTGAAGGTCACGGACGCCGCAAGCGTTTGTAATTATCAGGACAAGCGCGGGCGAAACAAGCGTTTGCGCCCGCGTGACTCCATTTCAGCTACTTAATCGGGATCATGAGATGTGCGTATGGAGTGCCCGGCCACATCACATAGGGCTTGGATGTGTCAGGCTTGGGGTCCGTCGGATAGCCCTGCATCATGTCCATTGCGTTGACGATCATCACATGCGGGCCGGTCTCTATCCAATTGTTGCCTTCCTCGGGCTTCGTCGCATAGGGATCGGTGTTGCTGCCATCGGTACCGCCGGACAGCATGTACATGAAGCCGACCTTGCCCTTGGGCGGCTCCTTCTTTTCCATCCATGCCATCGCCCATTCCATCGCGTTGGCATCGCCGCACATTGGGTCCGGGCCGGGCGTGGACGGGCTGTCCGGCATGCACCAGAAGCCGTTCTTGCCCTCGCGCAAGGTGCGCATGGCGCCCTTTTCATCCGCGGCGTAGACCGCAGCGCCGCTTGCCACGGCAGGGGGTGCAGCAGATTCAGCGCTCTTGATCATCGCAGCGTCGTCGGCGGCTGCGCCTTGCATCGTAACCAAACTGCCTGCCGCCAAAAGGGCAGCGACCGTCAGCAGCCGTTTCATGGCCGTTCTCCGGTTTGAGTTGATCTTGTGCATGATGTCCGACGCACGGCTTTCCAGAGCCGTTTGTCGGTGATTAAGCAGTAGCAGATTACATGCCTCCGGACAATTTACGTTTTAGCGCTGTCTAATGTCTTTGCAGGGGGTGTGCTATTAAACGGGGGCCTTCAAATCGGTCACGAAACTCCTGAGGGTTCACTAACCAAGATGGTGCTGTTCAGCGAGTGGCCAAATTTGCGCGGTTTCCCAGCAACCTTGCTTGCGTCGTCAAATCGCCACCTGCCCTAACCCTAGATTAGTTTCCGTCCATAAACGCCGGTATTTCGCAGCATTTGCAATCGCTTGGATCCGACCGGAAGCGCCGTTGACGGGCATGGACAGGTCAGGAATAGTTGATGATCGACAAAATGCAGTGCTTGGCAACGATCGGACGCACGCCATTGCCGGCGGCTCTGCCGGCGGGACGGCTGCGATGCCGAGCTGATATCAGGTCGGCCTGAGGCGGGTGAAGAGGACGAGGTTGTAGGCCGCGACCGAGGACCAGACGTAGGTTTTGAAGTGATCAAGGCCGCGCCAAGTGCAGCGCGCCAGGCCGTAAGCGCGTTTGAGGCACGAGATGCCAGCTTCGATGCCGGCGCGACAGTTGCGCAGCTTGCGATAGACCCACTTGCTTCTGACCATATCCTCGATCTTGAGGCCGGCTTTCTTGTGGAAGGCCATGTCGGAGACGCCCCACGCCTTCGCCGTGGCCAGGGTTGTCGCGCGTGGCGAAGCCACCATCGGCTGCTGCCTGCCGTGGCGCCTGACCCCAAATGCCTATGTGACGCTCCAGCATCGGCAGCAATCGGTCGCTGTCGGCCGGGTTGCCTTTCTCGATCACCAGATCGAGGATCATTCCACTCTTGCCGGTGGTCAGGTTGAGCTTGTGGCCATACTCGGTGTCGCGGCTGCCTTTGACGATGATATCGGCATGCTCTTCGAACAGGCTGACCAGCTTCTCGCCGGCCGACACCGGCTCGCCGGCCAATACCCGCCGCTCGCTCTGTCTGATGATGCGTTCGACCAGCGGCCGATAGTGACGGACCTGGAGCTGCCACAGTGCGATGGACGGTGTGCTCGCCACTACCAATCGCTCGCTCGCCTGCTCCAGATAAGTCAAGGTCGCACGGGCGATTGCGATCAGCTCGCGGTAGAGTTGGACCCGATTGGGTCGACCCCGCGTGAACTGGATCTTGCGAGCCCGCTTCTTGGCTGCGCGGCAATGATCCGCCATGCTGAGCCGGCACCGCCGACCAAGGCGTCAGCCCGCTTCAGCAGGCGCACCATGACCCGCACGGCATCCCAAAGCAGGCTGCTGTCGCTCGGCTCGTGCATGAGTGCCGAGGTCACGGTGCTGTCCAGCCGCACGACTGCGCCATCTTCGAGCTTCGCCTGCCGAGCGCTCGACAGCAGTACCCGATTGACCTGTTCCCAGGTCTCGGACCGGATCGCACTGATGGTCCTTTGCAGCACCGACTTGTGCGGGCTCCATGACAAAGGCAGGCGAGCAAAGGCGCGAAACGAAGCGGAGTCCTCAAGATGGAACGCCAGCTCCTGGTAGCTCAGTTGCCGGTATTGCTTGAGGATCGCGCAGCGCAACACCGCTTCGGCAGGCAGGCCCTGCCGTCCGGTGGCCTTGACGTCGACCCGCACCAAATCGCGCGCCACCAAGCCAAGAAGGTCGCGATGCTCATCCAGCCATTGCGACATCGCCTTCAACTCGTGACCGATCTCGTGCGTGGCGAAAAGATCGAATATGCTGGCACCGCCAGCATAGCGAACTCACCTCATCCCTCGTCCCGCGAAGGACGTTTTTCCACCGGCAAGTGGAACTTTGTTGTCTCCTTCTTAACGGCCCAGTTCAGACGGCGACCGGTGTGCTTTCCTTTGTCCAGTGGAACCGTGTGCCATCGCTCCACATGCGATGCATGATCACCGCTAGTCTACGGGCGAGCGCAACGATGGCCCTCTGCCGACCACGCCGCTTGGCGACGTTCATCGCCCAGGCCTTCAGCCAGGACCACTTCGTCACGCGCGTCAGTAGGACCTGCGCGGCTTCGTAGAGCAGCGTTCGCATCATATCGTCACCGCATAACGAGATCCGGCCGACCCGGCGGCTTTCGCCCGACTCATGGAGCACAGGTGTCAGACCCAAAACCGGTCCGACCGCTTTCGAATTGCGGAAGCGGGCCGGAATGTCGATGGTGGTGGTATAGGCCAGAGCCACGACCGGGCCTACACCTGGTGTCGTCATCAGTCGGCGGCAAACTTCCTCATCCCGGACGATCGCCAAAAGCTTGCGGTGAAGGGTGGCAAAGTGCTGGCGCAGCTTGCCGCGAGCGTCGAGAAGCGGTTCGACGATTTCGGCCAGATCAGGCATGCCTTCAACCAGTTCGTGGATGCGTTGCTCGAATTTGCCCGTACCGACGATGCCGACCTTGAGCCCGAAGTTGCGCAGCAGCCCGCGGATGTCGTTCTCGATGGCAATCGCCTTTTCCTGCAGCAGCTTGCGCGCCGTCAGCAACGCCCGACGCTTCTGGCTCGTCAGGGTCTTCACGCACCGGGCGGAACAGGTTGACCCGCATCATCTGTGCGATGCCGCGCGCGTCATTGCGGTCGGTCTTGTTCACCTGCGCCTTCAGGAATGCCTTGGTGTGACGCGTCTCAATGCAGATCAACGGCAGGCCGGCTTTGGCAAGGGCCTCGAACAGCCATTGCGATAAGGGCCCGGCTTCAAGACCGATCCGCTCAAAGTTCCAGGCAGGATCCTTGAGCACCCGCGCAAGATCCTCCGGATGGCTGGGAACTTTCATCTCGCGGCAAACCGTGCCTGTTTCGTCGACGATGCACACTGCCGTCTCTTTCACCGAGACGTCCAATCCTGCATAATGTTTCATGCTGCGCTTCCTTTCCTGATGCTTGTGGCTGTTTCGGACAGACCACGTTCTACCATCAGCTCGAAGCGCAGCACCTCCATGCCGCTCCGCCAAGATGGGGCGCAAGCCGAATACCCCATCTTGGACGGTGCGTTCTTGGCGCATTGTCGGCTCCGGCGGTGGCAAGGCTTTGGAATCAGTGGCATGATCCAAGATACCTGAAACCGCCGGGCCTTGCTCGCGCAAAGCCGCGATTCATCCAACAGAATCAATCGTTTGCCGTTTATGGACGGAAACTAGATTAGCCCGCGCATCGTCAGTTCAGCCTTCAGATAGGCATAATAGATCGGCGCGGCGACAAGACCCGGCATACCGAACCAGGCTTCCATGAAAACCATCGCCAGAAGAAGCTCCCAGGCACGCGCATTGATCCGCGAACCGATGATCTTGGCGTTTACGAAGTATTCGAGCTTGTGAATGATGATGAGAAAGGCAAGCGAGCCGAGTGCTGCAAGGAAGGAGATGCTGAGGCTGACAACCACGATCACCGTGTTGGAGATCAGATTGCCGATGACCGGCAGAAGGCCGGTGACGAAAGTCAGCGCTATCATTGTCCTGATGAATGGCAGATCGATGCCGAAGGACGGCAGAACAACGACGAGATAGACCGCCGTCAGAAACGTATTCAACGCCGAAATCCGGATTTGCGAGAACACGATGTTGCGAAAGGCCTTGCTCAGAATGTTGACACGATCCGCCAGCGCGACCGCCAGTGGGCCGGGCTCGCGCGATGGCGCCGCCGAGCTCACCGCGATCAAGCCGCCGATCACCATGCCGACGACAATGTGGACCACCAGGACGCCGACATCCCGCCCGACGAGTTGAAGCTGGCCGGCATGTTCGCGGAGCCACCGGGCCGCGAAGACTTCCAGTTCCTCGATGTTCGACGGAAAATAGGCCATCGCCCAGGTCGGGAGATGGACGCGCGCGGTATCGATGATCTCGGCCATCTTCTTGAGGAGCGTCACGACGTTCTCCGAACCGCCAGTCAATTGCGACATGCCGCTAAAGATAGCGGCGGCTATCAGGAGCGTGAAGATCAATGCCACCAAGGTCAGCGCAAGGCTTTTCGTCAGGCTGTTGGAGACGCCGATTCGATGGAGCATCGGTGCGGCGAAATGAACGATGTTGAACACGAGAAGGCCCGAAAGCAGTGCCGGAAGCAGTCCGAGTTCGAGAACGGCGACGAGCGCTATAAGCGCAAGCAGGCACGACGCGAGATAGAACCATGAGAAAGTCAGCACTTTTCACCTGCAGAAGCAGCCAAGTCCTCTCCGGGTTTCATTAGCTTTGATACCCGGTGATGCGCAAGCGAACACGCGTTCAACACGTGTGTAAGGCTAACCGCCTCGCAGATCCCATGCTTGCGCGCCAGGTCGCCCGTTTTTGCCCCGCCTCATGCTCACGCAGGACCGCGATGATCAGCTCTTCCGTAAACCGCATTCTCTTCATCAGTCCGCCCTTCAATCGAGGCCGGACTTTAATCTCAGATGGAGGAAATTGCCCGTGGCAGGTCAGCCGCTCGAGGATGTTTATGCCGTTGGCAAGAATGATCCTCTTCGTGGTGAAGCCGAAGTTCATTCCGCCGCGAAGACCATCAGATCCTCGAAGGGGAACTCGACATAGTATTGGCCGGACGGAAGGGCGTCCCGGGAATAGGTCCGGATGGTCAGGTCATTGCTTTCGAAAATGACTTCATGCCGATCGCCAAGGAAAAGGCTCTCGACGCAGGTCATGGCGATACGTCCAGGGCCGTCCTCCCCGGACCACGTCACCCGCTCAAGCCGGACGAGTGCGGTGACTTTGGCGCCGACGGTCAGCTCCTGCTGGGCGCTGCCCACAAGATGGATGCCGTTGGCGACAATTTCCGCACGGTTGCCGTTGATGGCGGTGACCACGCCGTCAAGGCGATTGCTGGCACCCATGAACTCTGCTGCAAACAGGCTCTCCGGCTTGTTGTAGATTTGCTTGGGTGTTCCGTCCTGTTCGATCTGGCCGCCGTTGAGCAGCAGGATGCGGTCGGCGAGCGCCATCGCTTCCACCTGATCATGGGTGACGCACAGCGCCGATAGCCCGAGATTGGTGATGAGGCGGCGCAGCCAGATCCGCGCTTCTTCGCGTAGCTTGGCGTCCAGATTTGAGAGCGGCTCATCGAGCAGAATCACGTTCGGCTCGTAGACCAGCGCACGGGCCAACGCCACGCGCTGCTGCTGTCCGCCGGAGAGCTGATGCGGATAGCGCTCGCCCAGTTTGCCGAGGCCGATGCTGTCCAAAGCCTTCTGGACGCGGCTCGCAACATCTGCCTGGGATACTTTGCGCAGCTTCAGGGGATAACCCACATTCTCGGACACCGTCCGATGCGGCCACAGCGCATAGGACTGGAATACCAGCCCGAGACCGCGCGTTTCCGGCGCCAGATTGATGTTCTGCCCGGCATCGAAAAGCGGCTTGTCACCGAGCAGTATCTTGCCGCTGTTGGGTGTCTCCAGACCGGCGACCGCTCGCAAGAGCGTCGTCTTGCCGGACCCGGACGCGCCGAGCAAGGCGACGATCTGACCCGGTTCGACCGAGAAGGACACACCTTTCAGGATTTCAAGGTTGCCGTAACTGAGGCGCAGGCCGTCTATGACGATGTCAGTCATTGAGGCGGACTCCAAAGCGCATCGCGAGGGCAAGACCGGTCACGATGATGACGGTGTTGATGACGGCGAGAGCCGAGACCAGATCGATCGCGCCGGTGCCCCAAAGGGAAACCATGAGCGAGCCGATCACTTCGGTTCCCGGTCCGAGCAGATAGACGCCCGTCGAATATTCACGGGCGAAGATCAGGAAGATCAACAGCCAGGCCGAGAACATGCCGCCGCGGATGAGCGGCAGGGTGATGTCCCTGGCAACCTGGCCCTCGCTGGCACCAACTGACCGGCCGGCTTCCTCGAGCTCCTTGCCGATCTGCAGGAGCGTTCCGGAAATCAGCCGCATGCCATAGGCGAACCAGACAATGGTGTAGGCGAGCCATACCGAGATCATCGTGGCGCGCAGGGGTGCGATCGGCTTGAAGAACAGAAATATCCACAGCATGGCGAGGCCAGCCACAATGCCCGGCATCGCCCGCGGTATCATGGCCACGTAGTCGACGACTTTGGTCAGGGGTGCGCTCGAGCGATGACCGGCGAGTGCCACGGCAGTATAGGCCGCGATCGAAGCCGCGCCGCCGACCACCGCGACGCCGACCGTGTTGACAATGGCGCTGACGACATTCGGATAGTCAGCGAGATCGCGATAGTGATCCAACGTCAGCACCTGGAAGATATTCACCCCGACGCCCCAGCTTGTCACCAGTGAACGAATTGCGACGCCGCCCACCGGTATGATCACGGTGGCCGCGAACCAGGCCACCACAAGCGCGAAGGCCGGCCAGCGAAGAGCGCCCAGCCGGATGGGGTTGTGCCGACTGCCCTTGCCTTTGACGGACACATAGCGGCTGGCGTTGCGCAGCATGTAGCGCTGCAGCACCACCAGCGGCAGCGCGATCATGATGATCGCCACCACCACTACGGCCATCAACTGATAGGAAGGAACACCGAGCTTGTTGGTGAGCTTGTAGAGATAGGTGGCGAGAACCAGCACGCCTTCCGGATCGCCAAGCACCAGCGGCAGGCCGAAAAGTTCGAAACCGAGGAAGAACACCAGAACCGCCGCATAGAGCACCACCGGCATCACCATGGGCAGCGACACACTGGCGGCGACGCGCCAAGGGCCAGCGCCGGCGGTGCGTGCCGCCTCTTCGAGGTCGGCGCCAACGTTGCGGAGCGCCGCCGATGCATAGAGATAGACATGTGGGACATGGGTGAGCCCGGCAATGATCGCGATCGATGTCACCGAATAGACATTCCAGGGCACGTAGCCGATCATCGACTTGACCGCCAGCGAGACGAAGCCGACTGGTCCCAGTGTCATCACATAGCCGAAGGCCAGCACCACCGCCGACATGAAAACCGGGATCAGGATGATCGGCTCCAGCCAGCGCTTGCCCGGCACGTCGGTGCGCACGATGATGAACGCCAGCAGGATTCCCACCGGAACTGCGATCACCGTCATGCCCACCGCGAGCTTGAGCGAAGTCGTCAGCGCTAGCCAGAAATCCGCGTCCGCGAGGATGAAGCTGTAGGCGTTCAGCGACAGATGCGCGGTTTTCTGGAAGAAAGGCGCGGACAGAAAACTCTGATAAATGATCAGGGTGACCGGTGCCAGCACCACCAGGATGGCGAGGAGGTTGGTGCTGACACGAAAGACACGGAAGGGCATGATCGCCTCGAACAAAGCCGGGGGCCGTCCGCTAGCAAGAGCGCAAGCGCGCCGTTCCGATGGTTCTCAATAGCAAGAAGGGTGAGAGAGCCGACTGTGGAGGCACTCCCGATCAAGCGATTACTCGCCCTTCATGGCTTTCTGCCACTCGTTGAGGAACGCCAGCCGTGTCGTCTCGTCGAGACCTTCGAGCAGCTCGTCGTCGAGCGCGATCGGGTGAACGTTTTCACCGGCGGCGGCCTTTATGGACGCCAGCGTGGTTGCCCCTTCAACGTCATCACGAACGGCATAGAGCTTGATGTCGTCGGCGATCAGCTTCTGCGCGCGCGCCGACAGCAGATAGTCTACGAATAGCTTCGCAGCATTGGGATCCTGGGCTTCCGCCGGAATGACGGTGGCGCGGGTGGTCACCAGGACATAGTCCTTCGGGATTATCACACCGAGGTTCTCGTCCTTGGCCTGCTTGGCGAGGCCATATGAGCCGAAGATGCCATAGGCGATGGAATGTTCGCCAGACGTGACCTTCTCGATCATCGAGCCGGCGGAGCTGTAGAGCTTGATATGGGCCTTGCCAAAAGCCTTGTTAAGCGCCCAGGAATCGGTCCAGTTCTTGGCGTCCTGGTTGTAGAAATAGAAGCCGACACCGGATTTTTCCGGATCGTAGGACGCGATCTTGCCATCATATTCTGCGGTTTTCCCGGTCATCAGCTTGAGAAGATCGGCGTGGGTTGCGGGAACATCGCCTTCAGGCACGAGACGCTTGTTGTAGACGAAAGTCACCGGGTCGGCGGTGGTACCATAGACCATGTCCTTGTAGGACGCCCAGGCCGGAAGGTGGGCCGCCTCCACGGATTTGTATTCCTGCGCATAGCCGTCTGAGGCAAGTTTGATCTGCAGATCCGGAGCCGAAGACCATGCGACATCTGCCGTGCCTTGGCCCGAAGCGGTTTCGGCAATGACGCGATTGTAGAGTTCGGTGGAATTGAGGTCGGAATATTCGACGGCGATGCCGGGGAACGCTGCTTCGAAGTCCTTGAGCAAGGGCTGGACCAGCGCCGCATCGGTCGTTGAATAGATGCTTAGGTGTCCTTCCGCGGTGGCGGCGGCCACCAGATCCTTGTAGTCGTCCGGATACCCGGCGGGGATCTCGGCAGCGGCGGCAAGCGTCGCGAAAGCGGCTG
Source organism: Mesorhizobium sp. M0410 (assembly GCF_040321435.1). Classification (NCBI taxonomy): domain Bacteria; kingdom Pseudomonadati; phylum Pseudomonadota; class Alphaproteobacteria; order Hyphomicrobiales; family Phyllobacteriaceae; genus Mesorhizobium; species Mesorhizobium sp. M0410. The sequence continues at coordinate 99,272 of NZ_JAMYRN010000014.1, forward strand.
ACAGCGAAAACGCGGCCATCATCGTCGCAAGACGATTTTTCATTAGGGTCTCCTCCAAGTTCGCCTAAATCGTACTCCTCCAGGCACAAAGGCGAGTATCATCCTGACCTGTCACCAACCTGTCACGGCGATGTCGAGGTTTGCTCAGCCGACTAGGCCCGATGGGTCGTGATCAGATTGTCGACGACAGCCGGATCGGCCACATCGACGTATTGCCGAATTTTTGAAATCTTGGGACGGCATCCTACGCGTCACGGTCGCTGGCCCTGCGCATCGATCATGGACTTGCTCCAATCCTCGATGAAGCGGCGGCGCAACGCCTCGTCCTGTACGGCAAGTAACGCAGGGCCGATGCGTATGGCGCGCGCGATACCAGACTCCCCAAGTTTTTCCGGGCCGTCCGCTCCCTCAGGCAATTGCCCGTTCTCGGCAAAGAAGAAGGCGCTATCCCTGGCAACCTTCTGTCCTCGGGCTGACAGAAGGTAGTCGAGAAATCGTTTGGCAACGCCCATATTCGGCGCCGTCTTCGGAATGAGCGCGCCACGACTGAGTATCAGCGCATAGTCCCGCGGGACAACGACCCTCAAATCGGAATTGCCCCTGGCCGCGGCGTAGGCATATGACCCGATCATATTGTAGCCTATATACAGGCTCCCGTTTGCAACGTCCTGAAGGGTCTCCGCGGTGCAACAACGCACCACAGTTTCCGCTCGGCTCATGCTTTCCAGAAGCCGACCGTAGACCGCCGTCGTCTGCCGCGCATCACTGAACGCCAATAGGTAGCCGATGCCCGAAAGTCGGATGTCGAACGTTCCGACCCGTCCGCGATAAAAATCGATCCGCCGCCTGAGAAGATCGGCGAGTTCGATGTGGGTGCGCGGTACGTCGCCGGACGGCACGAGGCGGGCATTATAGACGAAGACGGCCGGTTCGTAGGTAAAGCCGAATACCTCGTCGCGCCAGTTTGCCCAATTGGCGACATGCGCGGTTTCGGCCGACACGTGCGGCGCCGCGCAGCCGTCATTGGCGAGCTTCACGAGTTGGTCGACCGACGGAGACAACAAGATGTCGCCCAGCACCGCGTCCGTCCGACAGGCTTCACTGGCACTCCTTTGCAAGTCGTTGGTGACATATTCAACATACTCGACGGCCACGTTGGGGAAAACGGACTGAAAATCCCGGATCAGTGGTTCCATAGCCGCCAGATCGGTCGCGGCGTGGATCGACAGTCGGTCCTTCTCCGGCTGAGACGAAGGGAAAAATGCGCTGCTTCCTTCAGCAGCTCTTGCCGCGTGACCGATGCATAGGAGGACGGCAGCCATCAAACCGAATGTCGGCAATGTTCCCGTTATCATCCGGTCTTCTCCGTGGCGATGGGCAACGTCAAGGTGACGGTGAACCCTTGCGTGCCCTTCCCGCCATCCTTGCTTGTCTCGCGAAAGGTCAGCGCGCCACCGTGAGCCGCCGCAACCTCCGACGCGATGGCGAAACCAAGACCTGCGCTGCCGTCATGAGATTTGGACGTTTCGAAGCGCTGCGTGACCCGCTCCCACTCGCCCGGCGGAATGCCCGGTCCGTCATCTTCGACCTCGAGATGGGCACGCGTACCGTCCCTGCGTACTCTGACCTCAAGGCGCGACACCACTCCATGACGCAAGGCATTGTCGATGATATTGACGATCGCTTCGCGAAGGCTGACGGCGTCCGCAAGCACGACCGGCTCGTCGTCAGGCGCCTCGAAGGAGACGATAATGTCCGGATCGATAGTTATCGGAACCGCCGCACGGAAAGCGCGCCGTGCGACATCTGCCAGACCGTGCGGCTGAAGCTGCACGGAATCGGCACGATGGATGACCATGGCGTGGCTGAGCAACTGGTTGGTCAGGCGCGCAAGTTCGCTGGCGCGCTGCTGTACGCGATCGAGATGCTGGCGGCTCGACTTGTCCAGCTTGGCTTGACTCAACAGATCGAGCTGCGCCGTTAGCGCTGTCAGCGGCGTTCTGATCTGGTGCGCCGCGTCGGCGATGAAGCGCTGCAGGAGTTTCACGCGCTCGTCGAGCCGACTCATGAAATAATTGATGGAAGTAACGAAGGGCCGCAATTCTCTCGGTACGACGACCGTTACCGGCGTCAGGTCTTGTGGATCGCGACGGCGGAGCGTCGCTCCGAGATGCTTGACCGGTTGCAGAGAATAGCGAATAGCAATCATCGCTCCAGCCAATGCCAATATGCTCATGACCGCCAGGAGGACGGTCGCCCTGAGAGTCAATTCACCCGCGAGCGCGCGGCGGGCTTCCGTGGTCTGCCCAACGATGACATGCGCCCAACCGGATACGGCTGGATCGGACAGTGCGCGCGCCACCACCGCAATCCGAACCGGTTCGCCGCGATAATGCGCCGATTCCAATACCGGGACATCGTGTATTGCGGCCAGATCAACTTCTGTTTGCAGATCGGCATAACCTGTCAGCGTCGCGCCGGAAGGGCCGATCACGCGATAGAAGATGCGATCGCGGCTGGCGAGGCCCAGAAGTTCAAAAGCTGATACCGGCAGGTTGATGATGAGCGAACCGGATTCAACCGTAAGGCTGTCTGCCATCTGGATGGCCGCACCAAGCAGAAGCCGGTCATAGGCGTCATCGGCGGCGGTACGTGCGTAGTACGACGCCGCACTCACCAGAAGAGCCGCACCCAGGCCCAGCACCAGCGAGATGCGGACCGCCAGGCGCGTGAAAAGGGAAGGCTCAGCCGGTATCATCGGAAGCCAGCTGATATCCCACGCCCCGCACGGTAACGATCTGCGCCTTGGCGCCTTCCAGCTTCTTGCGCAGCCGCCCGACATAAAGTTCGATCGCGTTCTGATTGGCCGGCTCGTCAAACCCGAAAAGCTGATCGATAAGTTCATCTTTGCTGAAGACGCGGCCTGGCCGCGACGCCAGTATCTCAAGCAACGACATCTCGCGTCGTTTCAATTGCACCTCGCGCCTGCCTACTCGCACTGAGCGGCTGCCGCGGTCGAGCACGACATCGCCACACTGTACGATGTTGGTCGCCTCGCCGCTTTTCCGCCGGAGCAGAACACGGGCGCGCGCTTCCAATTCCCGGAAATCGAACGGTTTGACCAGATAGTCGTCGGCGCCGAGATCAAGCGCGCCAACGCGGTCCTCTATCTCGGAACGGGCCGTCAACATCAGAACCGGGGTCGTATTCCTTGCCTGCCGGAGCCGTCGAACGATTTCGAACCCGTCGAGGCTGGGCAGCATGACGTCGAGGATGACGAGATCGTAGCAGGTGAAATCGAGGATCTCTGCGGCAGCACGGCCGTCCGTCTCCCAATCGACTGCGTGGCCGATCGTTTCGAAGCGGCGGCTGATAGCCTCGCCAACGTCGCGCGTGTCTTCGACGAGGAGAATTCGCATGCCGGAGCATTTGCACGGAAGCAGCCGCCTATCAAGCGTCACCTCTTTGCGGAGAGGCGCTTGACATCATCTGCAGATCACGCGTTGGCTTCAGCCCTGTTACCGTCAGCAGTTCAAGCTATCCAATCATTTGAGCTTTATCGACGGGCTGCGTGATGGCGTCTGCCTTCATGTGATCTGCGCATCCACGCCAAGAACGCGGCGCGTCGGTACATGACCCGCGCTGCAAGCCACGGCTGGACCACGCACTTTGCCGCATTCAACGTATTCGACCGCACCGTGATCAGTCGCTAGTAGATGCACCACCATCGCCATCAGGGGATTATGCTTCTGGCGATCGTGATGCTGACAGCGATTGCGCAATGCCATCATTTGCGCTTCAGAGACGTATCCAATTGCGTCATTAAGAGGATATCATGCCGACAGGCGATGGCAGTTTGAGCGACATTCTTGGTATCTTATCGGTTCTCCTACTCGTGGCCGCAAACGGCTTCTTTGTCGCCGCCGAGTTTTCCCTGGTCGCCGTGCGCCGAAGCCGAGTTGCCGAACTCGCTGCGGCTGGGCGGCTGAACGCGGCAGCGCTCCAGCGGGCCGTCGACAATCTCGATGCCAATCTGGCGGCGACCCAGCTCGGCATCACCATTTCATCGCTCGCGCTCGGCTGGATCGGCGAACCTGCTCTCGCGCATCTCGTCGAGCCTCTCTTGATCGGGCTGCTCGGGTCGTTGGCGACTGCGGGCTCACACACTGTCGCCGTCGCGATCGCTTTCATCATCATCACCGCGCTTCACATCGTGCTTGGCGAGCTCGCACCAAAGAGTCTGGCGCTCCAGCGCAGCGAAGACACTGCGCTCTGGGTCGTGCGTCCGCTCGGTCTGTTCCTCTTTCTGCTCAGGCCGGCGATTCTAATGCTGAATGGTCTCGGCAACCTCGTTCTGCGACTCTGCGGCCTGCGCCCGGGAACCGGTGAGGATTCATTGCACTCGCCAGACGAGCTGAAGCTTCTGATCTCGGCCAGTCAGGAAGGCGGGCTGTTGCAGCAGGCGCAGCGGGAGATGGTCGAGCGGGTCTTCAATATCGGCGAGCGCCGCATCAGTGACATCATGACGCCTCGGCCGGATATCGACTGGATCGACGTGAATGATGACCGAACCGAGATTCTTCGTACGATCCGCGATTGCCGCCATGAGCAGCTCCTTGTCGGCAAGGGCGGTATCGATGAACTGCTCGGCATGGTTCTGAAGAAGGACATGCTCGACCAGGTTCTTGACGGGCAGGTTCTCGATCCGATGGCGATCATCCGTGAGCCGCTCGTCGTTCATGAATCAACGCCGATTTTCAAAGTGCTGGAGCAGTTCAGGAAGGCGCCCGTCCGCATAGCAATGGTCCTCGACGAGTACGGAAGTCTGGAAGGAATTGTTACCCAGACCGATTTGCTCGAAGCCATCGCCGGCGACCTGCCCAACATCGAAGGCGAAGAGCCGGATATCGTCGAGCGTGAAGACGGCTCCCTTCTCGTGGATGGTATGATGTCGGCCCAGGACGCGTTCGATCGCCTTGGTTTTCGAGCACGGCCAACTGAAGGCGACTTCCATACGATCGCAGGATTTGCCCTGTTTCGACTAGGGCATCTGCCTGAGATCGGGGAACATTTTGATTATGGCGGCTGGCACTTCGAGATCGTGGACATGGATGGCCGGCGGATCGACAAACTGCTCGCACGAAGGAACTCTCCCACGGGGCGGCAAGAAACATCGGAGTAAGAATGCCCGGATTCCTGCAAGACAGGCGTCGTCATTTTCATTTTTGCGTGGTTGCTCGGCGGGGCCCTTCCTTTATCCCGCAAACCCGGCAGTCGTGGTGGTGATTCTGCCGTTAGTCATGATGACGCGACAGTTGGTTGCCTGCGTGGCTCCCTTCCCTGATGGCCTTTGGAACGGCTTGGGCTACCGGACGGATGGGTTTCGCCTGTATTAAAAAAACTCGCCAACTTGTCCAAAGTGTCAACGGAGCATTGCCCTTGCCTTATCGCCGCTTGGAGTGTGATCGGCAATCGTGGTATCGCAATGCCGGGAGGCGACGATGCGTGTCATTTTCCGATGTGATCCAATGTTGGTCGAGCATTTGCCACGCCCGATCCTCGCGCGCGGCGCGTTGCCGGATTGGCTGCGCACAATGCCCGCTACTTCCTTTTCGGCGATCCACGGCCGCGACATTCGCACGCTCAAGCAGTGCCCGCCCGTTATCGATGCGATGACCTATGGCTTCATGATCCTCCTGCCGTGCGACGTCATCGCCGACAAAGGGACCTTTTCCTAGGACTGGCAGATTCCGGACCCGGTCACCGGGAACCACCCCCGAGCGCCTTTGAGCTTCCACACGCCGGGGCAACTCGCAGGCAGCCCGTTTGCCACTCCCGGTCAGGCCGCCCTCAAATTCAACAGCTTCTGGACCATACAGGTCGAGGACGGCTGGTCGCTGTTCGCGACGCATCCGGTCAATCGCGACGATCTGCCCTTCAGGCTGGTGACGGGCCTGGTGGATTCCGACCGGTTCAACGATGGAGGCATTAATTTCCCGGCGGTCTGGACTGAGCCCGAGTTTTCTGGCTTGCTCAGGAAAGGAACCCCGGTCGCGCAGTGCTTTGCGGTTCCACGGGTTGAGCCGCAGCTGGAATACGAGGTGTTCGATGAAAAGCGGCAGGCATCGTATGCGCAGACGGTCGCCGATGTCCTGTCAACGCCCGGTGTGTACCGCAAGCGGTTTCGCGCCAGGCGGGGACGCTCCACCAGCGAGTGAGCGACGCAGCGCTTCCTCATCAAGCCATAGCCGGCCGCTGGACGCCGATGTGAGTGCCATGGCGATGACGCCGAACGTGGATGGGCGCAGACTGTAGGCAATCGAATACGCAGCCATGGCCCCGTCGAGGTCGCCGACTTCCTGCAGGACGACACCCAGATTGACGGCAGCTTCCGGGGCGTCCGGGCTCATCTTCAGCACCCGCCGATAGGCTTGAGCGGCGCTGCCGAACTTGCGCATGTCCTGACGCACCAGCCCGAGGTCAAACCACGCAGCCGGATGCCCACCGCCGGCGACAGCGCGTTCGAGGAAGCCCTCCGCTTCGGCAGGCGCACCGCGTTGCCAGGCAAGGCGCCCGAGGCGCGCGCTGCCTCCTAGGATTTCGGATCCCGCTGCAAGACAAGTGTCCAGCATTCGCGCGCGGCCGGGGCGTCGCCTGCCTGATCAAGGGTACGTGCTCGCTCGATGAGGATTTCCGCCTGCAATGATAGCTTGGCTGCGCGATCCAGCTGTTGCAACGCCGCTTCAAACCTGCCTTCGGCCCGGGCAATCCTGCATGCCAGAATCAAGGCAGGCACATTGTCCGGGCGAACGGCAAGGCTCGCTTCGATGCGCGCGCACGAGCCCCCGGCATGTCTGCCCTTGCGAACAGGAACGCCGCCAGAAGATGGCAAAGCGCTGGATCGCCCGGGTGCTGCCCCAGGCCCAATGCGCACAGATGCATCGCTTGGTCGTGATTACCGGAATTGAAAGCAGCCACCGCCCGGCGGATCAGATCGCCACTATCGCTTTGATTGTGCGCGTTGTTGCTCGGACGCTCACTGGCAGTCATGTCCTCAAGCGCCCGATGTCGATTCCAATCATGTTTGGCGGGGCCGCTTGCCATGAATCGAGCAGAGTAGCCGATTTGGAGCCTCGCTTGTCATCACGCTTAACCGCTTCCAAAGGCAAGAAGGCCACAATCCGCCCCAACTGCTGCTCCCGTGCCCTTGGGCACACACGCTCTAGTGACGACCATTCTATGAGCGCGCTTGTAAATATTGGCTACTCGCAAGGGATGTCCATAGGCGTTCGTCAAATTCCAGCAAAAGCGGTCTCATGTTGACCAGCTTTTCCGGTGTAAATCTGGTCAGCGGTCCAGAAACAGCCAGCGCTCCGGCCAAGCCCTCGCTGCCTGAAAAAACCGGTACGGCCATCGTCGCTGTTTCAGAATCTCCCTCCCCGAGCGATACAAACGGAATCTTCGCCATAAGAGCTATTCGCATTCTAGGCTTAGCGAGACTAAACCGAGCAAGCACTTGGCCAGCTGCATGATGGTCAAGCGAAAGCACATCGCCCTCTCGGATTTGATCCCGGATCAAATGGCGACAGTCTGCACGAAACAGGCAAATGCTGCGATTTCCCTCCTTTCGAAAAAACGATGCGCTTTCATTCGCCCGTTCAACAAGGCTCAAAAGGAGAGGCCGAACGAAGGCCTCCATCTTAAAACGACGACGGTAGAATGAGCCCAATATCATCGGCGTAGGGCCGGCAGCAAAGCGCTTGTCCGCCATGCGAACAATGTAGCCACTCCGGACAAGGGATTCCGTTAACCGAAGGATCGTGCTTTTGTAGAGGCCTGGTCTAGAAGAAATCTCGGCCAAGCTTAAACCTTCGTCGCGCTCTGTGAAGCACCCGAGGATCGAAAGCGCGCGATCGACAGCTTCAACCCCTCCCGCTCTTGTGTCTGCTTGGAGCCTGCCGGACATAATGTAGGGAGCACAACACTGGCGCGTCGGTTGCGGCAGGCTGCGTTACAGCTTCGCTAGGCATCCAGGTTTGGCCGGTATCCGGATTCAGGAAGGATGATCGCAGAACGCGGATCTCCAGATGTCAAACCCCGATGGTCCCCGGCGCGGATCGTGAACAGCGGAGTTTCCGCCACATCCTCGGCTGCCGCTACTGTCAAAACAATGCTTGCGGGCGCCACTGCGCTCATGGCAACAAACGGGCTAATCTTTGTTGACATTTCTCGTCATCGATGCCTGCCATTATAGCCACGACCGTTCAGGACGGAATCGATGCGGCGCAAGATCGCCTTGGAATATCGAGGTAGGCGATAGCGAACCTCGGTCGTCTGAGTATTTTGGCGGGCTGAACTAGGAGGCTTGAGGTGTGTAACACGCGTTGGGCCATTGGTCGCTCGACAGCGGCCGAAATCATGGAGCTGAGGTTTGATGAATAAGATTGCCTTACTTCCTCTGGTGACGTATCCGGAAGCGAATTCCACCAAAATCGCCTTAAACGCAATCGCGGTGGTCAAGCACATTGGCGCGGCGCTTCACGCATTAACGATCAATGTCGATATCCCGGGTATTTCCAACCCGGTGTCGAGATACTTGATCAACCTTCCCGAAATGATCCGGGAGACAGAAGCGACCAGCCGCAAGCACGGGCTCGATTTGCTGGAGGCATTGAAAGCTGAAGCGGCACGTGTCGGATCGTCCCTGACAACCGAGGAGATTGCTGTTCAGCCGGCATCTGTCAGCGATGTTGCGGCAGTGAAGTCACGCTATTTCGATTTTGCTTTGATTGGGTTGGAGCCAAATAACCAGACTGCGCGCATGACCGTTGACGCGGTTCTGTTTGGTTCGGGCCGACCGACCATAATTCTGCCGGAAAGCGCAAATGTTGGTGCAATCGATCATGTTATCATCGCTTGGGATGGGAGTCGCGTTGCGGCCCGGGCCGTTGCCGACGCGTATGAGTTTCTGCAATGTGCGGCAAAGATAACCGTACTGACGGTGACAATCGAAAAGCCGCTGCGCGATATTGGCGAAAGCCTTGCTTTAAGCCTGAGAATGCGTGGCCTTCCCGCTGAGGGAGTCTCAATCGATACGGAAGATCGCCCCATTGGCGTTACGCTTCAGGAGCGCGCTGTCGGCATGGGCGCCGATCTGCTTGTCATGGGTGCGTACGGCCATTCCCGGATGAGAGATTTTGTCGTGGGTGGCGCAACCAAGGGCGTTCTGGGCGATCTGCGCCTGCCTGTCCTTTTGTCGCACTAGAAATCTGCAAATCTGGCCTCGAGTAGCGGCGGCAAGTTGGCTCCTACGGTTGCGCCAGCGGCATCAAAGGAACCAGCTACGAGTTCAAGACGAAACCGTGCCTAATTCTCTTGAGTTGCGGATTGTTTCGCCTTCGAAATTCGAACTCGAACTGAACTGGGGAGCATACCCGTTCGCGCCGCCTACGATTGATTCCTGCCCTTGCCAGAGGCAGACAATGACGGTCCGCCTTTGGTGCCCATCAAATCCACGCCTGCAGCCATTTGAGGCCGAAGGCGCCGGGAGCCAGAATACCTGTGGCCCAGACGAAGGCTGAGGTGATGTTGGCAATCTGAAACGTCAAGGCGGGCATCTTACAGATGCCCGCCGCCAATGGCACGGATGCGCGCAAAGGACCGAAGAAGCGCCCAAAGAACACCCCGGCCACCCCCCATCGCTCGAAGAACAGGTGACCGCGCGGAATGAGGTTTGGATAACGTGACAGGGGCCAATAGTGCGAAACCCCGTTTCCCAACCGCGTGCCGATCCAGAAGGACAGCCAGTCCCCCAATGCCGCCCCAATGGCGGCGGCAAGCCACAGGGGCCAGAATGCGATACCGCTTTCGCCGATGAGAAAACCGACACCGATCAGGATCACGGTTGCAGGCAACAACAGAGAGATGAACGCCAGCGATTCCCCAAAGGCCAGCACGAGCACCAGCGGAACACCCCATGCTTCATGCGTCCGGATAAACGCGATCGTCGCTTGCGTGACCTCATCGAGGCTCATTCATCACTTTCCAATTCGCACCAAGCGTGACCGACGGTTGACATCTCACCATATCGGTCCCTCTGGCAAAGACCTGCCGCGCAGGAAACCGAAATCGTGCAGACGTGTAGCGGCCGAGCAACGCACACGGCGCAAGTAACCATTCAGAAGGATCTTCCTCCCGCTCTGATTGACAGAACCCACGGGATCGACCTTAACTCATTCTTAACAAAGGTGGTTGGGCGGGTCGGATGAGTTCCTCACGAGTGCGGTTGTGCGCACGGTTGGGCGGCGGTGCGGTCGTTGCAATCATTGCGATAATGTCCACGTGGTCGGCGGCGACGGCTTCACAGTCGATGCCGATCGGTGGCTTTACCTCGCAGCCGATCGGTCACTACGATTTCTGCAAATCCCATCGGGCCGAATGTGAGATCCGCTCACGCGACAATGGTCCGGAGCACATGACCGGAAAACTCTGGCGGCAGATTACGAGCGTTAACCTGACGGTCAACAACAACGTCAAGCCGATGAGCGATCTCGACCAGTACGGACAGGACGAATTCTGGGCTTATCCGGACAGTGGTTTCGGCGATTGCGAAGACTATGCGCTGGAAAAGCGTCGCCGTCTGATAAACCGCGGCATTCCTGTGTCGGATCTGCTGATGACGGTTGTTCGCAAGCCCGACGGCGAGGGTCATGCAGTGCTGACTGTTCGTACCGACACGGGCGACTTCATCCTCGACAACCTCACCGACACGGTGCGCCGCTGGGACCAGACCGGCTACCGCTTCCTGAAGAGGCAAACCGGCACCGACACGGGGCGCTGGGTCTCCCTCGATGGCGACAACCCGCTGGTCAGCGCAATCAAGTGACGGTAGTGTAACAGTTCACCCCAAAGTTGACGCCTTGCCGAAAGAGATCTCTGTGGCTGATGCGCAGCCTGCTCTTCGTCTTAGGTCGGAGTGTTCGTCGTTGTTAAGGCTTTGTGTCCGGCTTCGCCTGATTGCTGCTCGCCCCCTTCGACGAGCACACTCAATGGTGCTGTCGCCTCCGGGCAGCCGCTCTGAATTTTTTTCCATGACGAAATGTTGAGAACCATGTCGCATTGCGCGAGTTCCGGTCCAGACGGCAATTGCAGACAGGCGAATTCACCGTGATGGAACGTCCGGCCGTTGGCGAGGCACTGACATTCTGCCCGCGCGGGCGTTGCAACAAGCGCCACGAAAACCAGGATGCAAGAGGCATGGAACGTCCTCATGCGAAATCATAGCACGATCCGGAGCGGGCGCCAGATCGCCCAGCATGAGCTACAGCGCCGTGATGATGACCAACGCAATCGCGACCGCGGTGGCATGGGAACCGGCGTTGGCGAGCGAGCCCGGGAGGCCACTCAGCAGAGGCTCGATCAGATGCACAGATCAGCACCCGTCGCCGGCCGCTCCGGCGCCCGTGAGCAGTAGCGCCATTAGTGCGGCGAGAACTCGGACGCTCCGCCTCGCCCAATTTCGACCCTCTCACGCCCTCGGCAACGCAACCCTGGATGAGGACCGGGTCATTCCACACGCAAATAACCGGTCAGGCCGCTCTTCTGATGTTCAATGACGTGGCAATGGAATGCCCAATTACCCGGATTGTCAGCGACCAACGCCACTTCCATCACTTCTTGCGATTTAAGAAGGGCCGTATCTGTTACAAGCGACGCAATTTTGCGCTTGTCGGAGCGTAGCAGACGGAAAGACATACCGTGCAAATGGATCGGATGATCGTTCGGCGTTTCGTTGCGAAGGCGCAGAACATAGCTTTTGCCTCGTTTTAGAGCCGCGAGCGGATCAACTGGCCCCGGCGCGTCCCCTCGCCAGGCGACGCGGTTGATCGACCAGAAGGTGTAGCCGAGCGTGCCGCAAACACCCGGCGCCGGCGCATCACCATTGGGCGACCAGCCAAAGACGAAGTCCATTGTCTCGGGATCGGCAAGATCCGGCTCCGGTACGCGATTCGGCCGCAGCGGCTTGAGTTCGCCAAGCGTCCGCCCCGCGCTGGCGCCGATAGGCCGGAATCGGACGAGAACGCGAGGTCCCTTGGCTGTTCTGAGATTCAGGCTGACGATCTCGTCTTCGCCATCAGGCACGCGGAGGGCGACATCGGCGCGCTGGCCGGGCGCGATGACAATGCCCCGAGGCGCAACAGGCTGCGGCAGCGGGTTGGCATCAAGAGCGATCACTTTGGCCGTTCCGCCATCGAGGTCATAAGTGCCGATACGGGTGACATCCGTGACTGCCAAACGCAGGCGCACAAGGCTGCCCGCTGGCAGATCGTAAATCGGGGTGACTTCCCAATTTACCGTCGAGACCGTACCCAGCGTGCCGCCGCGCGCAGCGTTGCGTGCCTTGAACAATTCGATGAACTGGCCGTCTTCGCCGAGACGGAAGTCGCGTATATTGAGCGGCAAATCCTGGTCGAAACCGGCATCTTCGTCATCTTCGACAACAAGCATGCCTGTCAGACCGCGGGCCATCTGATCGAGCGTGTTGCAATGCGGATGATACCAATAGGTGCCGGCATCCGGCGGTGTCAGAGTGTAACGGAAGCTTTCGCCCGCCGCGATGGGACGCTGGGTGAGATAAGGCACGCCGTCCATGGCATTGGCGATGCGCAATCCATGCCAGTGCACACTCGTCGCTTCATCGAGATCATTGACCACGTCTATGGAAAACGGCCTACCTCGCAATAAACGCAGAGTGGGCGGCGGCCCGCCCGCACCGAAACTCATCATCCCTTTGGTGACGGTGCCGGGCAAAATCGACCGACTGATCGCTGAAACCCGCAAGGTCAGATCGGCTGCTACGGCCCTGCCGGCAATCAGCCCGCCTGCAGCGCCGACAGCTACTGCTGCCGTGCCGCCCAGCAAGAATCCCCTGCGCGACATTCCCGACATGAAGCAGCCCTTTCAGTGGAGTATAGCGGACGTGGTGTTGTTGTCTCTTCGTTCACGAATTTCGAACCCTGGCAATGATTCAAGGTCAAGGTGGCGTAGTCTCCGAAGGACTTCAACTGAAGTTGGAGTTTCACTTGCTTTTTGATGATTGCCACACAACGTCGCACTGAGCCGCGAGGCGTCTACGTGGCAGCTCTCGCCGAACGGCGTGTTGTGGGTGTAGCGTGCCCGATTGGCAGGAGTTACGACGCAAGCTATCCCCTTGCCGGAAATGGGCTCGCCTGAAATAGCACATTTGAAGCGGCCACCGTCTCTTAAACGCCCATAAACGCAAACGCCCATAGACGCTCATCACTCGTCAGCGCTCTATCTCGGCCCATTTCTGCTCGCCGCAGGATCGGTGCAAATACGGTCATCCAATTTCAATAACGGAACCCTGTAATGCTGCCGTCACATACGGTGGCTAGGCGGATGCAGGGCGCCCTGCCCGTCCAACCTCTGGAGACAACCATGCGCGCTTTGCCGACTGTCATGGCGCTTGCGGCCCTGCTGGGCACGCAGCCCGCTTTCGCCGAATTCGTCACAGCTTTCGATTTTCCGCAGCCGAAAGACACCAGCGAATTTTACACGGTTATCGAGATTCCGGCGGGAAGCATCACCAAATATGAGATCGATGCCGAGACAGGCCATGTCGTCGTCGATCGATATCAGTCCATGCCGGTCGTCTATCCGGCCAACTATGGTTCCGTTACCAGTTCGTTGGGCGGCGACGGCGACCCGTTGGATGCGCTTGTCTTCACCCGGGAACCCGTTGTGCCCGGTGCTCTGATCAAAGTCCGCGCCATCGGCGTGCTCAACATGGTCGACGGCGGCGAAGCGGATGACAAGATCATCGCTGTGCCGGCTACGGATATCGATCCGCAATATGACGGGGTCAAGACCATCGATGATCTTCCGGCCATCGAACGACAGCGCATCGAGGCATTCTTTCGAGTTTACAAGCAGCTACCTGAAGGCCGCAAGGCCGTTGAGCTGAACGGCTTTGGTGGCGCCAACGTCGCCATCGACATGGTTGGCAAAGCCATTGAAAGCTACCGGAACAAGAAGGACTGACAGGAAAGCAGAATCTCAACAGGAAGCTCATCCATAGGGCTGGTTCCTAGCGGTGTTGGAACACCGCTAGGGTATGCGTTGGGCTTGCGTCGCACTGTTGGATGCGCGCAAACTGCGCTTCGCTTTAGCTCCGGGCGTTTGCTGTTGATAAAGCCAAATCGTTGGCTTTATCTCCGCCTTCGCCTGGTTTCTGCTCGTCCCCTTTGACAGGCAAGCCAAACGGCGCCGTCGCCTCGGGGCATCCATCCTGAATTTTTTCCATGACGAAATGTTGAGAACCATGTCGCACTGCGCGAGTTCAGGACCTGACGGCAATTGCAGACAAGCGATTTCGCCGTGATGGAAAATGTGGCCGTTGGCGAGGCACTGGCATTCGGCCCGCGCGGGCGTTGCAGCGAGCGCCGCGAAAACCAGAATGTAAGAGGCCGGGATCGTCCTCATGCGCAAGATCATAGCACGATCCGGAACTGTCGCTAGTGTGAACGCTTCACAAGTAACTCGGCGGAGAACTCGTACCGCGGGCGCTCACGATCCTCAATCGTCGTTCGCGTCGGGTTTTGCCCTGTTGTCCGTATTTTGTGGCCCGAATCAAAGGCACGGCCAAGCGACCAAAATGACCAGCAAATCCATCGGCATGCCGCGCCCAACGACACCTGCCAAACTGCCGGCATGCATGACGAGCAGCGTTGTTCGAACCGACGGCCGCGATGATGCGCGACACGTTCAGGTTGAGGGAATGCGCGGGTCCTGAACGAGATAGAGCCGCGCAGTCGGCGTGAAATCAGTCACCAGGAATGAGAACGAAACCGTGCTCAGCGGATCGACCTCGCCTTTCCGGAACAGAAGATGGTCATAAGGTTCGAATTCACGACTGAATTCGGCGAAACTATCGGACCGAATTGCATCCGTTTCGCGGCGCGCCTGGTCGAACGAAAGCCCGTCGCTGGAATCGCTTGGCTGGTTGAGAATCTCCTGCAACTCGAACTCGAATTCGACCCAGGCGTGACCGCTGTTGTTGAGGGCAACGATCCTTAGGGAAATGAACCCGGTGGCATAGTTGCCGGAGGCACCGAATGGCTGAACCGGCCGGATGGCGCGTATGGTGAGGGTTACCGGGCTTGCCGACTCGAGTTCCTCGGTGATCACGACGGGATCGGCCCTTGTTCCGGCTCCCGAAGCGGCAATGATCCGGAATCCGCCGAGTTCGTCGGAAAAGGAGTAGGCGCCTGCTTCAAATATTCTGGGCCTTGTGCCATCGGCTCCAGCGAGGAGTCCGCTTGCTGCGAGCACGGTTGCGAATATCCCTACCAGACGTGCGCCTGATATTCGGGTTGACGAGTGGTGCCACATGGCTCGAAGTATGAACGACATTCCCGCGGCCGCATACTGGAATGGCTCAGGCGAGAGGCTATGATGGTTGGATTTGGCGCCGTAGGTCGAGGCATTCAACCGGATCGGTCGCCACAAACCAGCGGAGAGGTTGTCGCTGCCGGCGATTGCGCGAGAGGACGTACCGATGTTCGGACTTGGCATGACCCACCTGTTGGTTATCTTCGTGGTGGCGCTGGTTGTTTTCGGCCCGGAGGAGCTTCCAAAAGTCATGCGATCGGCGGGGGCAATGATGAAGACATTCAATCGGATTGCGGGCGATTTTCGAAAGCAGTTTGACGACGCCGTACGTCAAGCCGAGAAGGAACTCGACCTGCAGGAAACCCGCTCGATGCTTCAGAATGCGATGGAGGACGTGCCGCGAAGCGCTGACAAGGCCATAGTAGGGAAGGACAGCAATCTCGATCCGGCCGCTGAGCGGGGCGCAGAATCTGAACTGACATCGGTCACGGCCAAGGATGCGAGGTTTAATGCCGAAACGTCATCAAACCAGTGATCGGGCAGAAGAGCAGTCGCCCATCGGAACCATCGCGAGGCTCCCAGCCGCTCCACCTTCACCGTTTCGGTTTCGCCGACTGCGCGCCGGGACTCAAAACCTCATCTCGGGCATTCCCCTCGCTGTAAAATCCCTTCACAGGTTACCATTGTTCCACCACTGCCGTGCTGCAGCCGTGCTCTGTTTGACAATCGCGTTGCTGACTGCGGCGGTCACCGACGTCGGCTCCGCTTCAGCGCATCGCAACGCGCTCTGGCAGGTTGTGCAGACCTGCGCTCTTGCCGCAGCGCATCTTGGCAGCGCTTTCCCCTGCGAGGAAGTGATCCTGCCCAGGCAGGGCGTGCCTGGATCAGCTCTCATTAAATCACCCCGATACCGGACCGAGTTTCTGTTGACGCCACTTACGGCTGTTGCCGGCCTTGAAAGCCCGTCTGTCCGTTGGCAGGGCAGTTCCCAACTCTGGAATCGGGCATGGAAAGCACGAAGCAAGGTCTCGGCGAGCCTCGGACGTCACCTTCCACGAACGGCCATCGCCATGGCTGTGAATTCCAGGACTGAGCGATCCCAGGATCAGTTCCACATCCATATCGATTGCGTTGCGGTGTCGGTGGAAAAGAAACTTGTCCTGAAGGGGCCGAAGGTGGAAGGTCCGTGGCAGCTTCTCCCTTTGGCTCTGATGGGGAAACGCTATTGGATCAAGGCAGTCGACAAGCCGGATTTGGAAACGACCAACGTAGTCGGCATCATCGCTTCCGGCCTGCCGCAGGCCCGGGGCGCCATGCATCACGTAAATGTCGTCGTCGTTGGCGCCGAACTCGCCGGCGCAAGACCGGGATTTTACATCCTGACCAATTGGGAAAGCTCAGCGGCCGAGCGCCTTTTGGATCACGACTGCACCTCGCGTTGAGCGCCCACGAGGCAACGGGCGAAGCAATGGCCGCACCCGGACACTCGACGGAAGTCTCAAAGCAGTCTTCGCGGAATGGTATCCGGGCATGGCAAACGACAATCCAAGACCCGATCAGCGCAGCAAAGCTGCGTGACCGCCCCACAGTTCCTCATGCTCTCCTATCTGCAGGCCCGCACCGGCTAACGTCGGCTCTTCGACGATCCGATGAAGCGACAGCCCGAGACGAGCTGCGCACCACGCAAAGGAAGTGCAATTGGCTGAAATCGGGTGGAGCGAGGCGGCGATCCTAGGAGTGGTTCAAGGACTGACGGAATTTCTTCCGATCTCCTCAAGCGCGCATTTGCGGATCGTTGGTGAATTCCTGCCACCGGCCGGCGATCCCGGCGCCGCATTTACCGCCATTACGCAGATCGGGACCGAGATCGCGGCCCTGATCTATTTCCGCCATGACATCATCTGCATCATCGCCACATGGCTGCGTTCCCTGGCCGGCCGCCGTGAACGGCTGGACCCGGATGCCCGCATGGGATGGCTGGTGATCATAGGGACCCTGCCGATCGGCATCCTAGGACTATTGCTGAAGAACCTGATCGAAGGTCCGGCCCGCAACCTCTATCTCACGGCAACCATGTTGATCGTCTTCGCGCTGGTTCTCGCGGCCGCCGACCGGCTGGGCGCCAAGCGCAAGGCTTTGCGCGATCTGGGCTGGCGGGACGGCCTTCTGTTCGGCGCCGCCCAGGCGATGGCCCTCATCCCGGGCGTTTCGCGATCGGGAGACACTATAAGCGCCGGACTGCTGATGGCTTACACGCGAGAGGCCGCCGCCAGGTATTCGTTCCTGCTGGCGATACTTGCCGTGCTCGCCTCAGGCTTCTTCCAGCTCTATGCGAGTTGGGGGGCAGACAGTCCGGTCGGCGCCGGTCCGACCGCGCTGGCCACCCTGCTGTCCTTCGCGGTCGGCTATGTCGCGATCGTGGGTTTTCTGAAGCTAGTCTCGACGCGCAGCTACATACCCTTCGTCTATTATCGGATCGGGCTCGGCGCCTCGATATTTCTGCTTCTTGGCGCCGGTCTCCTGTCAGCGTCCTGAGATTATTTCGTGCCGCTGACGAGAATGTCTGTTGGGATTCGATCGCTTCCCAATGGCCGGAGTTGGATCGCGACTGGCGCTTCAGGTAGGTATATCCGGTGTCCGACCACAGCAGGACCTTCGGCTCCAGATTGTCG
The DNA here is from genome assembly GCF_040321435.1 of Mesorhizobium sp. M0410. NCBI lineage: Bacteria > Pseudomonadati > Pseudomonadota > Alphaproteobacteria > Hyphomicrobiales > Phyllobacteriaceae > Mesorhizobium > Mesorhizobium sp. M0410. The sequence continues at coordinate 117,355 of NZ_JAMYRN010000014.1, forward strand.
AGAATGAAGTCACCGGCGGTCGTGTTGACGCTCAGCATCGCGTGCCCCTCGCCGCTCGACTGCCTGACCACCGTTATCCAAAAGGTTTTGCGGGGGCACGCCCTGTCTCATCAGTTCGCGACGTTTTTCCAGCACGATGTCGTCGCAGTCGCCAAATCCCTTATAGGGATACTCCCATTTCTCATCGACACCGGGTATCTATGTCCGTCATGGCCATGATCGTCGTGTTGGCCCTGTTGTTGATTTCGATCAGCGTCTCACACAAGGAGCGGGTCAGTTCGACGGGCTTCGGGTCGCGCGTGACGATCGAGCAATCATCGCGATAGTTCCGACAGTATTCGTAATGACCGATCGCTGCGTTGTCCGTCCGTTTGTTCGCATGAATGTGAGCTGCCCTGCATTCGCCGAGCATGACCGATGACTTTTGCGATCGCTCGTAGGCGTCAACGTATCCGTAAACCACCGCGTCAAGCCAGTGAGCGACATGGAACACAATGGAGTTCCAGAATATTGGTCCTATCCTGACGATAATCTGGGTGATTGCGAGGATTATGCACTGGAAAATCGGCGAACGCTGATGCGAAAGGCCTTCGCGTCTCCAGTCTGCTCTTGACGGCAGTGCGCAAGTCCGATGGCGAAGGGCACGCTGTATTGGCGGTTCGAACCGACAAGGGCGATTTCATTCTCGATAATCTGACCAATAGGGTTCGTCCCTGGTACGAGACGAACTATCACTACCTGAAGCGCCAAGCGGAATACAACACGAGACGGTGGGTTTCCATCTTAAGCGAAGACAATCTTCTCGTCGGCGCGCTTAGGTAACGCGATGCCGAACATTTTTTCCAGCGTCCTTGCATCCGAACACCTTGCCGGCTCGCAAAACCTCCGCCTCTCTGTTATAGGCTCGAAAGCACACTGCCATGACCATATGACGGCACACCCTGCATCCCTTCACGGAGCCGGAGGCTGCCAACGGAGCCTCATGCCAACAGCCAAGCTGCAGCCCTTTTTGATGACGGTGACGATCGTTGCACCTTGTGTCGGAACGGCCCCAGCCGTGGCGCAGACTGTCACAGTCGTCCCGACGGGCAATCGTCTTGCCGAGCAACCGGTGATCCCAAGAGCGTCCGCGCTTCGTTCCAAGGCATTCAACACGACGTACGAGGAGAAGTATCGGGCCATAACCGCCTTGATACGGGACGACCGCAAGCTCGTCGGCAAGATCAGGAAGGCGGCGCTCGCCTATGGCATCGATCCGATCCACATCGTCGCGGCTCTCGTCGGAGAGCACACCTACAATATCAGCGTGGTCGACTCGGTTCAGACCTATTACGTCAAGGCGCTCGCCTATGCCGATCTGAAGTTCTCCTTCAGCTACAGGGGCACTCCGGTCCAGTCATTCGTCCAGCGGCCCGAATTCGCATCCTGCGCTTCTCTCGAAAGCAGCGCGCTGATTTGGAGCTGCCGTGACCAGGTCTGGGAAGAGACATTCCGGGGTCGCAAGGTCGATGGCGTCGACTACGAACCCATCACGTTCCAGCGGGCCTTCTTCCAACCCTTCTATGCGGGGCAGACCTTCGGCCTGGGACAGATAAGCCCGCTTGCAGCCCTGCAGGTCACAGACATGGTCAGCCGGGTCAGCAAGCTTCCCCGATTGTCGCCCGATCGCCCGCAGGCGATCTATCGCGACGTCATGGATCCTGATCGCAGTCTTGTTTACATCGCCGCGATCATCCGGGATTCGATCGATGCCTATCGGGAACAGGGGTTCGATATATCCGGTAATCCCGGAATCACCGCCACGCTCTACAATGTTGGCCAGCCGCGCAGACGTGCACGTGAGTTGAGGCAAGCCGTGACCGACAAGACCGGCCGCACCCTGCCCGTCGAGAACTATTACGGCTGGCTCATCAACGACAGGCTCGAAGAACTCAAGGCGCTTCTCACCGATGGCACGAAATGATCGTGGTTGGTGGCCGGACACTCGCGAACCTGCGTCGGATGGCAGGACAGATTTATGCCGGAAAAGCTGGCTGTCATGAGACCAATTCCGCTTGCATTTGGCGAACATCTATCGACATCAGATGGAAGCAAACAGTGCACTCAAGCGAACTCATAAAGCGCGCCGGAATTGCCGGTCGCGTGCAAGATGGCCAAGCGAGGTATCGTGTGTCGATTACCATGCGGCTCCAAACTGAGAATGGCTTACCCAGCGCGACGTTCTGAAAATCACATATTTGAAAGACAAGGTGGCGTTTGGCATGCGCCTCTACGGCTTGACTGACTGAGGGGGTGACATCGCCATGCTTGATCCGATCGTGAATTTCTTCACCCGGATTTTCCAGTGGATCGGCCGCGGCATCGGCTTAGCCATCGGCGTCATCCTGTGGCCGTTCGTGTGGGCCGGGCGTTGGTATACGCAGCGCGGCTGGATCCTGAAGGCAGTGGTCGGCCTGGCGCTGCTGATGCTGATCGGCCTCTACGCCAATTTCTTCTACGCCACCCAGTGGTGGAACAATTTCAACCCGAACTATCCCGACACCTATATATTCGAGAAGCGCAACCTGTCGGCCGGCGAGCAGGTCGCCGCCGGTGCCAGCACCGACGCCGCCAGGACCTGTGGCAATTCGGCGATCGCCCAGTTGGCGGCCGACCTGACCGACTTCAACGTCAACCAGAATGCCTGGGTGTCGTCGATGATCCTCTACAAGCTCGGCCTGTTCGGCATCGACTGGGACCACACGCCGTTCATGGACAACAAGGCGTCGTTCCAGCGCGGCATCAACCAGGCGGTGCGGCGCACGGCGACCGAGCTTGCCGACAATCTCGGCCGCGTGCGCACCACCTCGCAGATCGACGCCGACCTGCAGGACGCGCGCGGCAATCTGCAGTTCGATGAGGAAACCTGGTATTTCGGCTTGAACCCGTTCGGGCCGAAGACGCCGACGCCGAGCTACTATCGCGACGCGGTGCGCAAGCTGCGCGCCTTCAACGCCCGGCTGGAAACCTGCCAGACGGTGTTCGATGCCCGCGCTGACAATCTCAAGCAGTATATCGACCGCATCTCGTCCGACATCGGTTCGACCTCGGCGATCCTCAAGGAGCGCGCTGAGCACTACAACAATGGCTGGTTCGATTTCCGCGCCGACGATCGCTTCTGGTTCGCCTATGGCCAGCTCTATGCCTATTACGGGCTGATGAAAGGCGCCGAGGCCGATTTCGAGGACGTGATCAACGAAAAGCACCTGCAGAGCCTGTGGGACACGATGGACTCGCAGTTCGTCTCGGCGCTGCGCATCCAGCCCTTCATCATCGCCAATGGCCGCGAGGATGGCTGGCTGTTGCCGAATCACCTAACGACAATTGGCTTCTACATGTTGCGCGTGCGCTCGAACCTGGTCGAGATCAGCAACGTTCTTGCGCAGTAACTCGGTGGATGAAGCGCTCGAGGGCATCGAGGCATTGGGACCGGTAACTTCTCTGGGGTGAGCGCGGCCACGATTTGTTAGCGCCGACTGGGCCATCACCGTTACTTTGTTTAAGGCGGCGGCGATGGCGGTGGAATGGACGATCACGATCGAGAGCAGGAACGAATTCGGCGATGTCGAAACGAGGTCCGGATCGACAAAAGCGATGAGCGTCCGCGTGGCGGAGACCTTGACCTGTCGATCAAAGATGGCAAGAAGATCATGGCCGCCCTGCAAACAGTGGTCGCGACCTAGGAGGCGAAAACCTACACCCTGTTTCGACGGGTCTGTCCGGATTGCCACAATTTTCGGCCGGTCAAGGACTATACGACGCGTCGAATTCAAACGGTGTTCGGCACAGTGGAGGTTCGCAATCCCCGCTGGGTGTTGTGCCGGGATTGCCATCCAGGGATGGACGCCGCATCCAATGGTATCGAGGTTCCCGACCTGTTGAGGGAAGTGCATGAATGGACCGGCTTTGCGGATAGCTTCACGCATGTTCGCACCGGCGACGTCCCAAGAGATGTCTCGGCCATGCTGGCCGGCGTACTGGCGGATGCGACCAACCTTGGTCCGAAACGGATGGCCAGCGCGTCCAAAGGCATCAGCGCTCACCAGATCAGTTGGATGAGAACCTTCCATGCACGGTCGGAGACCTACCGCGCGGCGCAGGCCTGCGTGACGGACGCCCACACCCGCCATCCGCATTCTCGCCTTTGGGGCAATGGCACGACGTCATCATCTGACGGCCAATTCTTCCGCGCGAGCGACCGAGCCGCAAAGCGCGGCGACATCAATCTGCATTACGGCAGCGAACCCGGCTCAAAGTTCTACAGCCACCTTTCCGATCAGTACGGCTACTTTGTAAGCGTCACGAGCACCGCACGACTGTCCTTGCTTGACAGAGGCAGGATTCAGATGCGGGCCGCTTTGACCCGCTTGGGCATGAAGTACGAGCGGATGGCGACGACCGCCTTTGCAACGGCTGCGACGCCCGCGTCGTCGAGACGGGAGTTCAGCCCCGTTGTATCCCGGATCGGGGCGATGATGTCGCCGGTCTTGGCATGGCCGTGGAGAACGGGGCGCCAGAGCCTTGTGGCGTAGCCGGTGGCAAGCAGGAAGGCGGTCGACCATTCGAAGGCGTCGAATGTGCCGTCCTGCTGTCGCGCAAGGCGCGGACGCCAGGTCTCCGGCGTTTCGCCGAGCCCGACCGAGATCCGGTTATAGTTGGCAACCAGCGTCTGAACGGCGAGCGCCTCGGTTGTACCTTCGAGCGCCATCAACGCTTGCTCGCCTGCAAACAAAGGAATCCATTGGCGCGGGTCGATAAAGCGCGGACCGATGATGAGCGCAGTCAGATAGCCGTCGAGCCCATCCATGCCGAAGACCGGCGGATGCGGCCGCTGCTTGTGCAGGAACGTCTCGAAGGCCGCATCGTCCAGCATCGGGCGCGAAGGCGCAATCGAGGACGCCGCAGCGGGCCGAGCGGCGACGGGCCCCCTTGACCGACGAGCGATCATGCCGCCACACGCTCCAGTTGGCCCCGTGCTTCCCGGTCCGCCTTCCAATTCCACGGCAAGAGCTCGTCGAGCCGATTGACCGGAATGAAACCCGAGACGATCTGCTCGAGCACGTCGGCGAGCCAGGTTTCGGGATCGAGACCATTGAGCCGTGCCGAGTTGACCAGTGATGCCAGCACCGCCCATGTCTCGCCACCGCGAGCGGATCCGGCAAAGAGGCTATTCTTCCTCGTCAGGCAAACTGGTTTGAGCGAACGCTCGACAACGTTGCTGTCGACTTCGATCCGGCCGTCCTCGAGGAAGGCGATCAGCCCATGCCAATGCGCCAGCGTGTAGGCAATGGCCTTGCCGAGCGACGACTTGGCCGAGACCTCATCGATCAGCATCTCCAACTGCTCCTTCAGTGCCGCCATGAGCGGAGCGCTCTCGGCCTTGCGCACCGACAGGCGCTGCTCGGCGCTCATGCCGCGGATGCATTCCTCGATCCGGTAGATCTCGGCAATAGCGGCGACCACCGCCAGCGCCTCGCTCGAGCCCGTCGTCTTGACCACCTCGACGAACTTGCGCCGAGCATGGGCCAGACAAAAGGCAAGCTGCAAGGGTGCGATATTGCTCTTGCGCCGCCGCTTCGCCAGGCTCTTGTAGGCCGCATAGCCATCGACCTGCAGAATGCCGTCGAATGTTGAAAGCTGTGCCTCGATCTCTCCGGTTCCCCGGCTTTCTGCAAACACATAGCCGACTGCCGGCGGTGCCGGTCCCTGCCAGGGACGATCATCGACGGCCTGCGCCCACAACTGGCAGACTTTCGTCCGCTTGCGTCCCGGATCAAGTCGCGGCAGAGGCGTTTCGTCACAAAACACCCGCGGCTGCGAGCGGATGAAGGCAAGCAGGCGATCGTAAAGCGGCCTCAGCCACCAGGCGGCCCGTCCGACCCAGCCGCCGAGCGTGCCACGGTCGAGATTGATGCCGTAACCCGAGAAGATCTGCGACTGGCGATAGAGAGGAAGATGCCAGGCGAACTTGGAGACGACCACATGCGCCATCAGGGCCGTCGTCGCCATGCCCCCGTCCATTACTCGCGCTCGCGCCGGCGCCTGGACGACATGGGCCTCACAGGCCCGGCAGGCGTATTTGGGCCGGATCGTGCGGATCACGCGTAGCAGTGCCGGAACGATATCGAGGGCCTCACTGACATCCTCGCCGATGCGATGGAGGGGAAGTTCGCAACACGAGCAGACCGCGCTCTGCGGCTCGATCACTTCCTCGCAGCGCGGCAGATGCTTCGGCAGGGCACCCATGTTGCGCGACGCCGACCGGTGCTTGCGTCGCGGCCGATCCTTGTCTTCGACGGCATCGTCGTTGGCCGCGGCCGGCACCTCGCAGAGGTCACCGAGATCGAGCGCGATCTGCACCGGATCGAGCACGGCCAGCTTCTCCGATTTTACCCCGAAGATCATCTGCCGAAGCAGATCGGCATAGACGCGCAGCTCCGCGTTCTCGGCTTTAAGAGCCAGAACCATTCTCTGCAATTCGGCAGGATCCGATGGCAACGAATCAGGGCGGGGCGACATGATCAACCCTACCAGGCGACCCCGAATCTTCAAGCAAATCCAGTCACTTCACGCCGCTCTGACCGGTCTTTTGACGTGTTTCTTCGCCACCCTCGTCCAGTCGAGGCCAGCCACCAGAAGGGCGAACTCCTCGCGCGTCAGCCGGACCTGGCCGTCGCGGATCGGCGGCCAGGTGAAGCGCCCCGATTCGAGCCATTTCGAGGCCAGAACCATGCCGCTTCCGTCCCAAAAAAGAAGGCGCAATCTGTCGCCGCGCTTGGGGCGGAAGACAAAGACGTCACCGCAATAGGGATCGGCTGCAAGAGCCGAGGCGACCAGGGCAACAAGGCCATTGATGCCGCGGCGGAAGTCGACCGGCTGCGTCGCCACCACCACCTTCACGTCGCCGGCTAGCGCAATCACTGCGGCACACGCAAGGCACCCACGATGGCGGCCGCCAGGGCCGGATCGACCGAACCCGTCAGGACGAGGCGGCTTTCACCGATCTCGAGCTCGATCCGACCGGTCGACCTGGGCGCCTCCTTATTCCGTGCGTCACTATGCTCGAGCTGTCGCTCCTCGCCCGCGATCGTAATTGGCACAAACTGCAGGGCTGGCGTCGTCTCCGCAGCCGCTTTCGCCTGCACCAGCCCCACGTGCCGTCGCCAGACCGAAAGAAGACCTCGATTGATCCCCCAACGCCGCGCGACAGCCGAGATGTTGGCGCCCGGCTCCGCGCTTTCCGCAACAATCCGCGCCTTCTCCGCCGGCGTCCAGCTGCGCCGTTTCCGCCGGCCTGTGATCACCTCGACCCGGCGATAGTGACCCTCTTCATGCCTGCCTTGATGACTGTCTTGATGACTGGCATCAGGGTCCTCCCACTCCATGCGCCTGCGCTCCTCGCTGCCGCAAATCAGGCGGCAAATCTCCCCAGTGCATAGCCCTCAGGCAAGATGGGGTGCTCGTCACGCTCACGCTACTTTAGCATTCTGCCCATCAGTCCGACCGAAAGTGAGGCTGCTTATGTGCTCGATGGGCTATTCGATCAGGACACGGTCCTCGACATCCAGGAACACTTTACCGATAGGGGTGGCGCGAGTGATCACATCTTCGGTCTGTTCGCCCTCATAGGCAAACGCTTCGCGCCGCGACTGCGCAACCTCAAGGACCGGAAGTTCCACACGTTCGAGAAAGGCGATGCATACCCGGCGCTGTCGAACCACATCGGGGCGCCGATCAACACCACCCTGATCCTCGAGCACTGGGATGATCTCCTCCATCTGGCGGCGTCGATCACCACGCGATCCGTAGTGCCGGCCACGATCCTGAAGAAACTATCCGCATCTCCGAAGGAAAGCCAACTCGCACGAGCGCTACGGGACTCGGCCGGGTCGAGCGATCGCTGTTCATGATCGAATGGTACTCAAGTTCGGCGGCGTTGCCAGGCCGGCCTCAACAAGGGTGAGGCTGCGCATAAGCTGAAGCGCGCCGTTTTCTTCCACGAGCGTGGTGAAATCCGTGACCGGTCCTTCGAAAGCCAGGCGTTCCGCGCCTCCGGCCTCAACCTCGTCGTCAGTGCGATCGTAGGAATGCGGTCTATATCGAACGGGCCCTTACCTACTTACGCAAAACGCATCGCGAGATTCCGGATCATCTGCTCAAGCACGTATCGCGGCTGAGTTGGGAGCACATCAACCTGACCGGCATCTACACCTGGGATGCAGAACATCAGATGCCTGAAGGATTCCGTTCGCTCAGACTTCCGGCTCGGTTACGCCACGCCGCATGACGTTCATGCTCCGTTCGACGTTAGCGTGTCGCTGGGAACGGTTCTTGTTCCGACCCCCTACTCGCTGGGTTACACAAGCAGCCAACTGTTCCGACGGGTCCTATTTCCCCAGGTGGCCCTCACGGCAATTCCCGAGCTGACCACCTCGATGATGGTCATCATGAAGGCGCTTTCACTCGGATTCGCCATCGAGGTCGTCGATATCTTCGCGCAGTCCCAACTGATCGCCGCGCTGAACTTCTACTACCTCGAAGCCTTTGTGATTGCCGTCGTGATCTACATGGTGATCGCCTATGTCGTCATACAGATCGCCGACAGGCTGGAGCAATCCCTCCGGGTGTGGACGTGAGGCATGCATGTGGGACAGGATCGCCAAGCTTCGGGATTACTCTCGTCACGGTAGGGGCCGCCGACCGTCGCGCGCGCTGGGCGCGCTATTTCTCATCGCCGTTGGCCTCTATGTCGGATACCATGGCTGGACAGGACTATCCGCCGCGGGGGCCTGATGCGCTCATGCTTCAACTCAAGACCGCAATCCGAGATAGCGAGCCAATCATGAAATCCGAGACAGCAGCCACCGAAAGCGTTGAGCCGGCGCCTAAGACGGTTCCATCGGGTTGGCGAGTGTTGATGACGCGCGAACGCTGGACCGAAGTCGCGCGCATCATTTTTACCGGCTTGATGGCGTTGCTGTATTGGCAGCAGCTCATTCCAATACAAGCCTTGTGGGTGGCGGTTGCCATCGGCTTGTATCCGCTTGTCAAAACCGGCGCCGTTGATCTCGTAAAAGAGCGCAAGATCGGTACCGAAATATTCGTCACCATTGCCACGGTGGTGGCGCTGAGCGGAGGCGAGACCGTCGCCGGCGCGGTCCTCATGGTGATCATTTTGATCGCGGAGTTCATCGCCGATCTGAATATGGAACGAGCGCGAGCCTCGATCAAAGACCTGATCGGCTCAGTGCCGCAGGTGGCGCTTGTGCGGGACGCAGGTGGCGAACGCATGGTCCCGATCGAGAATTTGCGCGCGGGCGACGTTGTCTTGGTGCGGGCCGGCGAGAAGATCCCGGTCGACGGCACCGTCGTCGGTGGAGCGGCTTCGGTCAACGAAGCATCGATCACAGGAGAGAGCATTCCCAAGGACAAGAGCGATGGCGCCGATGTCTTTGCCGGAACCATCGTCGAATCCGGCGCCCTCGACATCGAGACCGAGAAGGTTGGTGCCGACACCACCTTTGCCCGCATCATCAGTCTGGTCGAGAATGCCGAAGCGGAAAAGGCACCCGTCCAGAAACTGGCGGATAAGGTCGCGTCATGGCTGATCCCGGTCGTGCTGATCTTCCTCGTTGCGGTTTATCTTTATACCCGCGACGTTCGGATGATCGTCACTCTGCTGATTTTCACATCACCTGCCGAACTCGGATTGGCGACTCCTCTGGTGATTATCGCAGCCATTGCGCGAGCCGCACGCAGTGGAATTCTGGTCAAGGGGGGCGTCTATCTGGAGTCTTTGGCCAAGGTCGACGTCCTGGTGTTCGACAAGACAGGCACCCTGACGGCGAACAAGCCCGAGGTTGTCGGCGTGGAGATGCAGGACGGCACGCTTTCGGAAGCTGATCTGATCAGCCTTGCCGCCGCCGCCGATCGGCGCTCCGCTCACCCCTTGGCGAAAGCGGTCGTCAACTATGCCGCCCGGATGAAAATCGATGTCCCGGAACCGGAGCAGTACGAGCAGTTGCAGGCGCGCGGTGTGAAGGCGACGGTCTCCGGACGCACCGTGCTGGTCGGGAATGCATTGTTGTTGCGCGAGGCCGGCGTGCCGCTTTCCGATGCGATCGAAAAGGGCGGACAGACGCCGGTTCACGTCGCGGTCGATGGGAAATTCGCTGGCGTGATTTTTATTGCCGACACATTGCGACCAGGTGCGCGCGAAGCGCTGGCAAAGCTCCGTGCAACCGGGGTCAAGCGCATGGTGATGGTGACGGGTGACAATGAGGCCACAGCGCGGACCATCGCCAACGAGCTCGGCATGGATGAAGTGCGTGCCAATCTGATGCCGCAGGACAAGGTCGCCGCCATCGCCGAATTGCAAAAGCAGGGCCATCGCGTGGCGATGGTCGGCGACGGGATCAACGACGCGCCGGCGCTGGCACGCGCCGATGTCGGCATTGCGATGGGGGGCGGCGGCACGCAGGCAGCGCTGGAAGCCGCCGATATCGCATTGATGAAGGATGACCTGGCAAGAATTGTCAGCGCCCGCGCGATTGCGCGACGCGCTTACCGGACAATTCAGGAGAATATCTTCGTCGGCGTTGGTGTTGTGCATGTTTTGGGCATTACCGCAGCGCTGATGGGCTGGATCGGTCCTATCCAGGCAGCGATTTTGCACTTGGGGCCAGATGTCCTGGTGTTCCTGAATTCGGCAAAACTGCTGCGCGTTCGAATCCAAGATGTTTAAGCGCATCTCTTTGAAGCCTAAGGCTTCGAACCGAACTAGCCAAAGCGGTCATTCGATTCGTCCGATCGGATGACTGCTACTGGCGCATGTGGTCGGTTGGCGCGTTCATAGATCAGATTGCCTGATGAGGCTCGGGAAGGTCCGGCCGGGGGTGGAAAACCGCCGTTCAGCGCCCTATGCGAGCACGAAATTCGGCAGTCGAATTGGTGCGTGGAAACGGTTCGGAAGGCAACTGTACATCGAGAAAGGCACAAAGCGGCTCCCATCCTTCGGAGACTTGATACGTGAGAAGGCGTTCAGGCGGCAGCGTTGATTTCACGGAAGCGTTATGTGCTTCATAGACAGCGATTGCGTGATCACGGTTATCAAATCGACCGCCAAAGACAGCGTTTCCAACCACCGCCACACCAAAGGACTGTGGATCATTGGTAGCAGCATCCATCGTGAGCCCTATTGTTTGCGCCATGCTGTCATACCAGGCTTCCGGGTCACGAACTGTCAGGATAACCTTTGCATGAGGGTAGTGGTCACTCACTTGGCGCCAAAAATGCGCCGTTGGCCAATCGACCGCGGAAAGATAGCCGGCATATGCCGCATCCCAGGTCGGGAGTTGTCCCTGGCCGGCGGCGCGCCACAGCGCCTTCTGCTCGGGATTGGCGTGGACATCTGCCATGTGATGACACGGCCCGAACCCAAGATGCTCCAACGCGAGCTTCAGCGAATATGTGCCAGTGCGACCCATGCCTGCACCAATGACATCTAGAGCCATGAGCACCCCAAGGAGATTTCAATCGGTCAAAATACCGCTGTTTTCTTTAATTCGCTATATCTTTGAAGGTCAGCTCCGAATCGCGTCAAGCCGTAGCGCGCGAAGGTCAGTATTGGAGAAGCGCCGGGAATGGTGGCTCCTGGCGCCGCTGTGGCGAAGACGCGTGGATCGACACCACTATCCGCTGACGCAGCGCTTGCTCCGGTCGATGACGTGGATGCCCATCAAAGGATGGGAGACAACCGACAGCGAGTTTCCGCCGGGAACGTGATCGCGGTCCACCAAAGCCATCTTGAACGGCAAGGCCGTGCAGACCTGCTCCATCAGGCTGCTCGACGTATACCGCGCGACATTCGAGCAGCGTGGACACAAGCTGGCAAGGCACGGGTTAGGCGCCGCGCTGTTGCAAGACACCGTTCTGCGCACGCGTTACGCCGCGACGACCTCGGGATTCGCGGCCTTCTTGTTCATGCCATATCGGACGAAGCGAAAGCCTTCTACGAGCACTACGGCTTTGCGGCTTCCCCGAAAAATCCGATGACCCTTGCGCTCTCGCTAAGGCGCGTTGAAAGAGCGGGGCCGAAACGTCTTGTTGTGCACAAGTTGGTAATCGCCTCGTAATCAACCAGCCGGAAAAAGCTTCCAGCGCCGCGGCCTAAAAGCCACTCGAGTTTTCTGCGCCGCCGGATGGTCGACGGGCAATTCGATCTCGACCCGCTGGCGTTCGCCGCCGATTTCGAGCTCGACCCGCCTGGTGCCGGCGACGCGGCGGCTGGCGGCGACCGTGCCGGCGATGCAGCCGTTGCATTCGTCCACCAGTTCGACATCGTGCGGGCGAAAGAACAATGTCGCTTCGCCTTGCGGTGCGTGCGGCGCGGAGAGCCCGATCGGGCGGTCGGCGATCCAGACCTGGCCGTCCTCGACCTTGACCGGGATCGAGCTCGATTCGCCGATAAAGCCATAAACGAAGGGCGAGTTCGGGGTATCGTAGATCTCGTCGGCGGTGCCGACCTGCTCGATGCGGCCCTGGCTTATCACCACGACGCGGTCGGCAAGCTCCAGCGCCTCTTCCTGGTCATGGGTGACAAAGACCGTGGTATGGCCGGTGGCGTCGTGGATGTCGCGCAGCCAGCGGCGCAGTTCGCGGCGCACCTGGGCATCGAGCGCGCCGAACGGCTCGTCGAGCAAAAGCACGGCCGGTTCGATCGCCATGGCGCGGGCCAGCGCCACGCGCTGGCGCTGGCCGCCCGAAAGCTGCGCCGGATAGCGTTTTTCCAGACCGGAAAGCTGGACGAGGTTGAGAAGTTCCAAGGCGCGGCGGCGGATTTCCTTCGCCGACGGGCGTGACGGCCCGTGCCGGACCTTGAGTCCGAAGCCGATATTGTCGGCGACCGTCATATGGCGAAACAGCGCGTAGTGCTGGAAGACGAAGCCGACATTGCGCTCCTGAATCGACTTTTGAGAGGCATCCTCTTCGCCGAAGAAGATCTTTCCGCGGGTCGGCCGCTCCAAGCCGGCAATCAGCCTGAGCAGCGTCGTCTTGCCGGAACCGGAAGGTCCCAGCAGGGCGATCAGTTCTCCCGACTTGATGTCGAGCGAAACGTCGCGGAGGGCCGGAAACCGCTCAAACTCCTTGCGCACGTTGGCAACGCGAACTTCCATGCAAATCCCTTTTGTAGTTGATGCATGCCGTTATCCCAAAACCGGTTCCCACTTTTGGGCGACATCAAATCTTTGTTTTATGCATGTCGTTGTCCAAAAACCGCTACACACTTTTGGGCGACATGCATTTGTCAGTGTCCGCGCGTCGCGGCGATCTCGGCGCCGTAGCGCATCTCGAGAAGTGTTTTCAAGACCAGCGTGACGAGCGCCAGGCCGGCAAGCAGCGAAGCGACGGCAAAGGCGGCGGCGGCATTGTACTCGTTATAAAGGATTTCAACATGCAGCGGCATGGTGTTGGTTAGCCCGCGTATGTGGCCCGACACGACCGAGATGGCGCGATGACGATCAGAAGCGGCGCGATCTCGGATTTGAACGGCAGGTTGCCGGCGATGAAGATGACGGAACCGTACTCGCCGACGCCGCGCGCGAAGGCCAGCGCGAAACCGGTGACGATGGCCGGCGCCAGTCCGGGAAGCAGGACGCGGCTGATGATCTGGAAGCGATTGGCGCCGAGCGTTGCGGCCACTTCCTCCACCTCCTTGTCGATCTCCTCCATGATCGGCTGCACGGTACGAACGACGAAAGGCAGGCCGATAAAGATCAACGCGATGACGATGCCAAGCGGCGTATACGCGACCTTGATGCCGAGCGGCATCAGCAGGCTTCCGATCCAGCCGTTCGGTGCGTAAAGCGTGGTCAGTGCGATGCCGGCCACCGCTGTCGGCAGCGCGAAGGGCAGGTCGACCATGGCATCGGCGATGCGGCGGCCTGGAAAGCTGTAGCGCACCAGCACCCACGCGACGATCGTGCCGAAGACGACGTTGACAGCGGCGGCAATGAAGGCGGTGCCGAAGCTGATTTCAAGCGCGTTGATGGTGCGGCGATCGGTGACGATCGCCCAGAAGTCGGTCCAGCCGAGCGCCGCCGAGCGCCAGATCAGCCCGGACAGCGGAATGAGGAGGGTGAGGAAGGCAAGCGAGAAGCCGAGCGTCAATCCGAAACCCGGAATGACGCTCGGCTGTCTGAACCGCCACCCCGCCTTGGCGGGCGTGCTGTGGTCATGTCGTCCTGATCTAAATGCTATTGGGCCGGCTTATAGATCTGGTCAAATATACCACCGTCGCCGAAATGGTAAGGCTGCGCCTTCATCCATCCGCCGAAAATTGGATCGTCGATGCTGATCCGCTTGATTTCCGGCAGTTTGGCGAGATCCTCCGCAGGCACCAGGTCGGGCTTCGCCGGACGGTAGTGGTTCTTGGCGATGATCGTCTGGCCTTCCTTGGAATAGAGATAGCCCAGATAGGCTTCGGCAACTTTCCGCGTGCCCTTGGCATCGACATTGGCGTCGACAACGGCGACCGGCGGCTCGGCCAGGATCGAGGTCGGCGGGATGACGATTTCGAACTGATCGGCGCCGAACTCGTCCAGCGCCAGATAGGCCTCGTTTTCCCAGGCGATCAGCACGTCGCCCAGGCCCTTTTGCGCGAAGGTCACGGTCGAGCCACGCGCGCCGGTGTCAAGCACCGGAACATGGGAATAGAGGTTGCCGACGAATTCCTTGGTCTTGGCTTCATCGCCGCCATCGTTGGTGTTGGCCCAGGCCCAGGCCGCGAGGTAGGCCCACCGGCCACCACCGGAGGTCTTGGGATTGGACGTGATCACCTGGACGCTGTCCTTTGTGAGATCGCCAAAATCGTGAATGCCCTTGGGGTTGCCTTTGCGGACGAGGAGGACAATGGTCGAGGTATAAGGCGCCGAATTGTTCTCGAACTTCGTCCGCCAGTCGGGATTGATCTTCTTCGTTTTCGAGACGATCGCGTCGATGTCGCCTTGCAGCCCCAGCGTCACCACGTCGGCGTCGAGGCCGTCGATTACCGCGCGAGCCTGAGCGCCCGATCCCCCATGCGACTGCTGGACGGCGACGGTCTCGCCGGTCTCGGACTTCCAGTGGGCGGTGAAAGCCTCATCGAATTGCTTGTAGAGCTCACGCGTCGGGTCATAGGACACGTTGAGAATGGTGGTATCGGCAAACGCGAAACCGAGCGTGCCGAACTGGACAGATGTGGCGACCAGTGCGCCGAGCAGTTTCATGAAATGAGGTTTGGTCATTTCCGCCTCCGTTGAACTCGCGTCAAATCTACCGAATTGATAGAATTTAGATCAATGTTGCCTTTTTTGGCCTAGTGAAGCAATTTCTCGCCTATTTCACCCTAAATGAGGAATGTTTTTCCTCACATAACGTGACTCGGGATCCTGGGCTCCCGGACGCGATAACTAGAAACCGCCAGCCCTTCGGCAATACGCAAGTGGCGATCAGGCGCGTGTAGGGCGTCAGGAAGAGCAGGAGCGACGCCGCAAGCGCAAGCGGAATTGCCAGAAAGGCGATTGCTGGGACCATGCCGATCTGGCCGCTTGCCAGAGGGCGAAAGCGGGTCCGCTCAACGTGGCCGTCGAACCTGCGATCGGCAATGTCATTGATCGTGGACCCGGCGCTTCTCATCAGAAACGCGCCAAGGGTGAATAGCGCCAATTGCTGAACGGCGGGGATACCATGTGCCGCTTGGATCAATGCGGCCCAACAGGGAACAACGTCAGCCATATGCCCACTGGCCGATCCAGCCGCGCGAGCCGCGTGTAGGGCCGCCATGCACGCGGCAGCCGGCGATCCACCCAGTCACCTCTATGAATATCACTCAGGTCCGGTCGGCTCGAAGTCGCCATGAAGTAATCTTAATCCCGCGCAGAGAAAGGCATTTTCCTGTTCGGTTGAAGTGCCAAATTCGCAGCGTTGCGTATGCGCGCAATGGCAGCCTCGGGGTGGCAAGCGGAAGTCCAGCGTGAACGCGCGGAATAGTTGCTTTGCGGACCTGAGCCGGCATTAGGTTGCGCAAGCTGTAGCGGCTGATCTTGGCACGACCGAGACCAACGGCGGCGCTCACGCGCAGGACCGGCTCTTGAAGCCAGTGCCCAGCGGGCTCTACGCCAATAATGGGCGCTTTCCAGAATGACCGGAACCGCACGGCAATCGCTGAGCAAACCCTTCTAACCTTGGCCAGCGGAGCAATCACCTTTACGATTCGACCAGGATCACCAAGGACTCTGGCACCACTCCATCGAAGGCCATCGCATCCGCGGCTTCCTTGCTCTGCATAGCTTTCATCATGGCGTCCATGTCCGGAACGTCCATAAGAACGGCCACCCGGGTCGGATTTTGTGGATCTACAAATGTTCGTATGTTGGTCACGCCGAGCGGACCAAAAAGCTCTTTGCGCTTCGGCGAGTCGAGCCAGTGCTTCGCTCCTTTTGTGATGTTATGGTGGCCAATGACTGTCGGCATTGCATCCTACCTATCGTGACGGCGAAGTCCGGCATCGCCAAGAGTGCCAAGATCCATCCCCGTCGAACCACGGAGCGCCGTTTTGGTTGGACTGTCAATTATTTCGTTAAGGACGCGGAAGAACGATTCGGAGAGGGCGTTTCTTCCGGACGGTTCGACCTCAATGAACCAGGATCGCGGTCACGCGGCTGTGGCTATTGACATGTGACATGCGCAAACAGCCGGACAACAACTGCAAGGGCCCGCGTGGCAGATATGGGGATCCAGCGCGGGGGTCGGAAAGGGCAGTTGCGGGAGTAGGGCTGCCATTCATGACCCGGCGGGCCAAGGTCGTCTTCGGGTCGACTCCGGCCGTAGAGCGAAGGTCCGCTGTTGAGAGCGGCGGTGAGGGTCCGGTAATGGCGCTACTTACTCGTTCAGGTGGCCGCTACAGTTGATTGCTAGAGTTAGTCTAGCGTGTCCAAGCGCCATGAAGCGAGCTTACAGCCAAAAGGAAAGTCGGCGGCCCATTTTTCAATGAGCGTTGCCCGAACCCGCCGACCTGCGGATTGCCATTGGCCCCGCGATTCGCAGCTTTGCCGGAACGGAGGCGTGCCGTCTAGCAATGTAAGCGTGTACCATTTCAGCTGCGGAAGTTTTCAAGATCTCTGCCTTAAATCTTTCGGCCATCGCTCGCGCAATCTGTGCTGCCTATAAAGTCGCGCAGCACGAGGTGATCTAGGTTGCAGGGTTGGCGCGGCAAGCGTTCCTCGGCCAGGAATCAGGCGCCAGCGCTGAACAACGCAGCCGGGACGAGTTTCCGGATTCGTTACCGCCATCGGCGATTTGCTCACGGGCTTCGCAAGTCCACGGTGCACTCGTGAGACTCCTAATTGCGCTCCGCCGCGCCGAATGATTACGGAGTACTAGCCTGCCCAATCCCAGCGCGCCCAGAGTTCTGGCTCGCGTGTGAACCATTAGGCCGGCGGGACGTTGCTCTGCGGATCCAACAGCTGACGGCACGACCGTGGAGGAATCCAAGCATCATTCTACGCCTCAGAAACAAGACACGCCCGGTGCCTTGGCGAACTTTCCTTATGACCGAATGACCGTCGAGCGATTTCGGGGGCGTTTCCGCGAGCGAGGTGGAACGACGAGCGCAGGAGCTGGTTTGTGCCGGGAAAGACGGCGCCGCTACCTCTTTGGCGACCTCTATTCGACCCGCGGGAGCATCATCAACCCCAAGAGGTGATGTCACATAAACGGAGATGGGCTGTCGTTGTGACTTTTGGGAATGATTTCAGGCGATCACGCCGGCAGCAGCTTTCCATTGCGCCATGGCATTCAAGCGGTGAAGATGGATTTGAAAGGCGGAGCGTTTTGAACGGGGCGGGACGAAGAGATTGCGGACTGCAGAGAACGTCGAGACGAAACGCTGGAGGCTCCCCGGTGATCGAAAATCTTGTATCATCCGCTCTCGTTTTCGCAGTGGCACATGCGAATTCTCCGCTCTGTTGTTCAAGCCCTTGTGCGACCGGTGCTCGATGTCCGTCATGACTAGACGCCGCGCTGCTCCATAGGAGCCGAGCTTGTCGGTGATCATGCGCTTCGGCACCTGGCCCTGCTTCTTCAACAGCCGTGTCAGCACGCGCTTGGCGGCCTTAGTGTTGCGCCGGGTCTAGCCGATCTCGTCGAGCACATAGCCGTCCTGGTTGACGGCCCGCCATAACCAATGCTTCTTGCCGGCGATCATGATGGCGACTTCGTCGAGGTGCCAGATATCATTTCGACTGGGCTGCTTGCGGCGCAGGCGCCGGGCGTAGTCCAGCCCGAACTTCTTTCCCCACCGACGGATCGTCTCGTAGGAAACGACAATGCCGCGCTCCAGCAGCATTTCTTCGACACGACGCAGGCTCAGCGGAAATCGATAATCCAGCCACACCGCGTGGGCGATGATCTCGGGTGGGAACCGATGCCGTTTGTAGCTGATCTGCGAAGTGTTCGTCCCCAGCATCTATCGCAGCGATCCCTGACACGCGGTTACCGTGACAACGCCCCTGGGAGCGCCTGGACCAAATCGGGTGCCCAGTTCTAATAGGTGGCGGGTGGTACGACGGGATCGCTCTACCGTCATCTCAGGAATGCATGGTGGGAAGACTCCCGAGGGCGACCTTGCGCATGTTCGAAGGTGGCCATCTATTTCTCTGGCAGGATAGCTCCGCGTTCGCCGAGATCGTCCGGTTTCAAACGAGGAAGCCGGCTAAAGGGCGAACACGAATTTGCGCCGTGCGAGGCTGCGTGAGGCCATGGACGTCCGCGCCTTACTGAGGCAAGACCGGTCGCGTCTATGTTTAGGCGGCGAGCCACATTGCCTATGCCTCGCTCGATAGCATATTGCGGGCGGCATAGAGTTCGCCAATGAAGTCGGTGATCAAGGTCGAATTGATGCCGTCCGGCGGGCGCAGGAGTAGCGCGCGGAAATTGACGGCCGGCTCGAATGGCCTGGCCAAAATACCGCCGATCATGCCGTCCGCAATGACGGAGGGATTGACCAAGCCGATTCCCATGCCCTTCGCTGCAAGGATAGCGATGGTCAGGCCGTAGGGCGTTTCGATCAGGATGCGCGGCCGTACCCCATGCGCGGCCAGGATCTTGTCCATCGCGAGCCGAGCCGTATCTTCCGGCGACAATGCCAGGAAGGCCTCGTCGGCGAGATCGGCCGGCGTGATTATCTGCTTCCGCGCCAGCCGGTGGTTCTTCGGCATTACACAGACGGCGCGCGGCGTGGTGAAGATGCTGTGCAGCACGCCGCTGGTATCGACCTCGTCGGCCGCGAGCCCGATATCGAAACTGCCAGAGGCGACCAGGTCGCGCACGATATTGGAGGTGCGGACCTGATAGCTGATTCGCACCTGCGGATGCCGGTGCGAGAACGCTACGATGGCGCGCGGCACCAGCCCATGCCCGAGTGCCGACAGGGAGGCGACGCGGATGGTACCGGTGCCGACCTCCTTGATCTGGGCCGCCCGCAGCTTGAGCCGGTCGAGCCCGACCAGGTTGGCTTTCACCTCGGCATGGAACAACTCCCCTTCGCGTGTCGGCACCAGCCTGCCACGAATGCGGTCGAAAAGCCTGAAGCCGAGTTCGGCCTCTAGCTTGGCTAGCGAACGGCTGATGGCCGGCTGCGAGGTATCCAGCAGCGCGGCCGCCGCGCCGGCGCCGCGCGTGATCATGATCGCGTTGAAGACATCGATGTCGCGCAGGTTCATAGTCAGCCCATATCAAAAGCGAATTAACTTTATCGCTGCGGTCATAGATGGCAATGGATGAGCCCGCTAAGTTTCGCCCATGAACCGACGCGACGACACTTCACATGTCCATCCTCCCAAGCGCTCCGAGGAACCGTTTCAGGCGGTGGCGATGCCGGTCGAGCGAGCCTCGACCGTGGTCTTTGACGATCTGGAATCGTTCGAGCGTCGCGTCGAGCGTCTGTACGACGGGTTCAGCTACGGACTTTACGGCACACCGACCAGCCGGCAGCTCGAGGATCATATCGCCGTGCTGGAAGGCGGATTGCGGGCCCTCGTCGTCCCGTCGGGCATGGCGGCCATGACGCTGGCGACCATGGCTGTCTGCCGTGGCGGCGAAAGGGTTCTGATCCCGGAGACGCTCTATGGCCCGGCGCGCGACATGGCAGAGCGTTTTCTTGGCCCCCTCGGGATCGAGGCGGTTTCCTACAATGCAAGGCTGGACGCAAGCATCGCGGCCATGATCGACGGCAGAACGCGGCTGGTTTGGGTAGAATCGCCTGGCTCGGCCACCTTCGAAGTCCAGGATGTGCCCGCCATCACAGCCGCGGCCCACAAGGCCGGCGTGCTCGTCGCGGCCGACAACACCTGGGCCTCGCATCTGCTGTTCAAGCCGCTCGCTCATGGCGTCGACATCTCCATGCAGGCGCTTTCCAAGCACGCCGGCGGCCATGGCGATCTCCTGATGGGTTCAGTCTCAGTGCGCGACGAGGCGCTGTTCCGACGCCTGAAGGACACGGCGCGCTTCCTCGGCTACGGGGTCTCGCCGGAGGATTGCGCGCTGTGCGAGCGTGGCCTGATGACCATGCCGGTGCGCGTGCGTCATGCCGACGCCACCGCGCGCAAGATCCTCGCCTGGCTATCGGAACGCCCGGAAGTCGCGCAGATCTTGCATCCCGCGGAGCCTGGCCATCCCGGCCACGCGGTCTGGAAGCGTGACTTCGCCGGATCGGCGGGCGTGTTCTCCTTCGTGCTGCGGCCGGAACTGGCGCCACTGCAATCCGATGTCCTGCGCAGCCTGCGGCTGTTCAGGCTCGGCGCAAGCTGGGGCGGCGTGCATTCGCTGATTGCCGTCAGCGATCCGCGCAAAGGGCGCGCCAGCCTCGATTGGCTGAAGCCCGGCCCGGTCTGGCGCCTGTCGATCGGCCTTGAGGCGCTCGAAGATCTTCTGGCCGACCTTTCCCAGGCCTTCGAACTCTTTGATGAAGCCCGGCGCAACGGAACCGCAGCAGCCGACGCCAAGGCCGCCGAATGATTAGAACCTCAACGAGAAGGGGAATGACTATGAAACATCAAGTTCTGAAATGGCTCACGGGTCTGGCGATAGGATTGGCCAGCCTGACTTCGGGCGCCGTGGACGCCAGCGCGCAGGCGGTTATCAACAAGATCAAGGAACGCGGCTATGTCAGCTGCGGCGCCAGCCAGGGCGTGCCTGGTCTCTCCCGGCCCGACGAGAAGGGGTATTATCGCGGCTTCGATTCCGATATCTGCCGCACTTTCGCGGTCGCCATCCTCGGCGACAAGGAGAAGATCCGTTACGTGCCGCTTAACGCAGGCCAACGTTTTCCTGCGCTGCAGACCGGAGAGATCGACGTTCTGTCGCGCACATCCACCATCACCTACAGTCGCGATACGGTTGTCCGCTTCGTCTGGATCAATCTCTACGACACGGACGGCATGCTCGTGCGCAAGGCCGACAATATTACCGAGCCCAAACTGCTGGACGGAAAGACCGTCTGCCTGCAAGGCGGTGGTAGCCTGACCGAGAAAGCGATCGAGGAAACCGAGGAAGAGTTCGGGATCGCGATGGAGAAAGTCTATTACGACTCGACCATTCAGGCGCGCGACGCCTTCTTTGGCGGCCGCTGCGATTCCTACGTCACCGACGGCACCGCGGCAGCAGGACAGCGTGCCGCGGTGGCCAAGAACCCGGACGACTACGACATCATCAAGGTCGGCAAAGCCGCCGAACCCAATGGCGTCGCGGTCGCCCGCGGCGACGATCAACTCTTCGACGTCGTGCGTTGGACATTGAATGCCCTGTTCTGGGCCGAGGCCAACGGCATCACCTCGCAAAACGTCGATGAAAAGCTTGCCTCGGGCAGTCCGGAAGTCAAAGGCGTGCTGGGTGAGGAGCCCGGTTTCGGCAAGCCGCTCGGATTGGACGACAAGTGGGCCTACAACGTCATCAAACAAATGGGCAACTACGCCGAGATCTGGGATCGCAATCTCGGCAAGGACAGCCCGCTGAAGGTCGAGCGCGGCCTGAACGCGTTGTGGAAGGACGGCGGCCTCAACTATCCTTTCCCTTGGGATTGAGCTGCACATGAAGGGGACGCGCCCGCCGTTCCCTTTCCCTGCCAACGCCGCGAACCGTCGAGGTCGAAATGCTGAGCGATGCCAAGACCAGATCGATCATCATCCAGTGTGCCCTGGTGGCCGTGGCTGCCGCCTTCGCTGCCCTGCTCGTCAGCACGACTTTCGCCAATCTCAGGGCACGCGGCATCCCGATCGGCTTCGATTTCCTGACGATGCCGTCAAGGATCGTCATCTCCGAAGCAATCCTCACTTACAAGTCGCGGGACCCCTATTACTGGGCGATCGCGACCGGGCTCGCCAATACGGTCTTCATCTCCGCGGTCGTCATCGTCTTTTCATCCGCGCTCGGCCTCGTCGTCGGCATCACCCGGCTGAGCAGCAATCCCCTGGCGGCGGGCACCTGCCGCGTATGGGTGGAGGTTGCACGCAATTCACCGCCGATCGTGCTTCTGATCTTTCTCTACTCGCTGTGGTGGAAGGTGCTGCCGCCGGTCGGCGAAGCGCTCAATCCCCTGCCCGGTGTTTACGCCTCCATGCGCGGCTTTGTGGTGCCGGCCGTCAGCATGGACGTCGCCACCCAGGGATTGCTCGTCATTGCTCTCGCCCTGGCACTGGCGGCCGCCGGCTGGGCGGCGGCGCGACGAGGATGGTTGCCGCCGCTGGCCGCGCCGGCGATCCTCACGGTGGGCGTTGCCGGACTATGGCTTGCCGACGCGAAGTTCTCCGTCGACTGGCCGACCTTCACCGGGTCGAATTTCAAGGGTGGCCGGGAACTGACGCCCGAACTCAGTACCATCCTCATCGGGCTGACCATCTACACCACCGGCTTCGTCGCCGAGATCGTGCGCGGCGGCGTGCTTTCGGTCGGCCGCGGTCAGTGGGACGCAGGTCATTCGCTCGGCCTGCCGCGCGGCAAAATATTGCGCCTGATCATCATCCCGCAGATGCTGCGGGTGATCGTCCCGCCGCTCAACAGCCAATACATCAACGTCGTCAAGAATTCGACGCTGGCGATCGCGGTCGGCTATCCGGACTTCCTTGCGGTGATGAACACCATCATCAGCAAGTCCAGCCATTCGATCGAGGGCGTCTTCATCATCCTCGGCGTCTATCTCGCCCTCAACCTGAGCCTGTCAAGCGCGGCCAATTGGTACAACCGTCGCATCGCCATCGTGGAGCGCTGAACTATGAAGGCCGTGTCTCTTTCCCTTCCGGCCGAGCCAATGCCAGGACAGATCCGCTTCGGCGCCTTGCGGCGGTCAGCCAAGCTCCTGTTCGGCACGCCGCTCAATGCCGCCCTGACGCTGTTGTTCGGCGTTCTGCTCGTCGCCACGGTACCGCCGATGCTGCGCTGGCTAATAATCGACGCCGTGCTGTTCGACCCCAATCCAGGCGCCTGCCGGGTTGCCACCGGAGCCTGCTGGAGCTTCATCTACGCCAAGTCCGGGCAGTTGCTGTTCGGCATCTATCCGCTCGACGAACGCTGGCGCCCGGCGATCGTCTGCCTGCTCATCCTGGCGCTGCTTGCCTGGTCGGTGCGGCCCGCCAGTTGGGCCCTGCGGCTGCTGGCGCTCTGGGTGGCAGCGTTCGTGCTGATCTTCTGGCTGATGGGCGGCGGCATCGGCCTGACCGAGGTTCCGACCTCGTCCTGGGGCGGCCTGCCGGTGACGCTCATCCTCACCGTCGTTGCCATCGGCGTCGCCTTCCCGGTCGGCATTCTCTTGGCGCTGGCCAGGCGCTCGACCATGCCAGCGATACGCATCGGCGCCGTGGTCCTGATAGAATCGGTGCGCGGACTACCGCTGCTGTCCATCCTGTTCGTGGCGTCGATCATGATGCCGCTGTTCCTGCCCGAGGCCCTGTTGCCCGACAAATTCGTGCGCGCGCTGGTCGCGCTCACCATCTTCGCCGCGGCTTATCTCGCCGAGGTGATCCGCGGCGGCCTGCAGGCCATCCCGAATGGCCAGTACGAGGCTGCGGCAGCGCTCGGCCTGCCCTTCTGGCGCACGCAATATCTCGTCATCCTGCCGCAGGCGATCCGGGTGGCGATCCCGGCGCTGGCCAACACCATCATCGTCATGATCAAGAACACCAGCCTTGTCCTGGTGGTCGGCCTGTTCGACCTGATCAGCTCCGGTAAAGCGGCGCTGGCTGACCCGGACTGGCCGTCGCCGGCGGCCGAGACATTCCTGTTCATCGGCGCGATCTTCTTCGCGCTCTCCTTCTCGTTCGCCCGCTTCGCCGACTTCCTGGAGCGGCGCGGCCCGACCGCTCACTAGGAAATGCCTTGATGTTATCGTCCGCCCCAACGCGCGCTCCGTCCATGACCGATCCCAGCGCTCCGCCCGCTATCCAAATGACCGGCATGAATAAGTGGTACGGAAACTTCCATGTGCTGAAGAATATCAACCTGACCGTCCATCGCGGCGAGAAGCTGGTGATCTGCGGTCCGTCCGGCTCGGGCAAGTCGACGATGATCCGCTGCATCAACCGGCTGGAGGAGCATCAGCAGGGGCAGATCGTCGTCGAAGGCGTCGAACTCAGCAACGATTTGAAGCAGATCGACGTAATCCGCAGTGACATCGGCATGGTGTTCCAGCACTTCAACCTGTTCCCGCATTTGACCATTCTGGAAAACCTGACACTGGCGCCGATCTGGGTGCGCAGGATGCGGCGCGGGCAAGCCGAGCAGACCGCCATGCACTATCTGGAGCGGGTGAAGATCCCGGACCAGGCGCATAAATATCCCGGCCAGTTGTCCGGCGGCCAGCAGCAGCGCGTCGCCATCGCCCGTGCGCTCTGTATGAGCCCGAAGATCATGCTCTTTGACGAACCGACCTCCGCCCTCGATCCTGAAATGGTCAAGGAAGTGCTCGACACCATGGTCGCGCTGGCCGACGATGGCATGACGATGCTGTGCGTCACGCACGAGATGGGATTTGCCCGCCAGGTCGCCGACCGCGTCGTCTTCATGGACCAGGGCGAGATCGTCGAGATGAACACGCCCTCCGAATTCTTCTCGCATCCGCGTCACCAGCGCAGCAAACTGTTTCTTGCCCAGATCCTGAACTAGCGAACCTCTCCCGCCAGCCCATGCGCCGGCCGGATGGGCAGACGCAAATCAGAAATCCATCCGGGGCCTGGTCAGCGCGCAGCGACCTGCCAGACCGCGACGCCGGCCCAGGATCAGGCCGGCGACGCCTTCGATGCTGCGCGAGATAATGTCGAACAAGCGCGGCCGACTCTCGAAGGAATACACCAGGCGTTCGCGAAACAGGATCGACAGCGCCGCGAGTTCCGGCCATTGGTAGATGTTCGGCCCACAACTTCTGCACGTCGACGATCCGGGCGCCTG
This sequence comes from Mesorhizobium sp. M0410, assembly GCF_040321435.1. Lineage (NCBI taxonomy): Bacteria > Pseudomonadati > Pseudomonadota > Alphaproteobacteria > Hyphomicrobiales > Phyllobacteriaceae > Mesorhizobium > Mesorhizobium sp. M0410. The sequence goes on from NZ_JAMYRN010000014.1 coordinate 142,867, forward strand.
GCGGTGGGCGCTCCGGTCCTGTTTCGACGATAATGCGCCGCCGGCCGGCGCAGGCACAGCTGCCACGTATTGCAGCAGACGGCAGAGGACGAGAACGTCGTCCACAACGCAACTCTCGACTCGAAGTCGTAGCTGCATCATATGGCCTGTTCACCAAGCGGGCTTTGGGGGCTAGCACGAAGTCGGGCACCCACTTTGGCACCTCCACTTGCGCGAGCAGTAGTCCGCTTTCCTTCGCAAATGCCATGTGGCAAGACGGATGGATGGCGGCGGACAGCGAACATAAAAGCATCTCTGCGAGAGCGTTGGGCATCGCATTATCAGCTGCTGCCCTCGTGCCGCATTTCACAACCCCAGCCTTTGCCCATGCTTCCGAGCGCGGCTATGTCATGCTCCTGCCGACCGGATATTATGTCGTGGGCGGGGCGGTGGCCGTAGCCGCGAGTTTTCTGGTTCTGGCTGTCCTCCCGCCCAGGCTGCTCGAACGCATTTCGGCATCCCGCCTGCCAATTGGTCAATTCGGCGACGCCGCGCGCATTTGGATCAGCACGCTCGCCTTCGCGGTTCTCGCCATACTCGTGGCGGCGGGAATTCTCGGCAGCCGAGATCCGCTGTCGAATCCACTTCCGCTAACGGTGTGGACGCTGGTCTGGGTCGGACTGACATTGCTTCAGGGCGTATTCGGCAATGTTTGGTCGTGGACAAACCCGTGGTACGGGCCGTGGCGCATTTTCTCCAGCGTCTTCCCGGCATTCCGCGATCGCACAATGCCACAAGGACTGGCTTACTGGCCGGCGTTGATTTTGTTTGCAAGCTTCGCCTGGTTCGAGCTGATCTATCCGGCGCCCGAAGATCCGGCGCGGCTTGCGTTCGCTCTCATGGCCTACTGGCTCTCGACCTTCGTCTGCATGATCATCTTCGGCTACGAAGGCTGGAGCCGGCGCGGCGAGTTTCTGTCCGCGTTCTTCCGCATGGTGTCACGCTTCGCCATCGTCGAAACGACGCCGGACCACCCAAGCGGGGGGCGCGCCCTCTCACTCTGCTGGCCTGGAGCGAAATTGTGGAGCGCGCAAGCCTTGCCGGCGAGCGGTATGCTCTTTCTGTTGCTGACGTTGAGCTCGGTGTCCTTCGACGGTCTGTCGAAGACCTTCTCTTGGCTGGGCGCGAATGGTGTCAATCCGCTCGAATTTCCGGGGCGCTCGGCATTAGTCGGAATCAACAGCGCCGGTCTTGTGCTGATGTTTATCGCACTTGTCGCCGTGTTCTTCGCCGCAGTGTTTGTCGGTGAGCGGTTGGCCGGGAGCATCTCTTTCGGAAAAGCGGTCGGGCTCCTTGTCTGGTCGATCGTCCCGATCGCGCTCGCCTATCATTTTTCCCACTATCTGACGGCCCTCCTGGTGAACGGCCAGAATGCGCTCGTCGCTATTTCGGATCCGTTTGATCGGGGATGGAACCTATTCGGCACGGCGCACATGAATGTCGGGGCGGGAGTGATCATGGGCTCCGATGCAGCGTGGATCATCTGGAACTTTCAGGCGGCGGCGATCATCGGCGGCCATATACTTGCCGTTCTGGTCGCGCATGGGCTGGCGTTCCGTTTGCATCCGGCGCGCAGCCGCGCGGCGCTCAGCCAATTTCCGCTGACCGTTTTTATGGTCGGATATACGGTTTTCGGGCTGTGGCTGCTGTCCACGCCGACGGCCGTCTGACGGCCGCAAGCCACGTATCGGAGGCGTTGGTCGACAGACCTCACGGCGGTGTATCGCGACCTCAAGGACATGCGTCGAACAAAGCCGGTGGTTGGTGAATTGGCAACGCCGGCACTGCAACTGACTGCTTCACAGTTCTTCGGCCTGATATCTAAGCCGACGGGACGCCCTCGGTGGCCAGACGCCGGAAGATCTGGTCGACTTGTTGCGGCGGCAATTTGGCGCCGCCGTCGAGCCACCAGATCAGCACCGACAGAAAGGCACCCACGACGAACTGGACGATCAGTTCGTTCGGCACGACATCGGGGAGCTTCCTGTCCTTCTTTGCGGCAAGCTCCGCGCGCACGAGATCGCATAGAATCTCGCGGATGCTGCCGAGCACAATAGTCCCACCGCGGCCCCCGGCCAGAGCTCGGTAGAGATCTATATGTTCACGCGCGTGCTCGAACATACCGAGCACGAACCCCAAGCTGCGATCTTTCAGCTCGCCTGGCGCTGCAAGCGCATGCCGCTGGCGTTCGACCAGCATGGCGCGCAGATGATCGTCCAGGCCGCTGCGCTTGAGGTCGTCCTTGCTGGTGAAGTGCGCGTAAAAGGTCGATCGGCCGATGTTTGCCTCATTGCAGATGTCCTCGACGGTAATTGCTTCATATCCCTTTCTCAGGATCAAAGTGATCAGCGCATGGTGAAGAGTCGACCGGGTCCGGGCGACACGGCGGTCTATCGTCTTTTCCGTTACCATGAGCTTTTCCGGTCAGATGGCAGAGGACCGTGCGGTACCGGACATTCTGCCGCGAATGGTCGTTGACGCGTTCCCGGATATCATGTCAGTTTCCGAACATGATGTCCATCAACCGGCGAGAGTGGCCAAGGAGTCTCTGATGAGAAAACATGGGCATAACAACAGCGGAGCCGGCGCGCCCGGCCGCATCATACATTGGGCAGCACGCTACGATCTGATGACTTGGCTGTTCACCTTAGGCCGCGAACGCGCCTTTCGCGAAAAGATCCTCCGGTTGACGCAGCTCGAACCTGGAGAGTCCGTCCTCGATATAGGGTGCGGGACGGGAACGCTCGCTATACTTGCCAAGCAGCAGGTCGGGCCGACGGGCACCGTGCACGGGATCGATGCGTCACCGGAAATGATCACCAGGGCGGGTGCGAAGGCTCGAAGAGTCGGTCTGAAGGTCACCTTTGAAAAGGCCGCCGCCCAGGCATTACCGTTCCGGGATGCCGAATTCGATGTCGTAACGACGACGCTGATGCTCCATCATCTTTCTGCCGATGGACGTAATCAGATGGCTCATGAGATACACAGAGTCCTGAAGCCATCCGGTCGCGTACTCGCCGTCGACTTCGTGCAAGCGCCACAGGATGGAGGCTTCATCGATCGCTTCCACCATCACGGCGTCAGCACAGTCGACGACATCATAACGGAATTCCGGGACTCGGGTCTCAACATCGTCGCTAGCGGCGCGGTTGGCACGAAGAACCTGCAGTTCGTGCTAGCCACGGCGGCCGCCGACGTTGCCCGTATTCGCGATAGGTTTGTCGCTCTCGGCACGGAAGAACCCTCAGGCCCGGCACGGCCTGCAGCCATGAGCCACCTGCACACCATAGGCCTGGTGCTAGGCATCGTCGCGCTGATCGCCATGCACGCAGGCGCGCCCTGGTGGCTATCGTGGCGCGGTCTAAGCGACGCCTCAAATCCGATCTCTTACACAGTGATTGCACTCGTGGCCCTTTTCGTAATCTTCAAGATCGGATTGCTCGGTGGCCTGCATCGGTGGAGCAGAGGCCGCCGCCAGCGTTGAGGCCGCTTGCTATTACGACATCGCGTCTCGCTACGGCTTGTTGGACACGCAGGAGTTCACCTTTCACACCCGGACGCGAATCGCGCGTCCGCTCCGGTCTCCCCGCCTTGCGAGGGTGGTGGTAGGCCAATCTAATCCCGTCGCAGCGAGATCAGACGCTGGCAGACGGCGCTTAACGTTATTCTCGGAAGACCAACTGCCATTCGTTGTCAGATCACCGGGCGGTGATCACTCTCAGCCAGATGGCAGGCGGCGACGCCGCCATGAGGAACGGGACGCAGTTGGGGCTCGTCCAACCGGCAGATATCCATCGCCACCGGACAGCGCGTGTTGAACCGGCAGCCCGGCGGTGGATTGCTCGGGCTCGGCGGGTCGCCTGCGAGGATGATGCGGCGGCGGTCGGCCTCAATGCGCTTTCCCAGCGATAGAGGGTCGAACGCGGCACTCCGACGGCCCGCGCTGCCTGCCCGGCATCCAGTCCGTCCCGCATCGCGCGCCGCCATCGCGCCACCGCGTCGCGTCTTCTCTCTGCTTCGATAGTTGGGGTCTTCGCGCCGAGAAGCCGCGACGCCCGGCCGGCGTTGCGTATAATATACCGGGCAGGCCAAAAACCTGCATGGGGTTCTCCTATGATTCGAGCTTCGCAACCCGAGTTACGGAGAACCCCTCCTCAACTGCAAGAATCTCATATCTGTCTGAGCGCGGTCACCAGTTTGACCTGCCAACCATGTCTCACGAGCAATGGCAGGCACTTAAGCCAACGCTACAAGAAGCGGAATAATAACCGGCAAGAGGTTCCTCTCGGCCCGCCTGAGTAACCAGGGCTGCCGACAGAGCGCTTTCCCACTCACTGCCGGCCCGGTACCGGAAGGAAGGAGCGCAAATCTCTGCTTCGCCACCAGAATGCGCAACGCATCAGGTCCCGCACGCTCAGCTAGATCTGACGTTTAATCATGCGGCCGAGACCCGCTTCGCGAATAGGTCGCCGGCGAACCTGCACGCCGCCTTGTGCATTGAGCTTACTTCTTGCGACACAGGCTCAGCCTCCGCACAAGCTTCCACTGAAAGGGGACACCGCGTCCTGAAGAAACAGCCGGAGGGCGGATTCGTCGGACTTGGGATTTCGCCCGTGATCAACGGAGGGTTGCGCCGACGTTCGGTGGCAGGATCAGCCTCGGGGACAGACGCGAGAAGGAGTTGGGTGTAGGGATGGCTCGGATTCCGGTAGACCTCTTCCGAGCTACCGCTTTCCACCACCTTGCCGAGATACATCACGTAGACCCGGCTCGCCGCCTGCCGGACAAGCGCGAGGTCATGCGCGATGAAGAGGCAGGACACGCCGAGCTTCTCTCTGAGGTCGAGGAATAGGTTCATGACCTGCGCCCGTATAGACAAGTCTAGCGCGCTGACCGGTTCGTCGCAGATTAAAACCCGCGGCTCTACGGCCAGCGAGCGCGCGATCGCGATGCGTTGCCTCTGGCCGCCTGAGAGTTCACGGGTGAATCTGTCCCGGACCGTCGTCGCCAGACCGACTTGGTTGAGGAGCTCAGCGATCCTCCCCTCGCGTTCCGTTTGCGAACGCAAACCTGCAATTATGAGGGCTTCGTTTATGGCTTCGCCCACAGTTTGGCGATCATTCAGCGATGCATAGGGGTCCTGGAACACGTACTGAACTGCCCGACGCGCTTCCCGCAGACGGCGTCCACTCAAGGAGCCGAGGTCGATGCCATCAAAAACGACACGTCCGGATTGGGGTTTTTCCAAGCCGACGATCGAACGGCCGAGCGTGGACTTGCCGCAGCCAGACTCCCCCACCAAGCCGACGATCTCGCCTTGATTGAGGTGGATTGAGACGTCGTTTACCGCTTTGATCGTTTGGCCACGTTTGGCGCTTGGAAAGCTGGTGACCAGATGCTCGACTTCGAGTACCGCGCTCATTATGCGCACTCCTTCGCCCGAATATTCAGAACGGGACAGGCGGCTGACACACCCGGAACTGCCGTCGGCAAGAACGGCGGTCGCCGCTCGCCGCAGGCATCCACAGCGTATCCGCAGCGGGGCATGAAAGCGCACCCTGTGATCGGCGCGCCAAGGATGGGCGGAACGCCCGGCAATCCACGGAAACGCGATCCGATTGCGTCCTGTTTCCTCGGAATTGCGTCGATGAGGCCCATCGTATAGGGATGCTGCGGCTGGGAGAGTACACGCTCGGTCGGTCCGGTTTCGACGTGGCGCCCCGCGTACATCACCATTACGCGGTCGGCCGAGCCCGCCACGACACCCATGTCATGCGTGATCAAGATCATGGCCATGTCCATTCTGGACTGGATTTCCTTCAGCAGTCGGAGGATTTGCGCCTGGACCGTCACGTCGAGCGCGGTGGTCGGCTCGTCGGCTACGAGAAGTGTCGGCTCGGCGGCAATGGCGATTGCGATCATGACACGCTGTCGGAGACCGCCCGAAAGCTCATGGGGATACTGCTTGAGGCGTATTTCGGGGTCGGACATCCCGACCATCTTGATAAGTTCAAGCGCCCGGGTTTCCGCAGCTCTTGCGGTCATGCCGAGGTGAAGCTCGGCTACTTCGGCTATCTGCCGTCCGACCCGGCGGGCGGGATTGAGCGCGCTCATCGGGTCCTGGAAAATGAAGCCAATGGATTTTCCGCGCAGGCTGCGAAGCGTTTCATTGTCCGATCCGACGAGCTGGCGGCTGTCGAACAAAATGGTGCCCGATATATCCGCCTGGACGCCCACGGGCATCAGGCCGAGAGGCGCAAAGCAGGTGACCGTTTTGCCGCTACCGCTTTCTCCCACAATCGCGAGGGTCTCTCGGCGGCTCAGTTCATAGGCTACTCCGTCGACTGGGCGGACCACGGTATGCGCCGTCAGCAGGTCTATGGTCAGATCTTTGACGCGGAGTATCGGTTCAGAACTCATGGCCGTGCCTCCTTGGCCCAGAATGCGGTTACCCGGCGGCGGGCCGCGAGCATCCGGGAGGTCAGCGGCTTCGGAACTCTGTTGAGGGCGACCGCTTCACCGAGGATGTTGAATCCGATGACAGCTAAAGTCAGGGTCAGTCCCGGCAGGATGACCTGGCGCGGATCGGACTCGAGATATGGAAGCGCGTCGACCAACATCTGTCCCCATTCAGGCGTCGGCGGCTGGATGCCCAGCCCGAGGAAGCTCAACGTTGCGATTGCGAGCGCGACTGCTCCGGCGTCGGCCGTGGCATATACGAGCACCGCCCCGATCGTCGTGGGAAGAAGATGGACAAAGTAAATGCGAACGGGACTTGCGCCCAATACTCTTAGGGCCTCCATGTGGGGCTTGTTCATGGTGTTGACAGCCACGGCCCGGCTAATGCGGGCGCTACCCGGCCACCAGGCGAGCGCGAGCGCGAGGATCATGTTCCAGTAGCTGACTCCGGCAATGCCGATCACCGCAAGTGAGACGATGAGGCTGGGGATTGCCTGGCCGACGTCAACGATGCGCATCAGCAGTTCGTCCGTCCAGCCCCGCCGGTATCCGGCAATCGTGCCGATGGCGATGCCGATGGCGTGCGCGCACACAAGGACGAGACAGACTCCGACCAGCGACGTCCGAGCCGCCACAATCAACCTGCTCAATGTATCGCGCCCGAGATGGTCGACTCCGAAGGGATGGGCGAGCGTCGGGCCCTGGCCAGCGATCAGCAGGTCTTGCGCATTGGGATCATGTGGCGCGATGTAGGGTGCGAGCAGTCCCAACAGAACGAACGCGCCGATAGTAAATACCGCCGAGCGCGGGAAGGCGCCAATGGCCTTCAGGAGTGGTCTGACTGGCTGCATGTTCAGCTCCTTTGAAGTCTAAGGCGCGGATCGGTCAGCGTAATGCAGATGTCGACCACGACGTTCAGGATGATGAAGAACGTGATGAAGACCAGAAGGCAGGCCTGCACGACCATGAAGTCGCGGAATCTCACCCCGGTCAGGAAGAGGTCGCCGATGCCCTGCCAAGCGAACAGAGGTTCGACAACGACCGCGCCCACGACCATCGTCCCGATCTGCGTTCCCAAGGCGTTCAAGTACGTCGGCGCGATGTTCGGGATCGCGTCGCGAACCAGAATACTCGTCCTTGACAGTCCTTTGCTCATGGCCGTTAGGACATAGGGTTTGGCCATCGCCTCCTCGAAGCCAACTCGGACGACGCGGCTCAGAACTGCTGCGGGAAGAAATCCCAGAGTGAGCCATGGAAGCACCCAACTGACGGGTCCGGCAAACCCGAAGGTCGGAAAGACGTGCCACGTGACCGAAAAGGCGTAGACCAGCAGTGCTCCGACGAAGAAGGACGGAGTCGAAGCGCCCAGAAGAGCGCTCCCTCGGGTGACCACGTCTGGCGCCCTATGTGCCCAGAGCGCGCCTACGAAGCCGACGAACAGGCTCAGCAAGAAAGCCACGACCGCTCCGCCCGCAACGAGGGTGGCGGTCGCGGCAAGGCGGCTCTTGAGGGACGCGCCGACCGCCTCGCCCGTCTTGTAGGAAATGCCGAAGTCGCCGTGGATCGCTCCGTTCAGCCAGAAGCCGTAGCGTTCGAGAAGCGGCTTGTTGAGCCCCAATTCCTCCTCGACCTTGGCGATATCGGCTTTGGTGGCCGTCGGCGTCCGCAGCTCGGCGATGAGTATCGCCACGTTGCCCGGAGCGGATACCACGAGCGCGAAGCATAGAACGGACGCCAGAAACAGCAACAAGACTGCGTTGCGGGCCCTTTTAGCGATGAAGGCGAACACGGCCGTATCCTACTCCGCCAGTGTGATATTCTCGTAGGGCATGTCGTACTCGGTCGCGGGGCTCTGGAAGCCCTTCACCCGAGCGGCATGCGCCCATATGCCCGGAACGAAGAGCAGCGGCGCGATGGCGTCGTTGTCGTGCAGCCAGTCATAGACCTTCTGTAGAGCTGCTTCCATCTCGCCTTCGGGCGCGGACATCGCGGCGAGCACCAACGGATCGAGGTGCTCGGGGTCGATGAAGAGCTTGCCGTCCACGCCGTTGTCATAGGTGGATAGGAACAGGCCCACCACAGTCCCGAAAGGTTCGTATGGCGCGCCGAACGTCTGGAAGAAAGCGAGATCGAACTTGCGCTCCGGAATGTCGCTGTGCCGCGACGCATGATCCACCGAGCGGATCGTGAGCGTGACGCCAATCTCCTGGAGCTCGGACTGGATCACTACCGCGACGGATCGGGACCCCGGTACTTGCTCCTCGCTAACGACCAGTTCAATGGCAAGGTCCTTGCCGTCCTTCTGCCTGACAGGCCCCCCGACCCAGCCTGCCTCCTCGAGCAGCGACTTTGCGGTCTCGGTATCCCGCCTAGGCACATCGAAGCGCTTCCCCGAATACGGAACGGTTTCGGAGAACAGGTTGCCAGTGGAGGTCGCCAGACCGCGGTAAAGCACTTGCGAGATCGCAGCCCGGTCGATGCCGAGGTTGATCGCCTTGCGGACTTTCGGGTCCCTCAGCGCTTCGACGCGGGAAGTGTTGAAGGCCATAATCATTGTGGTGGTGCCGGGATCGATGACGACGTCGATGCCCGCTCCCTTCAGCGTCTCTGCTTCCGTTGCGGTCAAAGGCGACACAAACGCTCCGCCGATCAGATCCACGTCGCCCGCGCGCAACGCTGCCATGCGGCCGCGCGAGTCCGGAAGGACTTTTACCTCAAGATATTTGAAAGAGGGTTTGTCACCCCAGTAGGCGTCGAAGCGCTCGAAGGCACTGCCCTCATTCCCGGCAGTCGCTTGATGCCACGGTCCCGTGCCGACGGGTGCCTTATAGCTACCGTCCCCAGAGACCGACTTGGGGCTGAGGAGCCTGACTGGCCGGACGTAAGCGAACTCCTGGAGCAGGCCGAGGACCGGTTCCTTGAACCGGACGTTGACGTGATCGTCGTCGACGATGTCCGTTCCGGCGTAAAGCCGGGACGAATTCATCCAGTTGTTCGCTTCGAGTCCGATCCACCTCTTCAGGTTCCATTCCACCGCCGCGGCGTCGAACGGAGTGCCGTCGTGGAAAGTCACGCCCTTGCGCAACGTGAGCTTAAGCAGCCTGCCCCCGTCTTCGACCGACCATTCGGTCGCCAGCCCTGGCTCGATCTTACCGTCATGGCCGTATTTAACCAGCGGCTCGAAAACGAGGTCCTGAACGCCCCACAGGCCGGTGTATTTGTGAGGATTGATATCCCCGGCGGGCTTGGCGATCGCGATGCGAAGCGTGTCCTTAACCTCTGATGCCGCAACGATTGACGGCAGGATGGAGGATAGCGCCGAAACTCCCAGCAGTTTTGAGACGCCCGCCAGGAAGGAGCGCCTGTCTATTCGCATGAATTCGTTGTTGTTGTTCATTGTCATTCCCCTTTTTGTGTTCACTCACAGCATTGATTGCCGGATGTTTTCTTTGCCGAACCGCTCGTCGTCGATCCGTGCTTGGATTTGGGCCAACATTTTCTCGAGATCGGCCATGAGATCGTCGTGCGATTCCAACCCCACGCTGAACCGCAGAAGGAGGTCCTGCCCACTCCAGGTCGTCGCGGAGCGGTTGCTCTTCACGGGCATGGGGGCAACGAGGCTGCGTGTCCCACCCCACGAGGCGCCGATGGCGAACGTCTCTAGCGTATTGAGGGCCTCCGGCACGTGCAGCAGTGCTTCGGGAACCAATTCCACGCTGAACACTCCGCTCGCGCCGAGGAAGTCGCGCTTCCAGAATTCGTGCCCGGGACAAGACGGCAGGGCGGGGTAGAGCACACGCTCGACGGCTGGGTGGCCGCGGAACCAGTTGATCATCGCCGTCGCGCCGTCGTGCGCGTGTTTCATTCGCACGCCAAGAGTCTCCATGCCCCGCAACACCAAAGAGGCGTCGTCGGGGGAAACGCCGATCCCGGCGCGCCCCATAGTCGCCTTGAGCGCGTTGAAAAGCTGCTCGGAAGCCACCGTGATCGATCCCATCAGCACGTCGGAATGGCCCGAGATATATTTGGTGAGCGCTTCGGTCACGATGTCGGCCCCATGTACGAGGGGCTTGAAGTTAAGAGGGGTCGCCCAGGTGTTGTCGAATCCGACGAGCGCGCCGTGCCGATGCGCGATCTCGGCAATCCGCGGCAGATCCTGGACTTCCATGGTCGTCGAACCGGGGGACTCGCACCACACCAGTTTCGTGTTCCCGTTGATCCGACGTTCGAGCCCCTCGGGCGAAGTGGGATCGTAGTACTCCGCTCGGACGCCAAACTTTGCCAGATCGGTGTTCACAAAATCACGGACCGGGGGATAGGCCGTGTCCGCCACCAGTACCTTGTCTCCGGCATTGAGGACGGCGAGCATTGCGATTGCGTTTGCGGCCTGGCCCGATGGCGCGAGAAGCGTCCGGTGACCCTGCTCGAGCTGAGTGATCTTTTGCTCCAGTGTACGCGTCGTCGGGGTGCCGTAGAGGCCGTAGGAATAGCCGTCAGGCCCTCGCTGGCCGCGAGTGGCGTAGGCTGCGGCATCCGCGAATACGATCGTCGAAGCCCGATGGACGGCTGCACCCAGAGCCTCGAAGCCGTCTGTTTTGACTTTGGGGGTCACAACGCATTGGGTGAGATCGTTCATGCTTGCTCCTCATGTGTTGGAGACAGTTACAGCATGACAAAACCTATTCCGTCCAATATCAAGATCGGGATGTGCTATTCTCTCAGGTTATAGGTGCGCCATGAATCTTCGCCAGATCGAGGTCTTCCACGCCGTGATGACGATTGGAACCGCCTCACGCGCCGCGGAGATACTACGCATCTCACAACCTGCGGTGAGCAAGGCCGTCCAAGAACTGGAGCGCGACATCGGTTTCGCGCTCTTCCACCGCATCAAAGGACGGATGTCGCCGACGGCAGAAGGCAACCTGTTTTTCAGGGAAGTGGAGACCTCATTCTCCGGCCTCATCCATTTGAAAGGGGCCGCGGCGCGGATTCGCGACTTCGGTTCGGGGGAAATCCGGATCGCAAGTCTCTCCGCATTAAGTACGAATGTAATGCCAAAGGCATTAAAGGCATTTCAACACCGTCACCCTGACGTTGCGATCACCTTTCAGGCAAGGCTATCCTCGGAAGTCAAAGAACTCGTCGCCTCCGGCCAGTTCGACGTCGGCCTGGCGGCGGACGAGATCGATCTTGCGGGCGTCGAAGCCCACCCATTCCGGAACTACCGGGTCGCGATCGCCATGCCCAAGGGCCATCCGCTAGAGGAGAGGGAAGTGATCCGTCCCGCCGATCTCCATGGGCAGGCCTTCATCGCGTTGGCTCCGGAGGACACTACGAGACGGGAAGCAGAGGCCATCTTCGCTGATCACGGCATCAAGCCCAAAGTGGTTCTAGAAACCCCCTATTCCACCACCATCTGCTCGATGGTCAATGCGGGGCTTGGATGCGGAATGGTCAATCCTTTAACTGCCCTTCCCTATCTCAACGGAAACCTCAGCCTCCGTCCATTTCTCCCGGGAATCTCCTTCCGAACCCTTCTGTTGTTGCCACCCAACCGACGTCCATCGAGAGTAGTTAGCGACTTTATCGAGCAGCTGATGCGTATCGCATTGGAAATTGATGGGGCTGTCCAAACTTGACTTCACTTTCGTGAACGTCGGCTTCTGGGCCCCATGCCGTCACCCGCCAGGCCGCAATTAGGATAGCGCGCCTCGCTCAGCCGCAGCAGCGAAATTGGAACTGGGAGTTCGATGAGTGTGGGGAAGGCGGCAGCGCTCTCCCGGTACCATCACTGCAGCGCTAGGCGCTGTTCCTGGTTTACGATTTGGCAGGTTGAGAAGCTCCGCCAGCGCACCGCGAACTTTCAGCTCAACCTGTCCCCTACCCTCCGTCGGAATGATCTCGATCCCCGTGACCAGTGAGCGGATGATCCTCGCCGCCTCGTGCCGCTCACACTCGTCGGATTGCAACGCGTCCTGGAGCTCGGATACTTGCCGACGGTAAACCGTTACCGCAGCCGGATGAAACTCCACAATGCTTTCCGCGGCCGCCATCGCCTGAAGCTCTCGGGCTAGAGTCTCCTTTTCGCGCTCGAGGTCCAGTAGCTTCGATTTCATGCTGGTCGTCGCGACACCTTCAGCGATGGCATCGACGATGTTAGCGATCTGCCTGTCGATGCCGGCATGCCGCCTTTCGACTTCCCTTTGCCGCTCGCGGTTCATGGCGTTCAGTCGCTTATGCTCAGCATGATATTCAGCAAGGAAGCCCGCAATGGCATCTGGCGCCAGCAAGCGCCGCTGGATGCCTTCCAGCACACGCTTCTCAAGCTCGCCAACACGGATCGTTCTGTTATTGGTACAAGTGCCTTTCTCACGGTGCGCGGCACAAGCAAGCTGGTTCCTGTTCTTCACCGTATAGGAAGCGCCACAGCAGCCGCACCGCACGAGCCCCGAGAACATGTGCTTCGGCCGTCGGCGGTGATGGAGTTTCATGCCTCCATAAAGCTTCTTGCGGGCTTGCACTGCATCCCATAGCTCATCGTCGATGATACGCAGATGCGGCACTTCAACGACCTGCCAGGTTTCCGGCAGATTCGGCCGCGAGATGCGCTTCCTAGTCTCGGGATCCTTGCGCATTTGAAGACGATTGAAGACGAGCAGCCCGATATAGGCTTCGTTGTAGAGAAAGCCGCTTCTCCGCTTGAGATTGCCATTGATGGTCGAGGCGCCCCACGCACCCCCAAAGGGTGATGGGATACCTTCCCTGTTGAGGCCTGCAGCTATCGTACCCGCCGATTGACCAGCCGCGAATTCCCGAAAAATCCGACGCACGACCTCGGCTTGATCCTCATCGATCTCGCGCAGACCGCGGATCGGTTCGCCGCGTTCATCGAGTTTTTTGACCACGCGATAGCCGTAGGAGAGGCCGCCGGCGTTGTAGCCGTTCAATATGCGGCCGCTTTGGCCCCGCCTGATCTTGGCGGCTAGGTCGCGTAGGAACAACGCGTTCATCGTTCCTTTCAGGCCCACGTGCAGTTCGTCCACGGCGCCCTCAGAGAGAGTGACGATCTTGACACCGGCAAAGCGCAGCCGCTTGAAGAGGCCGGCTACGTCTTCCTGGTCGCGTGACAAGCGATCGAGTGCCTCGGTTAGAACGATCTCAAATTGCCCGCTTTGAGCATCGGCGGGAAGCCGCTGGATGTCTGGTCGACGGATGATGCTTGAGCCGGATAGGGCGGCATCGGCATAGGTTCCAACGACAGTCCACTTCTCCCTGGCCGCGAGCTCTCGGCAAAGCCGCAGCTGATCCTCGATAGAGGCTTCGCGCTGGTTGTCGGATGAGTAACGAGCATACAGCGCGACACGGGTCATGGACCGCTCCTATGCCTCTGTTGCTAATGTCCGCCGCCGCCATCCCCACCCTCCCCTTCTGACGGTGCTTTCTCAGGAGGATGAACTTTGTTGTCGTTGGCCGCCGGCAATTCCTCGAAATGCTCCCGAGCAACCCGCCGACCCAACAAACGGGCGATCGACAGGACGGCTCGTTCAGCCATGTCTGGTGCCGACGTGTCAGCACTGTAATCATGGCTTGCGCTGTCGTTCCCAGGTTTGGCCTCGTCCACCATGGCATGCTCGCTCTTCTGTGTAGATCAAGGGCATTGAGCGGCGTGATGATCGGCAAGACAAGTTCAGTTGCAGCGCGGTCCGTACGGTGGCGTGCAAATACTTGCGCGCTGCGATTTGGGAATTCCGAAACCAAGCCAAATTGTCAAAGCTTGAGCCTATTGCAATATCGCACGCGATATCCAATATGCTTGCATGAGACTGCTTCTCGATACGGCGACCATGGTGGCGGCGATCCGAAGTGACGCTGGAGCCTCGCGCCAACTGTTGGTGGCGGCTTTGGAACGCCGGCTGACGCTCATCGCTTCGGTGACGTTGATGATCGAGTACCAGGCGGTCATGACAAGGCCCGAGCACCTTGAGGCTTCCGGCCTGTCGGCTGAGGATGTGAACGCGTTGCTAGATGCCGTGGCGGCCGTCGCCGAGCCCGTTCGCCTTGTCTTCCTCTGGCGACCCGCCGTTCGCGACCCGGACGACGACATGGTGCTGGAAGCGGCGGTCAACGGACGGGCGGATGCTATAGTGACGTTCAACCTACGCGACTTCGGCAAGGTGGCCGAGCGCTTCGGTATCATGGTCCTGTCGCCTGGTGAGGCGCTGAGACGATTGGAGAGAAAGACATGAGGAGAAGCAATTTCGCACTGCGGCTTCAGCTCTCGCTTCTCGATGAAGCGCGCAAGGTGGCGGAGAGCGAAGGCGTGCCGCTCAATCAGTTCATCAATGTGGCAGTCGCCGAGAAGCTTTCGGCGCTGCGCACGGAAAGCTACTTTCAGGAACGCGCTGCCCGTGCCGACATCCCCAAGGCGCTGGACATCCTGAAGCGGGCCGGCAAAGGGAAGGTGCCGATCAAGGGCGACGAACTGCCGGAGTAGTGCACCCTGAGGGTTGGAGCGGCATCGCTCGTGCCGGAGGCTTGCCTGCGTCCAAAGCGTCCGCCGGGCCGAAAACTGCCGGTCAAGGCTGGCGCGGCACGCGCCACCGCGAAGCGGCTCTGGCCTTGACGGGCTGGCTTCGGTCCGGCTTCGTCTCGACTAGCGGGCAGTTCTCTTGCCGGACATAATCTCCCCATCTATCGGGAAGAGTCTGGACGAGCCTTGCCGGACGCTGCTTCCGCCACGGCATTGGGCGAACCCGCTTGAAGATGGGCGAATACCCGAAACCAGAATCGATACTCCTGTGTCCGCCCGTCGCAACGCGCCGACACGGCGCCCCAGGCGATTGCGGTTGCGGCTGTCTTTCCCCACAGGGCTGTCGCTGCCTCTGCAGCTTCAGGCCACGGTCCATTTGTGCACGGCGGCATCGCGGTTGAAGGCATCCAGCAGATCGGGATCGCTCACCGCCGGATGGTGAGATGCCGCAAGAGTGCTCTGTGCTGGCAATTCCTGGCGGTTGAAGGGTGACGTGAGGCAGACGCTTCGCGCAAGTTGAGGGGTTCTCGGCTGAAGCCGGAAGTTGGGTTGGATGGGCTTCATAGCTCGCCTCCTTCTTCGTCTTTCAGGCGCGGAAACAGCAGCCAGCCCGCCGCTTGCCGAGCTTGCGACGCTGCTCGCCGCGAATGAACTGTTCCGGCATCGTCTGCTCGGCGATGAGCACCAGATCGCTGAGCGCCGAGCGGATTTGCGGCCAAGGGAACACGGAGCATTCCTCCCAGGCTTCGCCCTCGCGCAACACGGCATCGAGCTTGCCCGCCACACCGGCGAGAGTCGTAGCGGGGGTCGTTGAGAACGCTTCCAGCAGATCCTGTGCCCGGTCGCCAGCCTCGCACTCGGCCTTGAGCGCGGCGGTGTAACCAGCCTCCTCGGCAGCTGCATCCCAGCGAGCCTGAAGCGGCCGGGATCGAATTCATTCCAGAGAACGGTGGCGGCGCTGGTGTTCGCTTGTCACAGCGTTCCGCTGGCGCATGACAATCGGCTTTTTTGAGCCGCCGCACATTTGCGGCTAGCGGCCCAAATGGGCGCTTCAGCGCCAACAGGCGAACCAACACGTACGTCCGCAATGGGCCTGATCCCGGACCTTCGCACCGAGCTCTCGCATGTCCGCTCGCGTGCTGGGTACCCTAGCAGCGGACGGTCTGCTCGGCCCCATTTCTGCCGCCTCGGACCGCGTGGGTAGTGGGAGAAATACGGCCCGATTCCATTCATCCGCTCCCGGCTGTCGCAAAAGTTATATAGCGCAAACGATGACATAGGGGTTCTCAGTTTCATCCTGTCGGGCGCAGCATTGCCGCAGTTCGCTTGCCGACAACTATTCCTGCTGGAATTGACAGGGCCAATCTTCAGGCCTCGTCAAGCCAGAAGGCAACTCGGTCCGGGCGTCTCCGCAAGCCATGTTGAGCTGCCACTGGGACAGACCCACCGAATTGGAAAGGTCGACGCCCTCGATACGGGTCAGAAAGAAAAAGGCGCGGTCAAAGTCTATCGGCGCGGTGAACGTCGCTCCCCGGAAGTCCGCCCGTGCGAGATTGGCAAACGAGAAGCGGCTGCCGCTGATATCGGCGTCATGGAACTGCGCACGCCCCAATTCTGCCTTTGTGAAATCAACATTGGTCAGATTGGCGTCCTGGAAATTCGAGCGCTGTATTTCCGCGCTCGCAAACACAGCGCCCTGCGCGTCCATACGGCTGAAGTCGGTCCTGTAGGCCTCGATTCTGTCGAACCGGGCGCCTTTGGCGGTCGAGTCGGCCAGGGAAGCACGCACAAGCGTTGCCTTCTCAAGATTTGCGGCAACGAGATTGCTGTTCCTGAGGTCGGTCGAAGTGAAATCAACACCGAACAGGTTCGCCCCGCTCAGGTCCTGTCCTTCTAGGATGAGAAGCTTCTTGTCACACTCGTGCCAATTGACGCCAGGCGTCGCGGCTGCGTCGCAATTTTGAGCGGCAGTGGCGTTCTGCCAAGCAAACACAGTGCAAACCGCTAGAACCAAGCCGGATGCGCCGTAAGCTCTGGTTCGCCTCAAAGTCATTGTTGCTGGACCTCTGCTACTCGCCGACACTCAACCTTACCACATCTGCTGACACTCGAGCCACGGTGACCACCGCCGTCACAGTTAGCGCCGATCAACCCGCGCGTAGGGCGCGATTTGCGAGCGGCTCCCCATATCATCGGCGGTCCAGCAGAGATTCATTTGTCACAGGCCAGGCGCTTCATTCCGCAGGTATGCTTGACTAAGCCGAGGAGAGCGGTCGTTCAGGATGGCGCGGTCGCGTGCCAAGATTGGCCTCCGCTCTGGACGTTTGTCTCGCTAATGAGGAGCCTGCTCGGGTGCTGACCGCCACCGCCGGCGTCCGCTGCCGACAAGCGTGAATCCGCTTGGTTCCGCACCGATCGGTACTTCCCGACGGCGAGGTTGACCCGGCACGGGGTGCTCGTCGCGTATCCTGATTCCGCTGTCGCATGAACCCCACGACTTCGCTTAGCGAGGCCGAAGTTGATCTCTGCCATCCCCCAGGTCGAACCATCAACCCCGCATATTTGTGTCGTAAGCTGACGTGCCGCGAATACCCGTTTTCGGTAGCCGGGCTTTATGGCGGACGCCCAACCTATTCTTGTATTTTTATTGATGTAAACAATGACTTATGGCGGTGAGGGAGGATTCGAACTCCGCGCTTGGAAGAGCGTCCTTCTCGTCTTCACCGTGCAGGCCGGTTACTCTGGGCGGCAGAGTGCCCTTCCGCGCTTCGTTTCCGATATCAGCGCCGGCAACTGACCAAGGCATAGCGGGCTCGTAACGATAAGGACGGTTCTCGCCATTTGAGGACCGCAACGGGTTGGCGAGTCTAGTCTGAGCGATCAAGCCCGCGCTCTGGACGAGGTCCCATCCTCACAGAATGTTCGCCCACCGGGCCAAACGTGACGCAACGGAACGGATGGTTCACCCGTAAGGTCTTGGGGAGATTGCGAAAGGAGACCAGCATATGACCTGCGAACGAGACGTCGGCACGTTCGAAGAGCCCGTGACCGTTTTGCTGTCCTCGGGCAAAGTCAGTGTTTCGAGCACCCGCGAAGCCGCCGAAATGCTGCTTTACCGCTGGCCCATTGGAGAAACCGGGCGCCGCATCCAGGCTCGCATGGCGTGCATGAAGGTGCTCGGCGGCGGCAGCGCACCGGAGGTAGCGCGCGTGGCATTTCTCAACGCCGCCAAGGAAGCGAAAATCCTGACTGCTTGACATCTCGTCAACGCGTGCCCCACCACTGTCCATCGTGCATCACTCTTGCAGCGGCCATTACATTTGTGCAAACATCGTGCGTCGATCATGCGGAGACGCCGAATGCTTGCGCGAGAAGGCTGGAGCCGCGGATCTGCACTCTACGTCGACCCGCGAGTTGACGCGCTCTGTGGCGAATTCCACGTAGAGATCGTCCCCAAGGGCCGCTATCCGAAAGGAAGGCCAGACGCGCGCCGTCGGCTCCATGCGCCGGCTGATCGACAATCATGGCGCTGAGCATGCACGGTTGGTCCTGTGTGTCCTGGCTGAGGGCCGCGGCGAACCACGCGCTCACCGAAGAAAGCAGCCTGACGGCCGTCTCTGACTTGCTGCTGGCCGGTCCGGACCTAGTGGAGCAGGGCATGGCCGCCGTGCTCGAGGTTTTCGACGCGATCCCGCTCGGCGCATACATGGCGATCGTCAATGAGCTGCGCGGCCGCGTTCAACAGGGGCATGCGCTAGCTGGGATCCTTACCGGCGCCTCCGGGAGAGCTCGCTAACGCAAAGGAGACTATTCGGTCCCGGATGGCCAAGGCGGACGCCAGCGAGGCTGAAAAGGGCCGGCAGGGCTTCACCAAGCGCCAGCGCAGCCGCGAGGAACTGATCGCACTCGGCAAGAGGATGCTCGCGGTCAAGGCGTCAGTGCCTCATGGCGAGTTCGGACCATGGCTGCGCGATCAGCCTATCACGTACGATTTGGCTTTGCAGGCGATGCGGCTGGCCCGCGGCTGCTGACTAGAAGCGATCGGCCGAACCAAAGAAGAGGCGCTCCCTTGTTTCGCGCCGTATCCCCATCTAGCCTGCACTATTGTCAGTTGAGGTGACGGGTATGAAACAGAATCAGGTTGGCATTCAGCGATCATTCGCAAGCAACGCATTGGCCATCGGGCCTTTGATATCGAGCATATCTCTGGCAGGGTGCACTACAGTCTCAAATAGCGGTGCGGATGGTCGACGCCGCCGTCCGGCACCTATACGGATATTGTCGTTGTGACGGTCACCTTTTGAGATAGGCGCATGGAGCCGACGCTTGCTGGGGATTGCCCAGGCCCGGCACGATGCTCCGCCCGACCCCCTACTCGTGCCGGGCACACTCCTCCGGCTCGTTAGTCACTGCTCTCAAGCGGCTCCCCTATCTCGAAGACGCTCCCGCGTGCTGAGCAGGCGGTTGATCAATTGACAAGCAGCGTGTGATCGTAAGGTTTCGCCAGCAGTGGTCCTCCATCGCACCAGCTGCGCATTTCGCAAAAGCCGGACAGTGATTCCGCTAAGTCGCGGACAGCTGTTTCATTAAGTCGCGGACAGTTTGGCGGTGTCGG